>NZ_JBXWMI010000007.1:0-262317 GCF_059609765.1 Ruegeria sp. YTSC106
GGATACATATCAGCGACTACCGCTAGCCACGCCGATATCTCACTTGCGAACAGCAGCCGGTACATACATTTGGGCTCAATGCGGTCGTTCGCTGCAACTTGCTTGAACGTCTACTTTGCGGACGAAGCGGACAAATAAACCATCCGGTTTTCCACTGCCCGACTCAAGCAAGTAGGCAACCTCTCAACCCTTTGAGCCAACAGGTCGCTTGCTCTTTGCATCGCGTCTTCGAGCTTTTGAATGTCGGCTTGACTCGACTGGGGCCGGTCGATTTTTATCGTTAGCTTTTCCAGCTTCGCGGTTAGTGGGAACAGTGGTTGGTAGTCGTCGTCGTTAACGCCAGTCAATGTATCAGAACCTATGTCAAACGCCTCGTCCCACTGAAGGGTGGTGAGAACCAGTTCTGCGCCTAGTTCCACGAAACGTTCAAAGATCCCGCCTTCGCCAACACATGGACACATCAAACAGTGCTGACTGGCATGGCGATCAAGGAGCCCTCGCAGCCCCCATATCGCGCGAGCGGGCCGAACCGTTCCCCTTCCGGCGTCAATCTGCCAAAATGAGGATAGATTTTTCTTATCCTTGAGAGCCGCATGATAAAAAGTCGGATCACCATCAAGCAATTGGAAGCTTTCGTCCTGGTGGTTGACGCCGGAACGTTTCGCAAGGCGGCGGCGGCACTAGGAACAACACAGCCGAATGTCTCGGCGCGGATTTCGGCGCTGGAGAAGTCTCTCGGGGTCGTTCTGATGCACCGGGATGCGGGATCGGTCCGGCTGACGAAGACCGGGGAGACGCTGGTCGAGGCGGCCCGACAGGTGATTTTGGCAGGCGAGGCGTTTCTCGAACAGGCCAACCGGCGGGATCTGATCAGGGAGCGGATGCGCCTGGGCGTAACCGAGCTGATCGCCTGCACATGGCTGCACGACTTTCTGCGCGCGTTCAGGGCGTCTTATGCATCGGTCAGCGTTGAACTAGAAGTTGATCTTTCGCGCGAGATCGACCGTGGCCTTGTCAGCGGGCAACTGGATTTGGCGTTGCAGACAGCACCATTTTCCAGCGAATTGCGCGGGACGATCCCGCTTGGCAGTTACAGCTACGTCTGGGTTGCCACGCCGGAAATGGCACAAGGTATTGGCGGCAATATCGGGCTCGCCGACCTGTTTGCCCATCCTGTCCTGACCCATGCGCGGCACACCGTGGCCGTGCGTGAGCTGGCCGAAATTGCCGATCACAACGGCCTGTCGCGCGATCGGGTTGTGCACTCGAGCAGCCTTGCGTCCTGCGTGCCGATGGCGGTGGACGGGATGGGCATCGCGCTGTTGCCCAGGGCGATCGTGCAGGAGGCTGTTGCCGAGGGCCGGCTGGTCGAACTCAACTGCGACTGGACGCCCAGCCCCTTGCAGGTCTTTGCGCGCTATGACGACCGGCGCGTGCCGCGGTTCGTGCGCTATGCCGCCGAACTCGCCCGGCTGACGGCCGAGGCGGCCAAGGATAACACAACATAACCACAACAAGAAAAAATTCCAATTTTTGGTTTTCCTCAGCAGGCCCTAAGACTGGGCGCCGAGGGCCGAGCGGGGTCGATCCCCGCCCCCGCTTGCTCTGGTTGGTCGAAAGGAAACACGGGATGAACAGGCGTGCGATCCGGCTTGGTGCGGATATTGGGGGAACGTTCACGGATGTCGTGCTTGAAAAAGGGGATGACATCTTTTCCACCAAGGTGCTGACCACCTATGCCGCGCCCGAAAACGCGATCATCGACGGGATGCACCAGGTCTGCGCCAGGGCCGGCATCACGCCCGGTGAGATCGGGCAGATCATCCACGGCACGACGCTGGCCACCAACGCGCTGATCGAGCGGCGCGGAGCCAGGACGGCGCTGATCACCACGCAAGGCTTCCGCGACGTGATTGAAATGCGCACCGAAAGCCGGTTCGAGCAATACGATCTGAACCTGACCCTGCCAGAGCCGCTCTTGCCGCGGCAGTCCCGGTTTACCGTGAATGAACGGGTGAACGCGCGTGGCGAGGTCATGGTGCCTCTGGACCGCGCCGAGGTCGAGGCGCTGGCCGCGCGGATCGAAAAGGCGGGTTTCGAAAGCGTCGCGGTGGGCCTCATCCATTCCTACCTGAACCCGGCGCATGAGCAGATGGTGCGCGAGGTTCTCACCGAGCGCCTGCCGCATGTCTCGGTGTCGATCTCGTCCGAGGTCAGCCCGCAGATGCGTGAATACGAACGGTTCAACACGGTGGTGGCGAACGCCTATATCAAGCCGCTGATGGCCTCCTACCTCGGCCGGCTGGAAGAGGGGTTGCGCGGCGAAGGCGTAAACTGCCTCGTCTTCCTGATGCATTCGGGCGGCGGCATCATCTCGCTTCAGAACGCCGCCGA
The DNA here is from genome assembly GCF_059609765.1 of Ruegeria sp. YTSC106. NCBI lineage: Bacteria > Pseudomonadati > Pseudomonadota > Alphaproteobacteria > Rhodobacterales > Roseobacteraceae > Ruegeria > Ruegeria sp. YTSC106. Next base: position 2,395 of record NZ_JBXWMI010000007.1, read on the forward strand.
TTTCCCGGTGCGGCTGGTGGAAAGCGGTCCGGCGGGGGGCGCGGTCTTTGCCGCCCATATCGCCGCGCGTTACGGCATCGACAAGGTGCTGAGCTTTGACATGGGCGGCACGACCGCCAAGATCTGCCTGATCAAGAACCAGACGCCCAAGACCAGCCGTGTGTTCGAGGTCGCGCGGACCTACCGGTTCAAGAAGGGGTCCGGCATGCCGATCTCGATCCCGGTGATCGACATGGTGGAGATTGGTGCGGGCGGAGGTTCGTTGGCCCATGTGGACGACATGCGCCAGATCCGAGTCGGGCCCGAGAGCGCGGGCTCCGAACCCGGCCCGGCCTGTTATGGGCGCGGTGGCACGCGGCCTGCGGTCACGGACGCAGACCTTGTTCTGGGCAAGCTGGACCCGGACAATTTCGCTGGTGGGGCGATCAAACTGCACCCCGACCAATCGCAAACGGCGCTGACCGCCCATGTCGGCGACACGCTGTCGATGGACACCATCGAGGCCGCCTTTGGCGTGGCCGAGGTCGTCGACGAGAACATGGCCAACGCGGCCCGTGTTCACGCGGTCGAGAATGGTGAGGATCTGTCGGAATACACCATGATAGCCTTTGGCGGTGCGGCGCCGCTCCATGCCGGGCGTTTGTGCGAAAAGCTCGGTGTCGACCGCCTGATCGTGCCGCCCGGTGCCGGGGTCGGTTCGGCCATCGGGTTCCTGCGCGCGCCCTACAGCTACGAGGCCAACCGCTCGGTCTACATGAAACTCAGCGGTTTTGACCCCGCGCGGATCAAAGCGCTGCTGACAGAGCTGAAATCCGAGGTCACGGGCTTCGTGCGGACTTGCGACGAGACCTCGGAGATCCTTTCGGAATTCAAGGTCTACATGCGGTATGCCGGACAGGGCTGGGAAATTCCCATCGCGCTGACGGAAGAACAGGCCATTAATCCCGATGCTGCGACCTTCCTGGCACGCTTCGAAGAGGACTATGCCAAGCTCTTCGGCCGCACGGTCGCGGGTCTGGATGTCGAGATCACCGTCTGGTCGGTCAATGCGACCACACCGCCTGAAGCCGTCGCGCCTGTGGCCGCATCGGCCGGCGAAAGCACCGCCGTCGCGCAAGGCCGGCGCCGGGTGTTCGATGCCGCGTCCGGGGCCTTCGTCGAGGCCCAGGTCATCGACCGGGTGACCATGCAGACCGGCCAGCGCGCCAACGGCCCCGCCGCCGTGACCGAGGCCGAAACCACCATCATCGTTCCCGCAAGCCGCGACGCGATCTGCCAGCCCGACGGCTGCATCGACGTCGTGACCAAGGGGTAAGGAGCGCCGACATGACAAAGCAACATTCAAAGGTCGCCTATCAGGTCATGTGGAACCGGCTGATCTCGGTGGTCGAGGAACAGGCGCAGGCGCTGGTGCGCACGGCCTTTTCGACCTCCGTCCGGGAGGCCGGCGACCTGTCCGCCGGGGTCTATGACACCCACGGCAACATGCTGGCGCAGGCCGTCACCGGCACCCCGGGGCATGTCAACGCGATGGCTGACGCCGTGGCGCATTTCATCCGCCGCATCGGGCGGCAGAACATATTCGAGGGCGATGTCTACATCACCAACGACCCGTGGGAGGGCACCGGCCACCTGCACGACATCACCATGGTCACGCCGTCGTTCCACAACGGCGTGCTGGTAGGGTTCTTCGCCTGCACCGCGCATATCGTCGATATCGGTGGGCGCGGCTTCGGAGCGGACGCGGCCAGCGTCTATGAAGAAGGGCTTTATATCCCGATCATGAAATTCGCCGAGCGGGGCGAGGTGGACGAAACGCTGGTGCGGATCATTCGCGGCAATGTGCGCGAACCCGACCAGCTGATCGGCGACATCTACGCGTTGGCCACCTGCAACGAGATCGGCCACCGCCGCCTGATAGACATGATGACCGAGTTCGATCTGGATGACCTGGATGGCATCGCGGCGTTCATCCTTGAAAACTCGCGCCGCGCCACGCTGGAAGCGATTGCCGCCCTGCCACGAAAATTCGCCGAAGGCGAAATGACGGTGGACGGGTTCGACGCGCCGATCACGCTGAAAGTACGCGTCACGGTGCACGAAGACCGCATCGTGTCGGATTTCACCGGCTCCTCAGGGCTCGACAAGAAGGGCATCAACTGCCCGCTGGTCTATGCCAAGGCCTATGCGTGTTATGCGCTGAAGGTCGCCATCGCGCCCTCGATCCCCAACAACGCAGCCTCATTGGCCCCGTTCGAGATCACGGCCCCGGAAAACACCATCGTCAACGCGCTGCACCCCGCACCCGTCGCGCTGCGCCACATCGTCGGTCACTTCGTGCCGGACACGGTCTATGACGCATTCGACAAGATCGTGCCGGGTCTGGTGCCTGCCGAAGGGGCTGGATGCCTGTGTAATTTTCAAGTCTCGCTGCGCCCGCGCTCTGACGCGCCGACTCTAGTCGACGCACGGCGCGCCGAGGTGCTGACCTTCAATTCCGGTGGCTCCGGCGCGCGGCCCGAGCTGGACGGGCTTAATGCAACCGCCTTCCCTTCGGGCGTGATGACCATGCCGATCGAGGCAACGGAACACGCGGGGCCCGTGATCATCTGGCGCAAGGAGCTACGCCCCGACAGCGGCGGTGCGGGCAAGGCGCGTGGCGGGCTGGGCCAACACATGGAGGTCGGCGCAATGGAAGGCCACGAGTTCGACATCCAGGCGATGTTCGATCGGGTCGAACATCCCGCGCGCGGGCGGCGCGGGGGCATGGCCGGGGCCTGCACCACCATCGCGCTGGACGATGGCACGCCGATGCGCGGCAAGGGCAAGCAGTTCGTGCCCCACGGGCGCCGCGTCGTGATGGCTTTCCCTGGTGGCGCGGGCTATGGCTACCCTGCCGAGCGGCCGCGGGATATGGTCCTGCGCGATCTGGCGCGGGGATACATCTCGGCAGAAACCGCAGCGCGGGATTACGGCCTGACGGCCGATGACATCAAGGCGGTCGAGGATGCCGTCGCAAAAGGGGAGATCGCCTGATGGCCGGACAAACGCAAAGCCCGAAACAGGCCCAGTATGACGTAGTGATTGTCGGCGGGGCGATCATGGGGGCCTCGACCGCCTGGTTTCTGAGCGACAACAAGGATTTCTACGGCTCGGTTCTGGTGGTGGAACGCGACACGACCTACCAGGCCTGCTCAACCGCCCACACCAACAGCTGCATGCGCCAGCAGTTCTCGGCCGAGCTCAACGTGCGGATCAGCCAGTTCGCGGCGGATTTTGTCAAGAACCTGCGCAGCTACATGGGCGGTGACGAACGGGTGCCGGAACTCAGCATCCGCAATTTCGGCTACATGTATCTGGCCGACAATGACGCCTTCGCCAATGTCCTGCGTGAAAGCCACAAGGTTCAGGTCGCGGCGGGGGCAGGCACGCAGTTGATGACGCCCGACCAGATCAGGGCTGCCTATCCCTTCTACAATGTCGATGACATCGTGCTGGGCTCGATCAACACGGTGGACGAAGGCTTCTGGGACGGGTCGGCCGTGTTCGACTGGTGGCGACGGTCCTCGCGCGAACGCGGCGTGGAATATGTCGAGAACGAGGTCGTGGCGATGACGCTCAACCCCGCCGGTACGCGTGTGGACAGCGTCACGCTGAAATCGGGCGAGGTGATTGCCTGCGGCCATGTGGTCAACGCCTCGGGCCCGAGAGCGGCGCGCACCGCAGCCATGGCCGGCATCGAGACCCCGGTGGAGCCGCGCAAGCGCTATTCCTGGATTTTCAAGGCCGAACAGCCGCTGGAGATGGATCTGCCGCTGACCATCGACCCATCCGGCGTGCATGTGCGCGAAAACGGCGGCGGCACCTATCAGTGCGGCGGCCATTCCGAGATCGACCCGGCGGTGGACTACGACGATTTCGCGATGGATTTCTCGCTGTGGGAAAACCACGTCTGGCCGATCCTTGCCACCCGAATCCCGCAGTTTGAGGCGATCAAGGTGCAATCCGAATGGGCCGGGCATTACGCCATGAACACCTTCGATCACAACGCAATCTTGGGGCCGCACACGAAGGTGGAGAACTTCCTCTTCCTCAACGGATTCTCCGGCCACGGGCTGCAACAATCCCCTGCGATGGGGCGCGGTACGGCGGAATGGATCACCTATGGCGGCTATCGGGCGCTTGACCTGACGCCCTTCAACTACGAGCGCATCCCCAACCACTGCCCGATCATTGAAAAGGCCATCATCTGATGCAGCTTGCCGCCAATCCCTTTACAGCAGCGCTCACGGCGGGGCGCAAACAGGTCGGCCTGTGGATCAGCCTTGCGAGCAATTTTTCGGCCGAGGTCGTAGCGCCCGCGGGCTATGACTGGGCGCTGATCGACATGGAACACAGCCCGAACGACTATTTCAGCACTCTGGGGCAGCTTCAGGCTTTTGCCGCCAGCGACACAACCGCCATCGTGCGTGTCGAATGGAACGACCCGGTGGCGGTCAAGCGGCTACTGGATCTGGGCGCGCAGGGGCTCTTGTTTCCGATGATCCAGACGGTCGAGGAAGCGCGCCGCGCGGTGGCCGCCACGCGCTATCCGCCCAACGGGACCCGTGGTGTCTCTGGCGCGACGCGGGCGACCAAGTTCGGGCGGATCAGCGACTATACGGCGCGCGTCGAGGCGGAAACGGCGGTGCTGCTGCAGCTGGAAACCCGTGCGGCCGTTGAACAGGCCGAGGCGATTGCCGATGTCGAAGGCGTCTCTGGCATCTTCTTCGGCCCGGCGGATATCGCGGCCGACATCGGCAAGCTTGGCAAGCCGATGGACCCCGAGGTCTGGGCGCTGATCAAACCGGCGGCGCAAAAGCTGATTGCCAAGGGCGTGCCGGTCGGAACGCTGGTGTTGGACCCGGGCTTTGCAACCGAGCTTTTGAACGAGGGCTTTACATTTGTGGCCTGCGGCACCGATGCCTCGATCCTGGCCCGCGGCGCCGACGCGCTGCTGGTGCAGGTGCGCGGAGGCATGGCATGATCGCGCTGTCGTCGCGGCTGGATCCGGTCAAGCCTTCGGCGTCAGCCTGGGTCAGTCAGGCGGCGAAAGAGGCCCGTGTGCTCGGCGAGGATGTGATTGACCTCGGGCTCGGCGAGCGGGATTTCGACACGCCCGAACACATCAAGCACGCCGCCCATGCCGCTGCCATGGCTGGACAGACGAAATACCCGCCCACCAGCGGCACGCTGGCACTACGCAAGGCGGTGGCCGACAAGCTGCGTCGTGAGAAAGATCTCGCCCATGGCGTTGACGAGTTCATCGTCGCCAACGGCGCCAAGCAGGTGATCTTCAACGCGATGAGGGCCACGCTGGAGGACGGCGACGAGGTCCTGCTCTGCGCGCCCTATTTCGGCCAATACAAGGATATCGTTCTGATCCTTGGCGGCAGGCCCGTCACGATCCCTTGCGTGGCCGAAAACGGGTTTCGGTTACAACCCGGAGACCTTGTCCGCGCCATCACGGCGCACACGCGCTGGATCATACTGAACCTGCCCTCCAACCCCGCCGGCGCCGTTTACTCCGACGACGATCTGCACAGCTTGGGCGTGGTGCTGGCCGACCATCCGCAGGTGATGATCCTGTCGGACGAAATCTATGAGCACATCCTGTTCAACGGGCGCAAGTTCCCCTCTTTCACTGCGATCAACTCGGACTTCAAGGACCGCACGCTGACGGTCAACGCCGTTTCCAAGGCCTATGCGATGACCGGCATTGCGTCAGCGGTCGCCCAACTTGAAAAGGAATCCAACTGATGAAGAAACTCGTCCTGACAGGCGCCGCCGGGCGGCTTGGCTCTTACTTGCGCGAACCGCTGACCATGATGTGCGACCAGCTTGTCTCGACCGACATCGCGGACGATATCGGCACGCTTTATGACGGCGAAACCTATGCTAAGGCGGATCTTGCCAGCCTTGACGACATGATGCGCGTGCTGGAAGGCGCCGACATGGTCGTGCATATGGGCGCCTATGCGGACGAAGGGCCGTTCGAGAAGCTTTTGGGGCCGAATTTCATCGGCGCCTACAACATCTGGGAGGCCGCGGCGCGCAACGGATTGCGGCGGGTGGTCTATGGCAGTTCCATCCACGCTGTCGGAATGCACCCCACGACCGATTTCATCGACACCGAGGTTCGCCATCGCCCCGATACCTTCTACGGGCTGGCCAAGTGTTTCGCCGAGGATCTGGGATCGCTTTACTGGGACAAGCGCGGGCTGGAAAGCGTGCATATGCGCATCCTCTCCTGTGCGCAGGTCACCAGTGCCCGCGCGCTTGGGTCTTGGCTGTCCTATGATGACCTGATCCAGCTGGTGCAGCGCAGCATCGAAACACCGGTGACCGGGTTCGCCGTTGTTTACGGGGTTTCCAACAACGACCGCTGCCCGGTGGACAACAGCAAGGCCAGCTTCCTTGGCTATCGCCCGAAGGACAATGCCGAGCAATTCGCCGAACAGATCCTGGCTGAGACGCCTCCGCTGGGCCCGCGGGACCCCGGTAACACGTGCCACGGCGGACCATTCGCGGCGGTGGAATTGGGCAATAGCGGCCTTGCCACGATGAAAATCGTGGACGATACGAAAAAGACCTGAAGGAAGGACCACTCGATGACGGCACCCCGCCCGATGCGCGATTTCGGCCTGGAAGTGTTCTTCTCGGAATGGGAATTCACCACCCGCCACCACATGACGGCCTCGGACCTGGAAAGCATGTCGGTGCCGGACCTGTTGGCACTTGCCACACCCGAAGATCGGGACGCCTATGAAAAGCTCTGGCTCGGCTATACCGAGACATGGGGGGCGCCGGCCCTGCGGGCGGAAATCGCGGCAACCTATGACGGACTGGCGGCCGAGAATATCCTGTGCCTCGCGGGCGCGGGCGAGGGGCTTTACGCGGTGTCCAAGGTTCTGCTGGATGGCGCGTCCCATGCCATCGTGCCGACCCCGAACTACCAGAGCGCCGAGACCATTCCGCTGTCGGTCTGCGACGCCACTGGCGTGCCCATGCACCGGACGCAGATGAAAGGCGGCTGGCGGGTTGATCTTGATGACATCCGCGCCGCGATCCGCCCGAACACGCGGCTGCTATCGCTGAACTTTCCGCACAACCCGACCGGCATGCTGATGCCGCGCGACGATCTTCAGGCACTGATCGACCTTGCCCGCGAGCATGGCATCTGGATCCTGAGCGACGAGGTCTATCGCGGCGTCGAACTCGACCCCGCCGACCGGATGCCTCAAATCGCCGATATCTACGAACGCGGTATTTCGCTCAATGTGATGTCCAAGGCCTATGGCCTGCCGGGCCTGCGCATCGGCTGGATCGCGGCGCAGGACAGGGACTTGCTGCAACGGGTCGAACGCTACAAGCACTACCTGTCGATCTGCAATTCCGGCCCCTCTGAGGTGCTGGCCCTGATCGCGCTGAAGGCGCGCGAGCGGATCCTTGCGCGCAACCACGCGCTTCTGTCCCGAAACGTTGTGGCGCTGGAACGGCTCTTCGCCGATTTCCCGGGCTTGATCGAATGGACGCGCCCCCTGGGCGGGTGCGTGGCCTTTCCGCGCTTTGTCGGGCCGGAAGGGGGCGATGCGTTTTGCTGCAAACTGCTGGAAGAAAGCGGTGTGCTACTATTGCCCGGCGCGATCTATGCTTCGGAGCTGACCGAGATCCCGCAGAACCATTTCCGCATCGGTTTCGGCCGCGAACAGGTGTTCGAAGACGGTTTGGCCGCGATGCGTGCGCATTTCGAAACCCACTACGCCGATTTCCGGGCCTGAGGCAGCATCATGAGGATTGTGGCACTGGACGAATTGCGGGAGCTGATCGACATGCCCGCTGCGATTGCGGCGGTGCGGCAAGGGTTCATCGACATGGCAAACGGGCTGATCGACCAGCCCGAGCCGATGCAGTTCCTGTTTCCGGGAGCGGTTGGCGAGCTGCTTGGCGATTGCCACATCAAGGGGGCCAAGGCCAAAGGCCGGCCGTGGTTCGTCGTCAAGCTTGCCACCGGGTTCTACCGGAACCCGTACCGGGGCTTGCCTGTGAATAATGGTCTGGTTCTGGTCTTGTCTTCGGAAACTGGCCGCCCTGTTGCGATCCTGCAGGACGAGGGCTGGCTGACCCAGATGCGCACGGCCGCAGCCGGCGCACTGGCGGCCGCGCTGAAGCCGGAAGAACGAGAGGCCACGCTGGGTATCGTTGGAACCGGCACACAGGCCCGCCTGCAAGCCGAGGCGATCCGTGCCGAGACCGGGATCTCGCGCCTGATCGTGAAAGGGCGCTCTCCCGAGAGCATGCGCACCTATGTCACTGACATGGAAGAGAAGGGCTTTACCGTCTCGGTCGCATCCACCGGGCGCGATCTCTGCCATGCTGCGGATATTGTCGTGACCACGACCCCGGCCACATCGCCGGTGCTTCACGCGGATGATCTGACGGACAGGCTCCATATCGTGGCGGTGGGTGCCGACAGTCCCGGCAAGATCGAACTGGCCCCCGAGGTATTGGCGCGCGCCGCCATCATCGCCACAGACAATCACGCGCAATGTCTGCATCACGGCGATTTCGGCGCCGCCGTGCGCGCCGGGTGCGTTTCAGATATGGCAGATCTGTCCCTTTGCGACATTCTTGCGGGCAAGTCGGAGGGGGCAAATTTTGCTGACGCTAGCCTTTCCGTCGTGGATCTGACAGGGCTTGGGGTCCAGGACCTGGCAATTGCCTCGGCTGTTGCATCAAGCCTTGGTGAGCCATAAGGGTCTCTCAGCTATATGCTGGATGCCCGCGCTGCTTCCCGGCGGCGCAGCCTGGGTCCAATCGGCTCACTTCTGACTGGGCGCAACCTTCGTCACGTAACGCGAAAGATGCGCGAAAAATGACCCGCTCCCCAAAGAGCCCGCGTTGACTGGTTAGCTCTGTTCGGGTTTTGGTCCACGGCGGACCGGTTAGCATATTCCTTTGGTGTCAACCCACTCAGGCTGGAATGCGGGCGGTATTGGTTGTAGTCGTCGCGCGATGCCGCAATCAGATGGCGGGCATGCCCGTCCGAACCCGAGGGTAGAGGCAGTTCCTCGCGCACGTAGAAGACGGTGCGTAGGATCCGCATGAAGCCGTAGTTCCTGTGGAGATCTTAGTTCAAAAGCAGAAGCTTTGCACAACGATGAAGGCGAGCGATGTCACTGACACGCCGGAGTTGGCATAGGACGCTTCAGGCCGCAACAACGCTACCGGTGTGCACAAGAGGAAGCTGCTCAGCGACAACGGCTCGTCTTACGTGGCGGCTGATCTGGCAAGTTATCTTTAGGACAAGGGCATGGATCTTGTCCGCGGTGCGCCAGTCGGCTCTCGAAATAGCGACGATTGAATGGCGGCGGCTCGCTGTCGAGCAATTCGCGCCATTGTTGCTTCAGGTCTGGCGTGGACTTGGTCTTGAGTGCGGCCACGCGGGCGGGAATAGGATCTTGATTGGTCATGTATTTCTCCGTCGAGTTGGAGTTGCATGACGTCATTCGCCGGCCGGATAGCTCAGCTCGGCGTACTGCGGAGGTCGGACATCTTGAGCGCGGTCAGGTCGCCTTGAGCCAGATGCGCCGGTTCCGGGAGCCCCGCCACCCACACCAGAGCCTCGACCCGATGCGCGAAATGAAAGCGCGCCACGTCGCGGAAGGCCGGCACGCGCACCCCCTGGGGATCGGTGAAGCTGGTGCGGAACTAGAGCGTGCCGAGCAGCGACAAGCGGGTAAGGATATCGCTGAGCAGGTCTAACATGGTTTCCATGATTGTCGGGTTCTCACCGATGTCCAGTTCTTCGGACGATCGAGCATGGAATACGGACTTGGCAGCATTCAAACGCCGGAGATCCTCGGGCAGATCGGAGGAACCGAAACCACGAAACGGAGAATGACCGATGAAGACTATGACCCTTGCCCTCGGCCTTGCCCTTGCCAGCGGCGGTCTCGCTGCCCATGCCGCGGAGCCGATGAACGACCTCGAGATCGCCCACACCGCCTACACCGCCGGCGGTCTCGACATCCGCTATGCCCATTTGGCGCTGGCGATTTCCGAGAACGAGTCGGTGCGAGAGTTTGCGCAGACGATGATCCGTGACCATTCGGCGGTGAACGAGGCTGCGGGCGCGCTGATCGCCGAACTGAACGTGACCCCGCAGGACAACGCCCTTTCCCAAGCTCTTGTAGAGGGTGCCGAGGCCAAGCGTGCGGAGTTGATGGCGCTCAGCGGGAAGGCCTTCGATTGCGCCTATGCGACGAACGAGCTGGGCTATCATCAGGTCGTCAACCAAACCGTCGCCGAAAGCTTCATCCCGACGGTCACGGTCGAACCCCTGAAGGCATTGCTAGAGGATGCGCTTGTCACCTTCCGTGTGCATGAGCAGCACGCCGAACGGATGGTTGCGAGTCTGTCATGCATCGGCTGACGCGACGTGACTTTGGCCGGGGCCTGGGCTGTGCCGTCGCCCTGGCCGGGTCGGCCCCACGCGTGCTAGCCCACGACGGCCCACACGAGGTCGAGGTCCGCATTTCCCGATTTGCGTTCGAACCGGCACTGGTCGAGATCGCGATGGGCGACACCGTTGTCTGGATCAATGACGATCCAGCACCCCACACCGCCACAGCGGCCGACAGCTCCTGGGACACCGGCGAGATGACGCGCGACACCCGCGCCGCGATCACCTTCGACCAGCCGGGCGAACACCCTTACTTCTGCATCTTTCACCCGCAGATGCAGGGCACGGTGGTCGTTCGATCCGAATCCAACCTCTGAAAAACCTGGTTCATGCAGGTAAACTGCCATGAACCGGTTGAATAACGAGGCTGCTATCATGACCGAAAACCTGACGCTGGTCAGCCATGTGCTCTGCCCATATGTCCAGCGCGTCGCTATAGCCTTGGCGTAAAAGGGCGTCGCCCATGACCGCGTGACTGTGGACCTTGCCGACAAACCCGGCTGGTTCCTCGAGATCTCGCCGCTCGGGCGGACGCCGGTGCTGAAGGTGGGCGATGCAGCACTGTTCGAATCCGCCGCGATCCTGGAATATCTCGAAGAGACCCGGCCCAAACCCCTGCACCCGGCCGATCCGATCGACCGAGCGCGCCATCGCGCCTGGATCAGCTTAGGTTCGGAATGCCTGGGCGACATTGCCGGGTTCTATTCGGCCCGCGACGACGCAACGCTGGAGGCCACGGCCGGCAGACTGCACGCGCGTTTCCGGCTACTGGAGGATCAGCTTGGCGATGGCCCGTGGTTTGCGGGCGCACGGTTCAGCCTTGTTGACACCGTCTTTGCGCCGGTCTTCCGATACTTCGATACTTTCGACCGCATCGCGAATTTCGGTGTGTTCGACGGGCTTGCGAAGGTGTCGCAATGGCGCGCGACACTGGCGGCGCGTCCATCAGTCCGCGACGTCGTGTCATCGGACTACCACACGTTTCTTGCGGCTTTCCTGCGCCGTCGCGAAAGCGCGCTGTCGCGCTGGATGACCGAGGGGGGATCGAAGGCCCGGTTGTCGACATGAGCCTTTCCCACGACATACGCTTTGGTCGCCTGACCGAGGTCGCAATCGCCGATCTCGTCGCGCATATGTCGGACCCGCGCCTGCGCGAGCACATGCCCTTGCTGAAAGGCCCTTGGGGCGAAACGGACGCACGCGCCTTCGTCGCCGCCAAGGAGGCCTGCTGGGCGCGTGACAGTCTCGGCCACTGGGCCTTTTTCGCCGGGGAACGCTATGTCGGCTGGGGTGGCTTCCAGAAGGAAGGTTCCGAGTGGGATTTTGGTCTGGTCCTGCGCCCGCAGGACTTTGGCCTTGGCGCGTGCATCACCCGGCAGGCGCTTGAATTTGCGCGCCGGGAACCGAACATTCCATACGTGACATTTCTTCTGCCACCCAGCCGAAGGAGGCTGGGTGCACTGACTCGCTTGGGCGCGCGGGCATGCGACCCGGTTCAATGTGCGGGAACGTCCTTTCTGAAATTCTGTTTAAAGGCAGACAGTTAATCTTGTCATAATGTCACTCGCCGCCCTCGCGGCCAGGCGCGATCCCTCGTTCGGACCCTGCGGCAACTCGGCTCGGCTCAGAACGCCTGCCCCCTGTGGAGTGATGCACAAGCCGCTTCGGATACGGGCCGGCGCCGCACCCTTCGGGGCAGACGCTGTCGCCCAAAACCGGTGTGCCGTCGGGCTCGTATCCGGTTACGACGGGTGTCCACCACCAGACGGGATTGGCTTCGAAGCTTTCTCGCTCGTCGAGCCGGTCCAGCAGGGCCGCGATCTTGGCGAACCTTTCGAGCCCGACGTCGATGTCCAGCGGCCGTGCCTGAATGAAATGGACATGAGCGGCAAGAAAGATGCCCTGGATAGAGACACTTCCGGGCAGGAAACCCTCGGCGGGCGCGCCGATCTGCCTCTCGAGCCTTGCCAGAATGTGATGGAGCTTTTCGGCCGATCGCGCCAGGTGGCTGTTGTCGCTGACCCGAACCCCGGCCAGGTCATCTGGGAAATCGTCGTTGCCGCGGTGCCGAAGGTCTGGATGGTGGCCAGGATCATCTTGTCGCGCCAGAGGGGCTTGGGCCGGTAGGCCAGAGCGGCCAGTGACGGAGTTGCCGCCGGTCTTTCAGGATAGGTTTGCAGCAGGTATTCGGCGATCAGCCCGTTTTCCAAAACGCGTGACCGCACCGTCCCGAAGGATGGGCACCTGCAGGGTGGGCGCCGAGGCCGGATCGTCGGCCCCGGGGGGCCGAAAGCGCCTCGTTGCGGTCATAGTCGAGTCCGAGTTCGTCAAGCAGGATCCGCACGCCACGCGCGAAGGGGGACCCGGAGGTATAGAGCAGGCTTCGCATCGCGTCACCCGCTGCCGGAAGGCGCGCCTCGCCTGTCGAGGCGATGGGGCTGATCAATGGCTGCCGATGACATGGCAGCTCTCGAATATCGTCGCGTTCTGCGGTTGACCGTCACTCGTCATCGCATGTTCGACAAAGGCCGGCAGGCCGGGCGGGATGACCGTTTCGACACGGGCGACACCAAGGAAGATGTGCTTGGACGTTTCCGGTTCGATCGGAAACCAGCAGGGGTAATCGAACGTGCCGGCATAGATGCCGATCGCGCCGGGGAAGCGTTCGAAACTCAGCCACAGCCTTGTGCCGCAATCGGCGCAGAAATGGATATGGACGGTCTTGCCCGACCCGGCCGAGACCTGGTCATAGACCTTGGGCGTCCCGGTCAGGATCTCCAGCGCCGCCTCGTCGAAAATCGGTTCGACCATGTAGGCCGAGCCGGTCGCCTTCTGGCAGAACCGGCAGTGGCAGATCGTGACTCGGCTTGGCGGTGCCGATACCGCATAGCGAATGCTGCCGCAAAGGCAGCCCCCTTCCTGTCTGGTCATCATCTTCTCCTTTTGCCGCCGAAGTGTCTTGCCCGTTATTTTCCCCGGGCTTCTTCCTTTCTGCCAATTCTCGTGTGTCATGAGATTTACGACAAGTCGTTTCACCTTCGAGCTCCGCCAGCGCGAAGGCAAAGAGATCCGAGATCACATTCGCGGTCGAATTTTGGAGTTCTGCACAGTTCTTGGGGAATACGCCCGAAAGTTTGGTTTGGCTCCAGAGCAGGACTGCTCCGGCCATGCGACAGAATTGTCGTGGATCGTTGAAGGTCTGATTGGTTCGACAGTCGCTTCCTCTCCAATTGGCCCCTACAAGTGAATCCAAACAAACGATAACAGTGACTTATCAGCCAGAGAACGTTCGACTCTGGTCCCGTCCGCTCCGACACTCAACATTCTTTTTCATTCTGTCCGGTGCGTGCAGGTCGAAGCTGTCAGAGCCCTTGATGCCGATTTGCACTAGGTATTGCATCTTCCCGAAAGATTAGAGGGCAACGGTCGCGCGTAGTCTCTGTGCCGCGAGTCCCCTTAATCGTAAGGCCGTCTCAAGGTGTTTCAGAACAAGAAAAACCCTTTCCGAATTACCGGTCACGATCCGGTAACGGCTTCATGCGAATCGTTGTTCGGTAGATCGGGAGAACAACATGCCGCAACATACTGTTCCATCTGAACCCTGGCAGGGCCTCGAGACGCGTATCCAAGGATTGGGCCGGGATCGGTGTCATTCGAACGCGCCGGTTGGAATCCGGGAGAGGGCGGCCGAAGAACATAACGGCGAAACAGATTTGTTTGCCGGGATTTGGCCCACGAGCTTTTCGAAGGGCTTGCGGCATGACGAAAATGGTATTGTCGACGCGCAGGTTTATACCGAATTTCTGGAAGAAGTGGCTGACCCTACCTGCACCGACAATTATGGAAACAGGCTGACGCTGTTTGATACACCAGCCTATTCCGGGCCCTTCCGCACCTCGCCATCAGAGGGTGGTGAATTTCGATGGCGTGCGTGGGAAGGGCCAATCCTGGGTCACCGGTTGGGTCTGAATGGTTTGGATGCCGGCGTTTTGGGTATCGCTCCGGCACCCAGGCTTGGATCAGATGAACTTGCGGCAGAAATGGCTGAACTCTATGCGATGGCCTATTTGCGGGATGTGCCGTTTGAAACCATTCGAGAAGGTGCCGAGGTATCCGACAAAGTGGTAGGCGCCCTTGGCAAGTTGGAGTGGTTCCGTGAAGACGGTTGTCCAAAGGACGCCAACGGCGCCGAGATCGGTAAAGTACCTTCGGCACGCCGGGTTCGAGATGGCCAGGGTCTGTCTTCCCGAACCTTGTTCCGCGGCTCGAGCCAAGGCTGCTTGGAAGGGCCATACGTGTCGCAGTTCCTTTTACAGGGGCATGACACGCTGACGTCAGACCAAGCGCATGCGCAAGGGCAGCGGTTGGCAAAAACAACGGCATCAGGGGCAATGCCATTTGGTGCATTGCGGCTTGACCAAAGGGTTGCTCCTCAGGCTGTTGGCGTGGATTATTTGCGGGACTGGGCCGAATGGCTGGATGTTCAGAACGGGGCAGACACAGCCGGCGAACAAGCCTTTGAGACGTGTGGCCCGAAGTTCATTGAAACGCCGCGTGACCTTGCAACCTATGTACATTTTGACACGATCTATCAGGCTTTTTTCAACGCTTGCCTGTTGATGTTGGGCCGAGGTGTTGACGCAGATGACGGTCTGCCTGAGGGTGGGCACTCCTGCGCGAATGGTGCCAAGGCTGATTGGGGCGGGACCCATGTGCTGTCAATGCTGGCGGAAACTGCGACCAGGGCGTTGCGGGCCGTGCGACGCCAAACCTTTCAGGTGCACAACCGTGCCCGCCCTGAAAAGCTAGGCAATATTGCTACTCTGGTGGCGAATGGCCATGGCGCGATGCTTGGAACAGCCAAGCCGTTTGCCGTAGCGCATCTGAAGAAATTGGAAAGCGTCGCCAGCGAAGACTTCAGTCTGATGGACGCCATTGCCGCTGCACCGTCCATCAGGCGGTTCGCGCACAACGCGGTGTCTCATAATGGGCTGCCGAAAATCGATTGCAACTTGCTGTTGCCAATTGCGTATCCAGAAGGCTCACCGATGCAACCGTCCTACGGCGCGGCGCATGGGGCAGTTGCCGGGGCGTGCGTCACATTGCTCAAGGGGTTTTTCCGGACCCATGCGCTGGACGGGTCCCGGGTGTCTTTGGCCGAGGCGGGTATGCCGCGCGTTTTTGTTCCGGCTGCAGGCGGCAAAACACTGATTGATTCTGAGCGACCAGACGACAGCTCAGAGAAACTGACGCTGAATGGCGAACTGAACAAATTGGCTGCGAATATCGCGATCGGGCGCAGTTTTGCAGGGGTTCATTTCTACAGCGACTACTTCGACAGTGTCCGAATGGGTGAACGCGTTGCCGTCGGCATTTTGGCCGAGCATATGGCGAACTTCCGGGGCACCGCGAAAATGTCGCTCGAAACGTTTGATGGAGATCGCCTCAGCATCGTCAGCGGTCGCTCCTCCGGTAGTGAAATTCATATCGCGAACAGTACGCCTGAACTTTGGTGGACCCGTCATTTGCCTGAACAGGCGGGCTGGGCAGGATGAAGGTGCCCGCCCCATGACAGGTCGTTTTTCATGATGCTCCCGTATTCGTCACCCGCCGGGACCCTCCCATTGGAAATGAAACCACGCGGGCATAGGCCTCTGACTTTCCATTCTTGTATTTCTGATGCCCAACGGTGTTCGTTGATGTCTGTATTTCAATCGCCTGGACTTGCCGATCAGCGCGCGAACGACGCTGCCCTGTCAGCGTGGAATTCAAGCATTCAGAACACTTTTGAAAGGCAAGGCGTCAGCCCTTTTCTGGTCATGGATCCGCGTGACATCGAGGCGGGCCAGCAATCGAATCGGTTCAGATGGCGCGCCAGTCCACGAGAGCCGCGGGATTGTCTGGGCGATGAACTGGCAGCTCGCCTGTCAGACCAAGGCTGGTCCAGCAGGGTTGAACTGCACAACGAATACCTTGAATACGCGCTGGTAATGCGACCCGATGCCGGCGGCAGAATGCGTCCGAAGCGTTTTGTGGCCACCACCGAGTTGATGGAATGGTGGCGAACCATGGCGGCCTTCGATCTCGATCACTTCCTGTCGGTGGTCGCGTCGGCGTCCGGGCGCTTCTACTCCTGCAAGGACCTGTTTGAAGTCTCACGGTCGGTATGGACGTCGATGGATTTTTCCGAGCGCGCGGCCCGTTTTCACAAAAGGCTGGTGGGTACGGATTACGCGCATCCGCCGGAACATCCATTGAATATCCAGCATGTTTTGTTTCTGGCCAAGGATACGAACAGTTTGACCGATCTGATCCGGACCATGCACTTATTCTCGTTCCCTTACGTCGTTAAGAATGGCGATAGCAGGCGGCGTGCCCGACCCGAAGAAGTGCTTGATTTCGCGAACCGGAAAGATCTGTACTGCCGGCATGCCGGGCTCTGTTTGGCGAGCGATACGCTCGAACTGGCCGTGGGAAAAGGTGGTAAGTCACCTACAGGCAAGGCAATGGCATTCTCTGATCCGCTTGGGCTTTACTTTCGGGCGTTCCAAACTTCAGAACTGTACTTGGGCGAGCACAAGGTGCCTCTGGACTGGGTCCGGTTCGGGCGCGGCGCACCTGGAATGCCCATGCGCCTTGACTTTGGGCCTGCCGACGATGATCCCCGGTTTCTGGACGATATCATGCTGGGAACAGGCACATCGGCGCGCCCGGTCTCGGGCTATACACTCGCCAGTCTGATCGAGGTTGGACCCATGATCACAGTTGCTGCCAAACCACGCGTGATCACCCGTGTCGAATTTGTTGAAATCCCGCATGTTGACCCGGGACGGTTTGTCTGCGGCTCGCCCGAGACCCAGCGTTGCAGGCAGCTCTCGGAATTCGCGGATCGTTGCGAAGCAGGGACCAACCGCAACACGACGCGCTTTCGTAAAGACGGATCCTGACAGGTGCTCAGACTGGCACGGCTTTGACCACTGGCAGCGGGATTTCAGGTGCCGTCATATCAAAAATCGCAACCGGACGACCGACTGCACTGCTTGCGGCCGTCAATACAGTCGTCAGCGACGGGTTCGGGGTCTTCCATGCCTGAACGTCGAACAACTCTGTCGGTGCTGTGGGCCGGTCATTTAGCGCGCCGCGATAAAGCCGGAATAAACGTGCCTGCTCGGCATCCATGCCGTGATCCGTCACGCCGTTATTATCAAGCATCACCATGTTGCGCCAGGACACCACCGCCTCGGATGCTGCGTGCCAGACGCCCTGCGCCAGATTTGCGGAAAGCGCCGATCCATAGGTGGGCCTGCCGCCATCCGCGTCTGCGCAAACCGCGCGTAGCAGAAGGCCGATGCCCGGGACTTCGAGGGTGTGAATGCTCAGTTGCCGCAGTTGAACATTCAGCCACTGCGTCAAATCGTGGGGCAGTGCAGTCTCCGGCACCAGATGGTCAAATCCGTGTGATCCAAGAGCGTGTTCCAAACACTCCAGCGCCGCCCAAAGGGCGGCGGCTTCGTGTGTTGGACCGGCAGCGGCACCTTTCGAAGTGACCGTTCCGTCGTTGCCCGGAACACCCAGTGCAAGCGCTTCGGTTGACATCCCATGGGATGCACCATCCGACGCGATCAGGCTTTCGCGGGTTTGTGGTGCTTCGGTACTGTATTGCAAGGCATAGCGCTCAATCGCCTCAAACCCGGCCAGCCGCGCCGCCTCCTCCGGTGTGCGGCCGGTGCCGAAAGACACGCGATGGCCCATCCCGCCCTTGGGGGGCAGAGTCCCGTTGCGCAGCTCGATCAAGCGAAAAGCCGCGTGGATTGGCGCACCCTTGGGGAATTCGGCAAACGAGGGTTCGGAAATTAGCCGAGCAGTTTCAGCGCGTTCAATCAACATGTCGGTCATTTTCGTTTCCGGATAAGCATGTAACGGGGTATACAAATGGGCATTGTTGTTTGAGAAGGAGATTTTACATGGCTCGTTTGACAATCAACCCGAATTATTCATTGAAAGACTTGGGGTGTGAAGTTCTGAATGCCGCGCGCGGCCGTGCGCTTGGGTCGCAAGATGATCAGGATGCGGCGGAACGCAAAATTCAAGAAATCCTGGCGGACAGTGGTAACCCAGAGGTCAGGTTTGTCTATGACACCAAGGATGTGGTTCATATCGTTGTTCCGGACCTGAGTGACAAAAAGCCGGATCCGAACCCCGATCACGAGTCATGGTGCTGCAAACTTGCCTATGAAGCGATGGGCGGTATCGTCATTTTTGGATGCAGCGGTTAACGACAACCCCCGAACGCTTTTGAGGGCCGTTAGTGACTGAGGCAAGAACCAAGGTTTTTTTGACCGGACCGTTTCAGATTATTTGCGACGACGGTCAGGATGTGACGCCTCGGGGCACCAAAGCGAAAGCTCTTCTTGCTTTGGTGCTTCTGTCGAAAACCGCGATACGCAGCAGGGCTTGGTTGCAGGACAAGCTCTGGAGCGAGAGTTCGCCCGCACAAGGCGCGGCGTCGTTGCGCAAAGAGCTTAGTGTTCTCAGCAAACGCTTTTCCAAGCATAAAGTTGATTTTCTTGAAGTAACCCGTGAAACGGTGTCGATCAATCTGGCAGCAGTCGAGGTTGATCTGTTTGACGAGCAGCTCAGTTCAGACCGCGCTGAGTTGCTGGAAGGGTTGGACGTTGCCGACCCCGAGTTCGAGGCATGGCTGACGGTTGAGCGGCAGGCTTATTGGGACATCGATACAGAGTCAGACGGTCCGGTTCTGGCGGGCCGCGGTTTGCCGGTGCATTGGGGGCGTTTGCGTCCAGCGGTTGTTGTAGAGCCTTTTGAAGTTGTCGGGGAAACGCCGGATATCAGCATCGCTGCATCCTCCATACGAGACGAGCTCATGTTTCTTCTGGGCACAATGTCCGACGTGATCGAGCTTCGTGACGCGCGCAGGCAGGAAGGCCCGGTTGAAGGCTATGTTCTCAGCGGCAGTGTGGTCGGTGCAGAAGGCCTGCGGGTGGCCGCTCAACTGACGTCAACCGCGGATCAGGTTTGCCTGTGGACACAGCGGTTCCGCTTTCGCGCAAAGGAAACATTCGACGCGGTCGAAGAAATCGCCATGAAGGTCGTCGAGGCGCTCCAACTGCGATTGCGCGACGGGTATTGGTCAGAAATCTGGTCAGGTCGTGCCACATCGACCGAGGCTTGGTCGGCGTTCCAGAAGGCCCGCATTCTGGAAAGTCAGGCAACAGAAGACGGGTTGCAGGATGCCATCCGTCAATATCGCGCCTGTCTGGAGTTTGACCCGGGATACCTTCCGGCACGTGTCGCGATCGGTTTCTGTCATTTGGACATGATCCGCCTAGGCATGGATGCAAACCCGACCGAGGCGCTGGCAATGGTAGAGGCCGAATGCAAGAAGCTGTGCAATCTGAACCCAACGGACCCGTACTGCTCGGCCCTCCATGCCTTCACCCACAGTGTTGCTGGCAACACGTCAGAGGCTTGCAGCTTGATGCTTGCCGTCGTGGAACGTTTCAGCGGAAGCCCGGAATTGTTGGGATATTACGGCATCCTGTTGGTGTATGATGACAGGGCTGAAGAAGGCGTTTCGGTCTGCAAGAAAGCGCTGGCATTGACGCCGCATCCCCCTATTTGGATCGAAGCAAACCTGGCAATTGCAATGATGATAACCGGGGACAAGGCCGCGTGGCAGCATGCCCATAACGTGTTGCGGGTTGACCCCGGACGCGTTCGTCCCAGGGTCGTGCTGTGCATGCTGTCCGCCGCCGCCGGGAACCATTCCCTGGCGCGTCGACATGCCCGACAGATTCTGGAATTGCAGCCGGGCTTTACCGCCGAGCGCTGGGCCTGGCCCGGCTGTTTCAAGAACAGGCGACACTACGAAGAAGGCGTGCGGCTCTTGTCGGCGGCTGGTCTGTGACGGTTCGTCAGGTTTCGTCCAGCACCTTGCGGGCCACGCGAAAACACTCCAGCGCTTGAGGAACGCCGCAATAAATCCCGATCACGTGGATGATGGCGCGGATTTCTTCCTTTGACACTCCGTTGTTGATGGCGCCCCGGCAGTGGATTTCCCATTCATGCATCTTTCCCAGCGCACCGATCATCGAAAGGTTCATCATCGACCGGGTCTTGGCGTCAATCACGTCGTCGCCCCACCCAAACCCCCAGCACCAGGCCGTCATGGCTTCCTGAAACGGGCGGGTGAAGTCGTCGGCGGCAGCAAGGTTTTTCTCCACATACTCTGCGCCCAGCGTGTTCTTCCTTTGCTCCAGTCCTTTCAGAAACAGGTCTTCGTCGAAAATGTCGGCCATTGCGGGTCTCCGATGTGTCAGTGTGTCAGGCGGTGTTTGTAAAGGTGATCGTAATGCGGTTTCATCCTGCGGTGCACCTGTTTCACACGGTCTGGCGCGTCCGCGATGTCGATATGCGTGCGTGTCTGCGGCGCAAGCCCGGTCGATTTCGCGAGGTTGCCATGGAACGACCCGCCGTCCCACCAACTGAGGGCGGACGGATCACCGCCCGGTTCCCAGCTCAGCGCCTGTTCGATGAACGGAATTCCCACCGCGTCACAGAAGGCCCGGGTCATGCCGTGTGGATCTTCCAGCAGGTCATCGCTGTCAATAACCGGCGGCGGAGTTCTGTTCAGTGCGGTCAACAGATCGAACAGGGCACGCTGTTCGGGAAAGCCAACCTCGCCTTCGGCAAAGTCCGGCCATTGCTTGTACATCGAAGTGATGGTCTTGGCCGGGTCCCGGATCAGGAAGGCGTGGGTGAAATGCGACAGAAACTCGGCATCCCACATGTGGTTGATGTAATGCGGAAAGTCCTTGAGGAAGACCGGCCCCCGTTTCGCCCGCTGCTGAATGTCCAGCCACGCGCTGTCCAGTGTCAGGCCCGGTGTTGTCACATCACCCGGTTGGAACCGATGCCAAAGCGGGTTCTCTCCCTGATACCACGCCTCGCCAAAGGGCTCGTGCAGGCAGTCGAGATCACCGCGTTGTCGCATCATCCACTCGAACGCAGTTGACGTGGACCTGGGCACGGCCCAGAGCGCGAGGATTTTGTGCATGGTCATGGCCTCTCGAATAATTAAAGACGTTTCAGCAATTGCCCGTGCGGTGTACCGGGTGCGATACCGAGGGATTTGAAGACGCGCCAGTAAAGCGCGATGTCATGACCAATCACCGGTTTGCCCAGCGCATCTTCAAGGGTATCGGCCAGATGCAGTGGGCGCTGCGGCAAGCCACCGGGCCCGGTACGGAAATTGCACATGCCATTGATCAGGATCGCTTCGGCCCGGGGTGCCTTGTCGGCCACATATTCAAAGCTTTTCAGTGCCAGATCGCCGTCAAAGACCCAGCGACAGGAATTGACCTCTTCCTGACTGCCGAACCAGCCCTGATCGTGGAAATTCCCGGCCCAGACCACATCAAACCCGGCTTCCTTCAAGAAGCCGGCCGTGCCCTGCCACCATTCCGGCCAATGATAGGCGGCGTTCAGGGCAACCTTTTCGACATTCAGGTCACGCAGTGCCTCGACCATGGCATATCCGGCCATGTGAAAGCGCGTGCCATATTTGTCTGACAGGTCTTCGCAGTGTTGCCGAACGCCTTCTACGCCCAGCCCGCAGGCATGGACCCAATTCGAACCGACCTGACCGCAGACATCCACACTGTTGCGGGACATGCAGTGCACGAAGTCTTCGAGCATGCCAAAGTTCTGTCTCCGCTGATCCAATCCGTGCACGTAGTCTGGCACGTGCAGCATCCACCCGTGAACGCCCACGGTTTCGGGGCACATGCGCAGGAAATCCGAGGGCGCGGCGTCAAAGTCGAACGGCGGGCAGGTGAACCCGACCTGATGGGGGAACAGTTTGTGTTCCGGGCGCCAGACTTCAGGCATCAGCATCAGCGTGCAACCTCGGCCACTAATCCACAGCCTCGCGCATCCATTGCTGAAGTCGCGCGATGGAGTGTTCCGACATCACTCCGCAGCGCGGATCCAGAACAAGCGGTCCGGGGCGATAGCCCCGCGACTTGAGCCCGCGATGAACGGATTCCACAAGGCGGATGTCTTCCTCGACCGTCGTTTCGCGATCCTGGACCGCCAGTTGCCGGATAACTGCGCTGTCCGAGCCGCCCTCAGTGTACCAACCGCGCCAGACGGAGCAGTGATCGGCATCAACCGCGCGCCAGTGATAGGTGTTCAGCACATTGCCGGGATAACACTGGAAGGAAAACATCGGCCACAGAAACCATGACTGATAATCGCCTGCGTGGGGTACCGACAGGTCGATGGGGTAGGTCATCTTGTCGAGGCTCTGGCATTCCGTCGTGTGACGCAACACATAGCCGCCACCCGCGTCCGGCTGAATGTCATAGGTCTCGGGCTTGACCACTCCTTCGGCAAAGGTCGGGTGATTGGTCGGGCAATGGTAACATTCCGAATAGTTCTCGATACTGACTTTCCAGTTGCAGTTTTCGGGGATCTCGACCCATTCCAGCGGTTCCAGATCGTCGATTTGCGGGACAAAGGCGCGGATTTCCTCGCGCACGCCGGGGTACCATTCATCCATCGGGGCGGCGTTGTCATCGAGATTGACGAAAATGAAACCATTGAACACTTCGGTGCGCACCGAGGTCAGGCAAATGGCGCTGCGGTAGAACCCGGGGACGGATTTGATGTTGGGTCCGGCGCGCAATTGACCGGACAGCTCATAAGTCCAGGCGTGGTAGGGGCAGACGACGACACGCGTGTTGCCCGCGCCGGTGACCATTTCATGCGCGCGGTGCTGGCAGACGTTATAGAAGGTGCGGATTTCGCCGTCGCGGCCGCGAATGCAGAACAGGTTCTGGCCGGCGATCTCAAACGCAAAGTAATCCCCCGTTTCCCGGACCTGCGCGACATGGCCCGCAAACTGCCACGTTCGGGCCAGAAGCCCCTGTATTTCCTGCTCGAAAATCGCAGGGTCGGTATAGTATCGCGCGTCCAGTGAGTGGGTCAGGGGTGCGTTCATTCGGGCTCCTCCGCGTAGAGGCCAAGTTGGTGTCTGCGTTGGTGAAACCGTTCCACCCTCTCGACGATCTCATCGCTGGACACGGCGATCACGAAGGACAGCAGTGTTTCCAACAAGGCGATGGTCGAGACGGATGACGGAAAAAACTGCGGCGTGTCGGCTGCAACGACAAAGCCGTGATGAGCATTCAGGATCACCGGGCTGGCCGGACTGTCGGAAATACCAATGACGGTCAGACCCTGTTGTCGGGCCAGCTTGATCGCCTCGATGACTTCGGTGCGATAGGGGTGGCACGTGATCGCGATCAGCACGTCCTGCTCATCGGCCCAGGCCAGATCATCCACCGGGGTCGAGCCGGGACGCGGGATGGCGTGAAACTGCTTCATGCCGGTTGAGGCCAGATAGGTGAAGTTTCGCGCGTTCGAATTGTTGACGCCTACACCCAGCGTGAAAATCTGGCGACAATTCCAGATATCCTCGGCCGCGGCCTTCAGCTTTGCGGCGTCGATCCCGGCAAAGGTCTCTTCAATATTGCGGATCGCGGAGCCGATCATATCGGCGTAGAGGCCGCCCAGTTCCCCTGACTTGCCGATGTCCTGCAACCAGCGGGCGCGATCCGGAAATGACACACGTCCCTGCCGGATCGCATCCCGGAACGGGGCACGGAAATCTTCGTAGCCTTCGAACCCCACCTGCTGGGCCATTCGCACGAAGGTGTTCGGTTTTACTCTGGCAGCCTCGGCAATCTCGCGCACAGTAGAAACCCCAACGTCCGTTGGGTTTTCCAGCACGTAGCGCGCGGCCTTCTGCGCCTCGGGCGTCAGGGCGTCCCATTCTTCGGACAGGCGATCCAGAACAGTTGATGATACATTTGTGTCATTCATGATTGACGATGGTACATTTGTGGAATTAGCCTGTCGAGCAGAAACGCGACTCGGGAAGAGGAAAAATCATGTCCGGGAACGAACTGCCGTCACACGCCCGCGTGGTCATTGTCGGAGGCGGCGTGATGGGGGTCGGTCTGGCCTATCATCTGGCGCATGAAGGATGGGGCGGTGATACCGTCCTGCTGGAGAAGGCCGAGTTGACCAGCGGCAGCACCTGGCATGCAGCGGGACAGATCACGCATTCGACGTCCAGCATTGGACTGGGCAAGTGCGTGGATTACAACATCGGGCTGTATTCCGGCCGGTTGGAAGCTGAAACCGGCCAACCCGTCACATGGCACGGCTGCGGTTCGTTCCGTCTGGCCTATACCCAGGATGAGATGGACTGGCTGCGCCACACCTTGTCGGTGGGCCGGTCGCTGGGCTTCAATATCGAGCTTGTCGGCCCCGAAAAGGTGGCTGAACTGCATCCGTTCTACAATCTCGATGGCGTTCTGGGCGCACTTCATACGCCGGATGACGGCCATGTGGACCCGACCAATGTGACGATGGCGATGGCGACCGGCGCGCGTCAGAAGGGCGTCCGCATCTTCCGTAGCTGCCGCGCCACCAACATCACGCAGGCCGGGAACGGTGAGTGGGTTGTTGAAACCGAGAACGGCACAATCACCTGCGAGCATGTAGTGAACGCAGGCGGAACCTATGCAAGGCAAATGGGCGAGTGGTCGGGGCTGCAACTGCCGATGACCTCGATGACGCACCATTATTTCGTGACAGAACCGGTGCCGGAATTCCAGAACCTGGACACCGAACTGCCGGTGATCCGTGATGACCGCAAGGTCTCGGGCTATATCCGGATGGAACAGCAGCGCGGTCTGATCGGGATTTACGAAAAAGAGAACCCGAACTCGGTCTGGCATGACCATTGCCCGTGGGAATACGAGAACTGGCTGTTCGACGCGGACTACGACCGGGTGATGCCGCGGCTTGAGGAAAGCCTGAACCGGATGCCGATCTTTGCCGAGCTTGGCATTCAGCGCGACGTTCACGGGGCGATCTCGCACCCGCCGGATGGCAATCCTCTGATCGGACCAGCGCCGGGTGTTCGGAACTATTGGTGCTGCTGTGGGACGCAGATCGGCATCGGCTGGGGGCCGGGTCTGACCCGCGAACTGGCGCGGTGGATGGTGCATGGTGCCGCCGATATCTCGATGCGCGAATTCGATCCGCGCCGGTTCGGCAGCTATGCCACGAAGGATTGGCAGGTGATCAAGGCCGAGGAAGATTACTGCCTGCGCCACGAAATCCCCTTTCCGCATTTCAACCGTCTGGCCGGGCGACCGATCAAGCCGTCGCCGCTCTATGAGCTGCTGAAATCCAAGGGCGCGGTGCATGAAGAAGTGTATGGTTTTGAACGCCCCCGATGGTTCGCCCGCGACGGTGTGGAACAGCGCGACCATTACTCCTTCCGCCGCACGCCTGCCGACGACATGGTGGCGACCGAAGTGAAGGCGGTGCGCGAGTGCGTCGGCGTCATGGACGTCACCGCCTTCACCAAGGTTGAGGTTTCGGGGCCGGGTGCCTATGCCCTGCTTGACAGGCTGACCGCAAACCGAATGCCTCAGAAGGTTGGTTCGATCACACTGACCCACATGCTGAACCGTCGCGGCCGTATCGAATTGGAGACCACGATTGTACGCATGGCCGACGACCGCTTCTATCTGGTCTGTGCCGCCTTCTTTGAACAACGCCTGCTGGATCATCTGGCGCAGCAATGCGCGGATGAGGATGTGCAGGTAACTGCCCTGTCCGCAGACTGGTCGGCCCTGTCGCTGAACGGTCCCCGATCGCGGGATGTGCTGGCGCGCTGCACCGATGCCGATCTGACCAATGCTAGGTTCCGCTGGCTTTCCGCGCAGGAAATCAACATCGCCGGTCACAAGGTCTGGGCTTTCCGCATGTCCTATGCCGGGGAACTGGGTTGGGAGATGCACATGCCCAACACCGCCTGCATCGACGTTTACAACGCGCTTTGGGCCGCAGGCGAGGCGTATAGCATCGCCGACTACGGCAGCTTCGCCATGAACGTGATGCGAATGGAAAAGGGTTTCAAAGGCGCAGGAGAGCTGACCAACGAGGTCACTCTGGCCGAGGCCGACGTGCTGCGTTTTGCGCGCACCGACAAGGAATATCTGGGCAAGGACAAGACGCTCAACACCGATCTGCCCTGGATCTGTGCCTATCTTTCAATTGAACCGGATGGAGAGATTGATGGGCATGGTGGAGAGGCGGTGCTGCTGGACGGGCGCGTCGTCGGGTCCACAGCGTCGGTCGCTTATGGCCACACCGTCGGCAAAATCCTGGCCTTTGCTTACCTAAAGCCCGAAGCGGCCAAAGCCGGGACAGAGCTGGAGGTCGTGATCCATGGCCAACCCCGCGCCGCCCGTGTTCTGGGTGAACCTGCCTACGATCCCGACAGTTTGCTGCCCCGCAGTGACGCCATACTGGAGACCGCATGATGAGACTGCCCGATACGATGAGAGCCATGGTCACAATGGGCCACGGTGGACTGGACCAGATGGTGATGCAGGAAGACTGGCCGCGCCCGGATCCCGCGGCCGGCGAGGTGTTGATCAAGGTCGCAGCCTGCGGGCTTAACAATACCGACGTCAACACGCGATCCGGCTGGTACTCAAAAACCGTGACCGATGCGACGACAGGCGACGCGTTCGAGGAAGTCAGTGACGAGGATCCGACGTGGGGCGGCAATCCTATCACCTTCCCTCGCATTCAGGGCGCTGACATCTGTGGTCATATCGTGGCCGTAGGCGAAGGAGTTGATCCTAGGCTGATCGGCGAACGTGTCATCACCGATGGATGGCTGCGTGACCCGTCGGACCCGGGCAACATGGACAAGACCGGGTATTTCGGCTCGGAGCGGGATGGAGGGTTCGCGGAATATGCCACAACACTGGCGGTGAACGCCGTGCCGATCACCTCGGACCTGTCGGACGCTGAACTGGCCACGTTCTCCTGTTCTTACTCTACCGCCGAAGGGATGCTGTCGCGTGCCAACGTGACGGAAAAAGACACCGTTCTTGTGCCCGGAGCTTCTGGCGGGGTGGGTGGTGCCTTGGGTCAATTGGCCAAACGCCGTGGCGCGCGTGTGATTGCGATGGCATCCGAGTCCAAACACGCCGACGTGACCGACCTTGGCCCTGATCTGGTTTTGCCCCGCGCACCTGAAGACCTGCGGTCGGCGCTGGGCGGCGAGAGGATCACGGTGGTCGCTGATGTGGTAGGTGGCCCTTACTGGCCGAACCTGATCGACGTACTGGAGCGCGGCGGGCGCTACACCTGTTCGGGGGCCATTGCAGGCCCGATGGTCGAGCTCGACCTGCGGACCTTCTATCTGCGCGATCTGACTTTCACCGGTTCGACCGT
The DNA here is from genome assembly GCF_059609765.1 of Ruegeria sp. YTSC106. Taxonomy (NCBI): domain Bacteria; kingdom Pseudomonadati; phylum Pseudomonadota; class Alphaproteobacteria; order Rhodobacterales; family Roseobacteraceae; genus Ruegeria; species Ruegeria sp. YTSC106. The sequence continues at coordinate 30,254 of NZ_JBXWMI010000007.1, forward strand.
GATTGACCCGCAGGTTATGCATAACCTTGTGAAATACATCGAAGCGGGTGAGATCAAACCGGCGCTGGCTGCGACCTACCCATTGGAAGAGCTGCGGGAAGCACAAGCCGCCTTTATCGCCAAACAGCACACTGGCAATATTGTGGTGATCCCATGACGCTGGATGGTGTTCTCGAGGCGGCCCGCCAATTGCATCAGGCGCATCCTGACCTTGCCGCGTTTGCATCATGGCCGGACGATCTGACACCGACGAGTTTGCAGCCTGCGCACATACCGGCGACCGATCTGGCGGGCGATTTTGGCCTTGATAGCGTGGCGCCAACCCGTGATCTGGTCGCGGCGATCCAGGCCAGCGCGCATCTGGCGCACTGGAAACACACATACACCGAAGAGGAAGTCGGCGCGGATTTCCTGAATCGGTATGGGTATTACGAACTGTTCGGACCGACCGGGCATTTCCACTCGACCCAGTTGCGCGGCTACGTGGGATATTGGGGCGCTGGATTGGACTATGACTGGCACAGCCATCAGGCGGAAGAGCTGTATCTGACCTTGGCGGGCGGAGCGGTTTTTCGGAGCGACGAGGATGAAACCTTCGTTGGCCCGAACCAGATACGGCAGCACAAAAGCTGGCAAAGCCACGCCATGACCACGACGGACCAACCGATCCTGACCTTTGTCCTGTGGCGCGGCGAAGGGATGGGCGACTTGCCCAGAATGGACGCAGCATGAAAATCACCCGCATCCGAATCTACCAGACCGGGCTTCCCTATGTCGGCGGTACGTATGTCTGGGGTGCGGGCAATGCAATTCAAACAGCGACAGCCTCGGTTGTGGTAGTCGACACTGACGCGGGTTTGCAGGGATGTGGTGAGTTCACCCCCTGTGGCGAAAACTACATGATGGCCCATTCCGAAGGTGTGACTGCGCTGGCGCGACTTGTCGCTGGCAAGCTGCTGGGCGAAGATCCGCGTCAGGTGGGGCGGATCGAGCACCTGATGGACCATCTGGTACAAGGGCATGGCTATGCCAAGGCCCCGTTCGATGCGGCGTGCTGGGATATACTGGGTCAGGAGTGTGATCAGCCGGTCTGGATGCTGTTGGGCGGTAAGCTGACTAATGGCGCGCCAATGTACCGGGTCGCGCCGCAGAAAGCGGTAGAGGACACCGTGGCCGAGATGGACCAGTACCGGGAACAGGGTTATCAGCAATTTCAGGTCAAAGTGGGAGGCGACTGGGCCAGTGACATTGACCGGATACGCACCACTGTACCGTTGCTGAAACCCGGCGAGAAAGCCATGGCCGATGCCAATCAGGGCTGGCGCGTAGACGATGCGATCCGCGTGGCACGCGAGACCCGGGATCTGGATTTCATTCTAGAGCAACCCTGCCGCACGTATGAGGAATGCCAGCAAGTGCGCCGGATTGCCGAGCAGCCACTGAAGCTAGATGAATGCGTGACCGGGATCCACATGGCTCAGCGTATCGTCGCGGACCGGGGGGCAGAGATTTGTTGTCTCAAGATTTCAAACCTTGGCGGCATCAGCAAGGCCCGGCGGGTACGAGACTACCTGATCGACAACCGCATCCCTGTGGTCAGCGAAGACACCTGGGGTGGAGAGATCACGTCTTCGGTTGTCGCCCATTTCGCGGCATCGACCCCGCCTGAATACCTGCAGAACACCACGGATCTGATGAACTACAACACGCGATCTACGGGCGTCGGCGGTCCTGTCGTGAAAGACGGAAAGCTTTATGCAACCAATACGCCGGGATTGGGTGTAACCCCTGATTTTGAAAGCCTCGGCGCACCCGTGGCGGAGTATGCTCTATGAAGATTGAAACCATTACCGTTTTTCAGGTCGATTTGCCGCTTGAGCATCCATATTGGCTGTCCGGGGGTCGCCTGAAGTTCGAAAGGCTTGATGCGACGCTGGTCAAGCTCGAAACCGATACCGGTCTGGTCGGCTGGGGCGAGGGCACGCCCTGGGGGCACACCTATGTACCCGCGCACGGGCCAGGCATCCGGGCCGGGATCGAAACGATGGCCCCCTTCATCCTCGGCCTTGATCCGCGTCGGGTTTTGGACGTGGAACGGGCCATGGATATTGCCTTGCCCGGACACCTCTATGCCAAAAGCCCCATAGATATGGCCTGCTGGGATATTGCTGGGCAGGCAGCGGGTCTGCCGATTGCCGATCTGATGGGCGGCGGATCGCGGACACCGCGCCCGATTGCGTCCTCGGTCGGGGCGAAAACCGTCGAGGAAACACGCGACGTCATGGAGCGGTATCGCAAGCGCGGCTATATCGCCCATTCGGTGAAGATCGGCGGTGATGTCGAGCGGGACATTGCCCGTGTGCGGGATGTCGAAAGCATCCGGCAGCCCGGAGAGATTGTTCTGTATGATGTCAACCGTGGCTGGACGCGCCAGCAGGCCTTGCGGGTGATGAGCGCCTGCGAAGACCTGAACGTGATGTTCGAGCAACCCTGTGAAACACTGGATGATATCGCGGCGATCTCGGGGCTTCATGCGTCTCCGGTGTCTGTGGACGAGTCCCTTGTGACCTTGCAGGATGCCGCCCGGATTGCCCGCGATGGTCTGGCCCAGATATTCGGGATCAAGCTGAATCGCGTGGGTGGCCTGACCAAGGCCGCGCGGATACGAGATATCGCGCTGGCCCATGGGATAGACATATTCGTGATGGCCACCGGCGGAACGGTTCTGGCCGATACCGAAGCGCTGCATCTGGCCGCCACGATCCCGGATGACCATTGCCACGCGGTCTGGGCCTGTCAGGACATGATCACGGTTGATGTTGCAGACGGCCGTGGGCCTCGCAATGTCGATGGCCATCTGCATCTGCCCGAAGCGCCGGGGCTTGGCGTGCATCCTGATGAAGCCAAATTGGGTGATCCAGTAGGAGAATATGCTTGAGGATTGACAAGCTAACGCTCTGGTCCATCGAACTGACCAGCCATGAAACCTATCACATGGCTGACGGCAAGACCTGTGCGACCGTGACGTCTCATATCCTGCGCCTTGAGACGGATACAGGTCTGACAGGTTGGGGTGAGGTCTGCCCGATCCCGCATTATCTGCCAGCCTATGCGGATGGCGTACCGGGGGCCGTTGCTGAAATGGGCCCCGAGATTCTCGGGATTTCTCCGATTGGGGTCGATGCGCCGATGCGAAAGCTGGACGGGTTTCTGCAAGGCCACAGCTACGCGAAGTCGATCGTGGACATTGCGCTGTGGGATCTGTTCGGCCGCGCGGCGGGGGTGCCGGTTTACGCATTGCTGGGCGGGCGAACACGGGCGGATATGCCGCTCTATCATTCGATCACCTGCATTGCGCCGGACGAGATGGCCAGAATTGCCAAGGCGGCTTTCCAAACCGGGATTCGCCAGTTTCAGGTCAAGCTGGGAGTCGAGGGCGATTGGCAGGCCGATGCCGAGCGGCTGATCAAAATGCGCGAGGCCGTGGGACCTGGACCGCTTGTGTATGGCGACTGGAACTGCGGGGCATCGCGCCTTCAGGCAACGCGAACCGGGCGCGCGGTGGCAGATCTGGATGTGATGCTGGAACAGCCCTGTAAAACACTGGAAGACTGTGCTGCTGTCCGTCAGTCGACGGGTCTGCCCATGAAGATCGACGAAAACGCCTTTGATCTTGCATCGCTGATGCGGGCGCATGAATTGGGGTGCATGGATGCGGTTGCGTTGAAGCTTTCGAAATTCGGTGGCCTGTCAGCGATGCGCCGTGCGCGCGATCTGACCGTTCAGCTGGGCGCCGAGATTTGCGCAGAATGCACATGGGGATCAGATATCGTAACGGCGGCCTCGCTGCATTTTGCCGCTTCCACGCCGCAGGGGTCGCTGATGAACACATGCGATCTTTCTTCTTACGTTGCGCCACGTATTTGCCCGGATGCACCAAAACGTGAAAATGGCCGGATTGCCCCGCCTGAAGGTCCGGGCTTAGGTGTTGCACCTGACCTCGAAATTCTTGGCTCCCCGATTTTGGAGATTGATTGAGATGCTGAAAGTCCAAACGCAGTCAGAGTGGATAGCGCGCGCAAACGAAGTTCTGCCTGCCGGCGGTTTCGGCAACTTCGATCCGGGCATCATCATCGCCCGTGGCGAGGGCAGCCGTGTCTGGGACGAGGATGGAAACGAATATATCGACTATCTGATCGGGTCCGGCCCGATGCTGCTGGGCCATGGCCACCCCGAGGTGATGGAAGCGGTGCTGGAGCAGCTACCCAAGGGCCTGACCTTTTTCGCCAACAACAGCAAGGGCATCGAACTCGCCGAGGCCGTCATCGAAGCCGTTCCCTGTTGCGAGCAGGTGCGTTTCGTTGCCTCTGGGGGCGAGGCAGACATGTACGCCATGCGGCTGGCGCGCGCCTACACTGGACGCGACAAGATCCTCAAGTTTGAAGGGGGGTATCACGGTATGAGCGCCGAGGCACAGATGAGCCTGGCCCCCAGCCGCCGAGTCAATTTCCCTCAGGCCGTTCCCGACAGTGCCGGTATCCCCGAAAGTGTGGCCGAGCAGATGCTGATCGCGCCTTTCAATGATCTTGAGGCGGTGGCAGCGCTGCTTGACGAACATGATGATGTCGCTGCGATCATGGTCGAACCCTTGCAGCGGATCATCCCGCCCGAGCCGGGGTATTTGCATGGCTTGCGGGCGTTATGCGACAAATTTGGTGTTCTGCTTATTTTTGATGAGATCGTCACCGGGTTCCGACTGGCTTACGGCGGTGCACAAGAGCGATACGGAGTGACCCCGGATATCTGCACGCTTGGCAAGATCACCGGTGGTGGCTTTCCTCTGGCTGCGCTGGGCGCCAGTGCCGAGATCATGACGCACTTCGACAAATCGAAAGTCGGAGAAGAGGGCTGGCTGATGCAGTTGGGTACTTTGTCCGGCAACCCCGTTGCCTCAGCTGCGGGGTTGAAGACGATGGAGGTTTTGCGGCGCGAAGGCACCTATGAACACCTGCGCTCGATTGGGAGGCAGTTGCAACAGATGCAATCGAACGCTTTGAATGAGGCAGGCATTGCCCATCGCATCTGCGGCGATGAGACCTTGTTCGACATTTATTTCACCAAGGCCGAATGTCGGGATTATCGCAGCGCAAACCATGATGACCCGAAGCGCAACGCCACTTACAATGCAACGTTGCGGGCGCATGGGATATTCAAAGCTCCGGGCAAACTGTACCCGTCGCTGGCGGTTACCGAAGCGGATCTGGAACAGACCAGAGAGGCCGTTCGTCACGCTGTCGAAGCAATTTCCTGAACGCGGGTCGGGTACAACGTAAACGGGTCGCTGTTGAACCCAACAGCGACCCGCTACCTTTGGAAGCCGGGGGTCAGTCTCGCCCCCTCGAATACTGATTAAAACACCGGCAATCTGAAAACTTTTCGATACTTTCGAGACTGACCCGACTTCCTCTTCGGTATGTCCCATTAATGCCTGATCGCGCCGCCTGCTACAGTGATCAAGTTCACACTGAGCAAATTTATTTTGAATTTTTCCAATCGAATAGATCAGGTCCTGCCTGTTCAAGCAGTTCTGCCGCCATCGCGCGGGCCATTTCAGGCCCATCTTCGACGGGGCCGGTCATATCTCTGCTGGCGGTTTCCGTTCCGTCCGGGCGCAGCACTTGGCCTCGCAACCTTAGGGTGTCGCCGTCCAGTTCGGCAAGGCCGGCGATCGGGGTTTCGCAGGACCCGTCCAGCGCGGCCAGCAATGTGCGTTCGGCCGCCAGGCGCCATCCCGTTTCCGTGTGATGAATCGCTTCCAGCATTTCGGCTGCGCGCATGTCGTTGCTGCGCCGTTCTATGCCGATGGTACCCTGCGCGATCGCCGGCAGCATGTCGTCAGGAGAGATGGCGCTGGCCGGAACGTCATCCATCCCCAAACGACGAATGCCTGCCATCGCCAGAAACGTGCAATCGGCAACTCCGTCTTCCAGCTTTTTCAACCGTGTCTGCACGTTTCCGCGAAACTCGACCACTTTCAGATCCGGTCTCCGGTTCAGCAACTGCGCACGGCGTCGTAAAGACGAGGTGCCCACCACGGCCCCCTCGGGCAGATCGTGGATCGAGCCCAATCGCGGAGAGATAAAAGCGTCGCGCACATCCTCGCGCGGCAGGAACGTGCCCAGTACCAGCCCTTCGGGTTGTTCAACGGGCATGTCCTTTGTTGAATGCACGGCGATGTCGATCTCGGCGCGCAGCATCGCCTCTTCGATTTCTTTGGTGAACAGGCCCTTGTTGCCGATTTCCTTCAGTGGTCGATCCGCGTCGATCATGGCGCGATTGTCGCCGGTCGTCTTGATCACTACGATCTCGAACGCATCCTGTGGCAGATCGAACGCATCGCTCAGGCGCTGGCGTGTTTCGTAGGCCTGAGCCAGAGCCAGTGGCGAACCACGGGTGCCGATTCTGAGGGGCGATGCGGGGGTGGGCAGGGTCAAAGTCATGTGCACAGCTTTAGTCGCGTCACATTGCCCTGACAATGGGGGCTGAGCTTGACAAATTGCCGCCGAAGGACGACCCGTTGCCAAAACCTGAATGCTGGGGGCGAACATGGCCGAGACAAAGAAACTGCTGCGGGCGCTGGCGGGTGAGGTGCAGAATGTGCCGCCGATCTGGATGATGCGTCAGGCGGGCCGGTATCTACCGGAATACCGGGCCACACGTGCCCAGGCCGGGGATTTCCTGTCTTTGTGCTATAACCCGGAACTGGCAGCAGAAGTCACCTTGCAACCAATTCGGCGCTACGGGTTTGATGCGGCGATCCTGTTTGCCGATATTCTGCTGGTGCCACAGGCGCTGGGCGCTGACCTTTGGTTCGTGACCGGCGAAGGCCCGCGTTTGTCGACCATCACGAAACAGTCCGAGTTTGACGCGTTGAAACCGGTTGACGCGATTCATGATACATTGTCACCCGTGTACGAAACGGTGCGCATTCTGTCGCGGGAATTGCCGTCCGAAACCTCCTTGATCGGATTCGCAGGCGCGCCGTGGACTGTGGCCACGTACATGATTGCAGGGCGCGGCACGCCGGATCAGGGTCCCGCCCATGCGCTGCGCGAAGGTAATACTGCTTTGTTCGAGGCGTTGTTGGATCGCATAACCGTGGCAACGATTGAATATCTGTCCGCTCAGATCGACGCCGGGGCCGAGGTGGTCAAGATATTTGACAGTTGGGCGGGGTCTTTGAAGGGCGAAGCTTTCCGCAAATACGCGGTCGAGCCGTGCCGGGTGATCACGCAAGCCATCAAGGAACGCCACCCCGGTATCCCTGTGATTGGATTTCCGCGGGAAGCAGGCGACGGGTACATAGGGTTTGCAAAGTCGACCGGCGTGGATTGCGTCGCGCTGGACAATTCCGTGTCGCCTGAATGGGCTGCTGAGAAAGTACAGGTTGATGGCTGTGTGCAAGGCAACCTTGCCTCATCGCATATGGTGACAGGTGGTCAGGCGCTGGTGGATGAAACCCGGCGCATCATTGAGGCGTTTTCCAAGGGGCCGCACATCTTCAACCTTGGGCATGGAATCACACCAGATGCAGATCCTGAGAATGTTCAGCTGATGATCGACACGGTGCGCGGCGGATAGGGTGCGTGGGAGGGGGCCAGCCCCCTCTTGGCCGCTGGCCAATTCACCCCCGGGGTATTTCCGGCCAGATGAAGAGTGGGTCAGGCGCTTTTGGGGTCTCGGAGTTCGTTCAGGATCTCGGCGGTGTGTTGTCCGCGCGACGGGCTGGGTTTCGGATGCCATTGGTGTGTGGAGAAGCGCGGGGCGGCGGCGGCCTGCAAGGTTCCGTCTGTCTCGCGCCAGGATAGACGAGCAGTATTCATCGGATGGGTTGCGGCCTCATCGGGACTGAGAACCGGGGCGACGCAGGCGTCTGACCTGTCGAACAGTTTGGCCCAATGTTCGCGCGGCCTGGACGCGAAGATTTCTGCCAGGCGCCGGGTCAGGTCCGGCCAGAATTTGCGGGTGTATTGTTGCTGGAACGCCGGGTCATGGGACAAGTCCAGAATTTCCAGGAATCGGGCGTAGAATTTCGGTTCGAGGCATTGGACCGAAACAAATCCGCCGTCTGCGCAGGTGTAAGTTCGGCTCCAATGCGGGCCGTCCAACAGGCTTTGGCCGCGGGTTTCAGACAGGTTTCCGGTTTGGCGCATGGTCATAAGAAGGTTCATCATATGGGCCGAGCCGTCGTAGATGGCGGCGTCAACCACGGTGCCTTTTCCGGTTCTTTGTGCGTTGATCAAGCCTGCCAGGATGCCCGTGACGAGATACATGGCTCCTCCGCCAATATCACCGACCAAAGTGGCCGGGGTTTGAGGCGGCTGATCAGGAAGAGAGGCGTACCAGAGCGCGCCGGACAAAGCGATGTAATTCAAGTCATGTCCGGCTGTGTCAGCCAATGGACCATCCTGCCCCCAGCCTGTCATGCGACCATATATCAGTTTCGGGTTGCGGGTCAGGCAAAGATCCGGGCCAAGACCCAGCTTTTCCATCACGCCGGGGCGGAAGCCTTCGATCAGTGCGTCTGCTGTGTCAATCAGGCGGCGGGCGGTCGCCAGATCGTCAGTGTCCTTCAGATCAAGTGCGATAGATCGTTTGCCGCGGTCCAGAAGCGAGCGGTTCGGCATGCCCGGGGTTACAGCCTGGCCTTTGCGATGGATCGTGATGACGTCGGCGCCCAGATCAGCAAGCTGCATGGCGGCAAACGGGCCGGGGCCCAGCCCTTCGATTTCGACAATACGTATTCCATTCAGCATCAGCGCCTCCGTTGTGGAAGAGTTTGCGGGTGGGTTGACGGATTGCAAGTTGGAATTGAGCATGGTTCTGACAACCATTAGAAAATGCGCAGCACGTTGTGCGAAATTGCCCTGTTGCAGGCTGGTTCCGCGCGATAGGGTCTCGGTCGGAACGGGGAACAGATATGACGACCATTTTGTCCATCAAAGATCTTCGCAAATCTTACGCCGATGGGTTCGAGGCCCTGAAGGGTGTGTCTCTGGATATTGAAGAGGGCGAGATACTTGCGCTTCTGGGACCAAATGGCGCCGGGAAGACAACCCTGATTTCGACGATTTGCGGGATAACAAACCCGACCTCGGGGGTGGTCACAGTTGGTGGACATGACATCCAGTCCGATTATCGCGCAGCGCGCAGGATGATCGGGCTTGTGCCGCAAGAGATCGCGTTGGAACCATTTGAAAAGGTCAGGAACACGGTTCGGTTGTCGCGCGGGCTGTTCGGGCTTGGCAAGGACAACGCGCGGATCGAAGAGATTCTGCGCAAGCTGTCCCTATGGGACAAGCGCAACAACGCGATCAAGGAATTGTCCGGTGGCATGAAGCGGAGGGTGCTCATTGCCAAGGCCCTGGCCCATGAGCCTCGGGTGCTTTTTCTGGACGAGCCGACTGCCGGAGTGGATGTCGAGTTGCGCAAGGATATGTGGGAGCTTGTGGCGGAACTGAAACGGGACGGTGTCACCATCATTCTGACCACCCATTATATTGAAGAAGCAGAAGCGATTGCGGATCGTGTCGGCGTCATCGACAAGGGAGAACTTTTGCTGGTGCAGGACAAAGCCACACTCATGTCGCAGATGGGTAAAAAGCAGATCGAAGTCATGCTGACCGAACCCATCGCTCGGATTCCCGACAGTCTGGCCAGCCACAATCTTGCCCTCAATGGCGCGGGTGATTGCCTGATCTATACCTACGATACCCACGCGGATCGTACCGGCATAACGACCTTGCTGAATGACGTGTCCGAGGCCGGTTTGGTGTTGCGCGACGTGCAGACCAGGCAATCAAGCCTGGAAGAGATTTTCGTCAATCTGGTATCCGGAGAGGCCGCATGAACTGGACCGCGATCGCTGCCATCTACCGGTTTGAAATGGCCCGTTTCTTCCGCACTCTGGCACAGAGTTTTCTGTCGCCGGTTCTGTCTACGTCGCTTTATTTCGTGGTGTTTGGCACCGCCATCGGCAGCCGTATCCAAGAGGTCGAGGGCGTTTCATACGGTGCGTTCATTGTGCCGGGGCTGATCATGTTGTCGGTGGTGATGCTGTCGATTTCAAACGCGTCGTTCGGAATTTACTTCCCCAAGTTTCTGGGCACCATCTACGAGTTGTTATCCGCTCCGGTCAATTTCATCGAGATCGTGATCGGATATGTCGGTGCCGCCGCAACCAAGGCGCTGTTTGTGGGGTTGGTGATATTGGTCACTGCGACGTTTTTCGTCGATATTCGGATCGAGCATCCATTCGCCATGGCCGCGTTTCTGATCCTGTCCTGTCTCAGCTTTTCGTTGCTGGGATTCATCATCGGGATCTGGGCCAGCAACTTCGAGCAGATGTCGTTGGTGCCGCAGTTGGTGGTGACGCCACTGATCTTTCTGGGGGGTACGTTTTATTCGATCTCGATGCTGCCGCCATTGTGGCAGACCATCACGCTGTTCAATCCCGTGGTCTATCTGATTTCGGGTTTCCGCTGGTCCTTTTACGGGCTGGCAGATGTGCCGATTGTTTTCAGTCTTCTTGCCATTGTCGCTTTTACAGGTCTGTGCCTGGCGGTCATCGGTTGGATCTTCAAAACCGGTTGGCGCATTCGCAGCTGACCTTCGCCAAGGCGTTGCATTTTTGCCCATCGAGTGTGGGAATTTGGTTCACGTCGCGTTTAAGGCTCGTAGAGTCCCTTGTTTACGAGTTGGGGGCACTCTACATCGGCACCCATGAAACTCAGCCTACCGTTTGTCAAAAAGCACCCCTGTGTGGCCGTTGTTCGCCTGTCCGGCGCCATTGGTATGGCCGGTCGCGGTTCCCTCAACGACACCTCTCTGGCCCCGGTTCTTGAGAAGGCGTTTCGCAAAGGAAAGCCTGTAGCTGTCGCGCTCGAGATCAACTCTCCGGGCGGGTCGCCTGTGCAAAGCTCTTTGATTGGCGCACGTATCCGGCGATTGTCGGAAGAGCTGGACGTGCCCGTGATCGGGTTTGTTGAAGACGTTGCGGCGTCAGGCGGCTATTGGCTGGCGGCTGCTGCGGATGAAATCTGGGCCGACGACAGTTCGGTTCTCGGGTCGATCGGAGTTATTTCGGCCGGGTTCGGCGCGCATGTCTTTTTGGCGCGGCAGGGATTTGAACGGCGTGTCCATACAGCTGGCAAGTCGAAATCGATGCTGGATCCCTTCTCGCCGGAAAAGAAAGAGGATGTGGCGCGCCTGCAAGGGCTGTTGGGCGACATCCACGAAAACTTCACAGCGCATGTCAAAGCCCGCCGAGGCAACAAGCTGGATCAAACCGCCGATCTGTTTACGGGTGAAATCTGGCTGGCGCGTCATGCGCAGGAGCTGGGTTTGATCGACGGCATCGCCCATCTGAAACCCAAGATGCAGGAACGCTTTGGCGACAAGGTCAAGTTCCGCCGGTATGGCGTGCGCAAACCGATCTGGTCGCGTTTCGGGGCCAGCCTGGCACAGGATGCCATTGCCGGATTAGAGGAGCGGGCGGCCTACGCGCGTTTCGGTTTGTGAAGTGATCATCAAGGTTGTCACACTTTTTCTGATTGGCATGGGCGTCTTGGCGATGTTTGGCAAACTGCGCTTTCCGGGGCAAAAGAAACTGAGCTCGGCCAAGTGTCCACGCTGCGGGCGGTTTCGCATAGGTAAAGGCCCCTGTGCCTGCGAAAAAGGGGGCCGGACTTGATCACCACATGGCTGCTGTCTGGTCTTGGCCTGTTGATCCTGCTGCTGGCAGGCGATGCCTTGGTGCGTGGTGCTGTGAATCTGAGCCTGCGTCTCGGCGTCCCGGCGCTGATCGTCAGCCTGACGATTGTAGCCTTTGGTACGTCGGCACCCGAGTTGCTTATTGCGATCAGCGCGTTGAAAGAGAACGCGCCCGGTATCGCGCTGGGCAACGTTGTCGGATCGAACACGGCCAACATCCTGTTGGTTCTTGGCCTGCCCGCATTGCTGGCAACGATTCACACCAGTGAATGCAACAGCCGCAGGAACTATGTGTTCATGCTGATGGCGACGGTTCTGTTCATCGGGCTGGCTTTTTGCGGCACGTTCACCGTCTTCAGTGGCCTGATCCTGCTGGCGGCTTTGGGTCTGGTTCTTACGAATGCCTTTCGTGAGGCAAAGGCACATCGCAAGGCCTGTGGTGAGGCATGCGCGGAGGATGACGAACTGGAAGGTCTGGAAGAAGCTGACCCGGACATGCCCTACTGGAAGGTATCGATTTACCTGATCCTGGGCCTGGTGGGACTTCCGATGGGTGCCCATTTGCTGGTGGACAACGCGACCACGATTGCGAAAACTTATGGAGTCAGCGAAACGGTCATCGGCCTGACCCTTATCGCGGTAGGAACCTCTTTGCCCGAACTTGCGACGACGCTTATGGCCGCACTGCGCAGACAAGCCGATGTCGCGCTGGGTAACGTGATCGGTTCGAACATGTTCAACCTTCTGGCCATCATCGGGATCGCAACCTGGTTTGGTCGCATACCAGTTACCCCAGAGTTCTTGCGGTTCGACTTGTGGGTCATGCTGGGCGCATCGCTGCTTCTGGTTCCGTTTGTGTTCCTCAAACAGGACATCTCGCGCGTCTGGGGGTTGGTGTTGACTTTTCTTTATGTGCTTTATGTCACCGTATTGCTGGTGTGATCTGACAAAACGAGGTGAAGCATGACCCGAGCTTTAGTGACCGGTGCCGGTATTCGTCTGGGCCGGGCCATGGCGCTGTATCTGGCGGGTCGTGGTTTTGATGTGGCCGTGCACTACGCCTCGTCCGAAGGCCCGGCGCAGGAGACAGCGGCAGAGGTGCAGGCGCTTGGCCGTCAATCCGTGGCCCTGCAGACCGATCTGCTGGACGAGGCTCAGGTTCAGGCGCTGTTGCCCAAAGCGGCAGAGGCGCTGGGCGGGCCGATCACCTGTCTGGTGAACAACGCGTCGATCTTTGAATATGACAACATCCGCACGGCAACCCGGCAAAGCTGGGATCGACATCTCGACAGCAACCTGCGTGCGCCCTTTGTTCTGACGCAGGCAATGGCGGATCAGGGGCTGAGCGTTGGCGCAGATGAAAATGGCGAACCGCTCGCAACCGGCCTTATCGTCAACATGGTGGACATGCGAGTGCGTAAATTGACGCCCGAGTTCATGTCATACACCATCGCGAAAATGGGTCTGTGGACGCTGACCCGAACGGCGGCGCAGGCATTGTCTCCGACGATCCGCGTCAACGCGATCGGGCCGGGTCCAACGATGCAGGGTCACCGCCAAAGCGAAGAACATTTTCAGGCACAGCGTTCCAATACCGTGTTGGAGCGGGGGTCCAACCTGTCTGACATAACTGCCGCGCTTGGGTATTTTCTGGATGCACACGCGGTTACCGGGCAGCTTTTATGTGTGGATGGTGGTCAGCATCTGGGTTGGAAAACTCCGGATGTTTTGGGCGTAGAATAAGCAATTTTGCTGCAAGTTTTGCACCGCTCTCAATTGTGTTACATGCGCGTTACAAAATTGTCTTTTTTTTCATACACTTGCTAAGTATGTAAAAAAATATCATTTAAAAACAAGTATTTAAATTGTTGCCTAATTTTTGTGCAAGTAAGGGAAGAGGCAAGGAAACAAGGGGATTTTCGATTTTCCGAAAACTTATCTTCACACTTATCCACAGAAACCGTGGATTTGTTTACTCTTGATCTGAGTGGCGTGAGATTGCAGCCATTGTCAGAGAATCATATCTCAGGGTCATGACTATCGACAGCGAATCGTCCCTTTCCGGCTATGCCTGCATTCAGCGCCATGTAAAAACGCTGGACAGTTCTCCGGGTGTTTACCGCATGCTCGATGCCGACAGCCGGGTTCTGTACGTCGGAAAAGCTCGAAACCTCAAGGCACGGGTGTCGAATTACACACGTCCGGGTCATTCGGGTCGGATCGAAAAGATGATCGCCGCGACGGCTTCGATGATGTTTTTGACCACGCGAACCGAGACCGAGGCATTGCTGCTGGAGCAGAACCTGATCAAGCAGCTCAAGCCGAAATACAATGTATTGTTGCGGGATGACAAAAGCTTTCCGAACATACTGGTCGCCAAGGATCATGACTTTCCGCAGATCAAGAAACACCGCGGGGCGAAGAAGGAAAAAGGAGCCTATTTCGGTCCCTTTGCCAGCGCAGGTGCGGTGAACCGGACATTGAATCAATTGCAAAAAGCGTTCCTGCTGCGCAACTGCTCGGATTCGATGTTCGACAGCCGAACACGGCCTTGCCTGCTGTATCAGATCAAGCGTTGCTCCGGGCCGTGTGTTGGCCTGATCTCGGAGGAGGATTACCGTGAAAGCGTGAAGGATGCTGAACGCTTCCTGTCGGGTCGCTCGACCAAGGTACAGGAGGAGCTGGCCGAGCAGATGATGGCTGCGTCCGAGGCGATGGAGTTCGAACGCGCCGCCGGTCTGCGTGACCGTATCCGGGCGCTGACGCAGGTGCAGACCTCTCAGGGTATCAACCCGCGCGGTGTTGCTGAGGCGGACGTGATCGGCCTTTACATGGACAGCGGTCAGGCCTGTGTGCAGGTGTTTTTCATCCGTGCGAACCAGAACTGGGGCAACAAGGATTTCTATCCGCGCGTCGGGCCGGATGTTTCATCTGCCGAAGTGATGGAGGCCTTTCTGGGTCAGTTCTACGACAACAAGGAACCGCCGCGACAGTTGATCCTGTCGGACGGAATCGAAAACGTTGATCTGATGCAGCAGGCGTTGGCTGAAAAAGCCGGGCGCAAGGTCGAAATCCTTGTGCCGCGACGTGGCGAAAAACATGAACTGGTTGCCGGCGCTTTGCGCAACGCACGCGAGGCTCTGGCCCGCCGCATGTCGGAAAGCGCCACGCAGGCAAAGCTGTTGCGCGGGCTGGCCGAGGCGTTCGAACTGGACGGTCCGCCGGGTCGGATTGAGGTCTACGACAACTCTCACATTCAAGGCACCAACGCGGTTGGCGGCATGATCGTAGCGGGCCCAGAGGGGTTCATGAAAAACGCCTACCGCAAGTTCAACATTCGCGGAGATGACCTCACACCGGGTGACGACTTTGGCATGATGAAAGAGGTACTGAACCGTCGTTTCACCAGATTGCAAAAGGAAGACCCGGATCGCGACAAAGGGCTGTGGCCTGACCTGCTGCTGATTGATGGCGGTGCCGGGCAGGTAAGCGCCGTGCATGAGATCATGGTCGAACATGGGGTCGAAGACATTCCCATGGTCGGCGTCGCCAAAGGGGTCGACCGCGATCACGGCAAGGAAGAGTTTCACCGGATCGGCCAGCGCCCATTTGCGCTGAAACGAAACGATCCGGTACTGTATTTCATTCAACGCTTAAGGGATGAGGCGCACCGGTTTGCCATCGGCACCCATCGCGCAAAGCGGGCAAAGGCCGTAGGTGCGACACCGCTGGACGAGATCCCCGGTGTCGGGGCGGCACGCAAACGTGCTCTGCTGGCTCATTTCGGCAGCGCCAAAGCCGTCAGCCGGGCCAATCTGGCCGATCTGAAAGCGGTCGAAGGGATCTCGGCCGGTTTGGCGCAGAAGGTTTACGACTTCTTTCACGACAAGGTCTAGGCACGCCGACCCCGCCACAGGATATAGAGGCCCGAGACAACGATCAGCGCGCTGCCGATCCACATGGTAGGGTCCAGGCTTTCACCGAACACTGCCACACCCAACCCGATGCCGAACAATAGTCGGGTGTACCGGAACGGGGTCACGGCAGACACTTCGCCCGTGCGCATGGCCTTCATCAGCGACGCATAAGCCATTACCCCCATCAGCACCGCCCCGGTTAGGTGCAGGCTTGTGTGCACGCTGAGTGAGACCATCGGCGCGCCCTCCCAAAACCGATAGGCCACGCCGGCCACGATGATGCTGAGGAAGCCGTAAAACCCTAGGACTTCGGTTCCAAGCGTGGCAGGTGCTGCGCGGCTGGCCAGATCACGTCCGGCAAATCCCAGCATTCCCAGCACTGCCAGTATCGACAGCAGCGAAAAACTGTCTCCGGTGGGTTGCAGGATGACGACGACGCCGATCATGCCGACAAAGATAGCGCTCCAACGCCGCCAACCGACTGTCTCGCCAAAGAACAACGCGGCGCCTGCAACAACGACCAGAGGCGTGGCTTGCAGAATCACCGTAGCCGAGGACAAAGGGCTCAGAGCAATGGCCAGAACGTAAAACAATCGACCAAAGACCTCGAAAAGTACTCGAATTTTCATCGGGCGGGACAGAACGTCAGGGTGCAGCAACCGATGCCCGCGCGCCAAAGCCACCGCAGCAAATATCACGGACCCACCCACACCAAAAAGAACCAGAACCTGCCATATCGGGAGTGCGGCTGAGGCGGCTTTCAGCAACGCATCCTCCAGCGCAAAGCCCGCCATCGCGGTGATCATCCAGAGGCTGCCGATCATGTTTGATCGGGCGTCGGTTTGAATATGCGCTGTCATCTGGTACTTTCTGGTTCGGCTTGCGCGGCAATCTGACCGCAAAGCCGGGAAAGGCCAAGAGGTTCTGTTCTGAGACGCCAGGCCTGCGGCGCTTTGACCAAGCGTTTGTGAGTGATGAA
Source organism: Ruegeria sp. YTSC106 (assembly GCF_059609765.1). Lineage (NCBI taxonomy): Bacteria > Pseudomonadati > Pseudomonadota > Alphaproteobacteria > Rhodobacterales > Roseobacteraceae > Ruegeria > Ruegeria sp. YTSC106. Next base: position 46,922 of record NZ_JBXWMI010000007.1, read on the forward strand.
GTTTTTTGCCTGATTGGCTTTTCTGTTCCGGACCAGCAATATAGGGTCCAAGCCATGAAGTGGAATTTACCCAATCTCCTGACTGTGCTGCGCCTGCTGGCCGCGCCCGGACTGGCTGTTATGTTTTTGTATTTCACCCGTCCCTATGCGGACTGGTTTGCACTGATCCTGTTTCTGTCAGCGGCGATTACCGATTGGTTCGATGGGTATCTGGCCCGCGCATGGAAGCAGGAGACCAAAATCGGAGCGATGCTGGATCCGATCGCCGACAAGGCCATGGTGGTGATCGCGCTTATGATCCTTGTGGGCTATTCGACCGAGCACTGGACGCCGTGGCTTGTTCTTCCTGCAACCGTGATCCTGTTTCGTGAAGTTTTTGTGTCGGGCCTGCGGGAATACTTGGGCGATGTGGCCGGCACGCTCAAAGTCACCAAACTGGCCAAATGGAAGACCACGGCCCAGATGGTCGCCATCGCAGTTCTGTTTTCGCAGGGTATCTTTGAGCACTATGCCGTGATGGCGAGTTTTGGTATGGATGCCGAGCTGGTCGAGCAAATCATTGCGGGTCAGGTCGAAGACGTGAACCACCTGCGCTTGAATGTCGATGGCATGTACTGGGCTGGTCAGGTTGGGCTGTGGCTGTTGTGGATCGCCGCAACGCTAACATTGATCACCGGCTATGATTATCTACGTAAAGCCATGCCTCATCTGAAGGAGAGCTAACCGATGGATGTTCTTTATTTCGCATGGGTGCGCGAACGCATCGGCTTGCCAAAAGAAAAGGTCGAAACGCAAGCGGCCACAGTTAGCGACCTGGTGGCTGAACTGAGCGCTCGGGAAGACCGCTACGCCGCGGCGTTTGCCGATTTGTCCGCCCTTCGCGTCGCGTTGGATCAAGAGCTGTCGGAATTCGATGCTTCGCTGGCAGGAGTTCGGGAAGTTGCGTTTTTCCCACCGATGACGGGCGGTTGAACGATGCGGATCGCGGTTCAGGAAGAGGCATTTGATCTGGGGGCAGAGGCCAATGCTTTTGCCGCCGGGGATGATTCCAACGGGGCCATCGTTACTTTCACCGGCGTTGTGCGCGACCTTGCAAGCGGTGATCTGGATGTGATGGAGATCGAGCATTATCCGGGTATGACCGAGCGCGCCCTGACCAAGATCGCCCAAGAGGCCAAGGATCGTTGGTCGTTGGGCGATGTGCTGGTGATTCATCGTCATGGACGTCTGGCACCGGGCGACAAGATCATGATGGTGGCCACGGCGGCACCGCACCGCAAGGATGCGTTTGAAGCGGCGGAGTATCTGATGGATTATCTGAAATCGCGTGCGCCGTTCTGGAAGAAAGAAATCACCCGTTCCGGCGCGGAATGGGTCGCGGCCAAAGAACAGGACGAAGACGCGTTGACCCGCTGGTAGTGCGGCGCGACCGCCGTGGTGGCTTGTTGACCCGAGCGGGTTCAATTCTCATCCAGACACTGGTTCGCGAATCTGCACCAAATCCGTGAAAAATGGATCGGTAGGATTGCGGCTTGCACTACGGATTGAGTTGCTAAGGCCTTGCGAAACAGACAATTCATTCGGACAAAGCCCGGCCCCGATCAGCGGTGCGTATGCCCGGCAGATGATCGATAAACTCTGGATCGTCCACTATGCCGTGTCGCTTGGTCGCCATTGCAGTCTGGTTTTCCGGATGGGAACCGAAGCTTTGATGCAAACGTCCTTCCGTCTGGAAGGGGCGCAATTGGCGCGTTGTAGGAATTGCGCAGGGGATGGCGTGTTCTGGCCGTCGGTTGGCCTGGAAGACCCCGAAGACCCGTTCGCAGATTTGGCACAGGTCTTGTGAGACGACCGGAAAGACGGTCGTTCAGTCGGCGTTGTTGATCCGCCCGCGCATTTCCTCGGCCTCTTGCCGCGCGGCGCGCAGGCCGTCCATGGCTGCGGCCAGTTCTGCCTCTGTCTGGGTCAGCTGATTGGTCAACTCGGCTTCGCGTTGCTGAAGGTAGGTTATGGCCTGATCGCGGGTTTCTTCCGCTTCGTGCAGTTCCTGGCTCATGCGATCCAGATCAGCAACGTCGCTTTGGCGGACGCGGGACAGGCGGTGGGCCAGCCAGTTGGCAAACCAGCCCATGCAGAAGGCCGCAAACAGAATGACGGCAGTGGCGATGATGAATTCGGTTCTGTTCAACTTACTGGTCCTCTGCATCCGCATCTGGTGCGGTCGTGTCGGTCTGATCCGCCTCGGGCGGGTTAGTCTCGGCCTCGAGCGCTTCGAGACCTGTTTCGGAGGCTTCGACTGGTTCGGGGCGGATCAGCCGGAACTCGATCCGCCGGTTTTCCTCGCGGCCTTCTTCGGTGTCGTTATCCGCAATGGGCTGTGTTTCACCGTATCCCACGGCAGTGTAGCTGCTGGTGGGAATGCGCCGCCCGCGCAGCTCGTTCAGAATGGATTGAGCCCGTGCCTGGCTGAGCTGCTGGTTCATCTCTTCGCGGCCCTGGCTGTCGGTATGGCCTTGTATTTCCATACGGATCGGTCCGCAGTCGCGCAGGATATCCGCGATCTGGTTCACGGCATCGCGCGAGTCGGACGCAATCGTTGCCGATCCGGGTTCGAAAGCAATTTTGCTGACAGTCTGAACTTCGGCGATCTGCGCTTCGCAGACTTCAGGATCGGGCAGAGCATCTTCGGGTTCTGGCGGTGGCTGATAAGTGATCGTCAGGGTGAATTCCTGCCCCTCTCCCAGCTTGTCCGACAGCTGACCCGCAATACGGGCCTTGGCATCTTCTTCATGGCTGAGGCCAGTCAGTTCGACTGTGTCCGGCGTCACGGTCAAGGCGCCGTTGTGAAGTTGTGCCAACGCCTCAAGGCCAGCGAGAACACGCACCGGCCAATCTGCCGGAAGCCCCGGCACGATGCGGGTTGCTGTATAGACCTGGTCCGAGCCAAAAGCCGCGCGGGCATAGCTGTCGACCATATCCCGCAAGGTTTCATCCCCCAGGCGCCCTCGCAGTTGCACCAGCCCTTCGGGACTGCGGGTCGCCGAGAACTCTATGGGTCCGGCCTGTTCGCTGGTTTCGGGTTCCGGCATAACAGCGTGCAGGGCAAAGACCTGAGGCAACGCTGTTTCAAGTTCGCCCACAATTCGGTCGAACATGGCTGGATCGGTGCCTTGCGCCGCAACCAATGTAATGTCGGCATCCGACATTGTGACCGAGCCTTTGCCGATTCTGGCAAGCGCCTGAATGCTCTTCTCGGCTGCTTCGGGCCAACGCGGTGAGGGCTCACCCAGACCGATGGTACAGGAATATGGCCCTGACAGTCCGGCTTCGCGCGCGGCGGTCACGATCCGGTCGCGGGCTTTTTCATCCTGTGCCGAGCAGGCATCAAATTGCCCACCTTCTTCGTTGATCAGATAACGCAGCGTAAAAGGTGTGATGACGGGCCGGGGGGCCGAAATCGCCAGCCCGATCCGCAGGCTGGGCGGTGCGGCGCGAGTCAGATCTTGTTCGAGACGTTGTTTTTCCTGTTGGCTGTCCGCAATGGCGGTGATTTTGACCAAATCCGCACTTGCGGAAATTTTGGCGCGAGGCAGGCTGGCCAAAGCCTCGATGGCATAGGATATCGCTGCATCCCAACCGTCGGGCTTGGGGTAATCTGCCGTTTCCATCAGGTCCGAGACCGCGATGTTGCGGTCGAGATTGCTCAGCCGTCTGATCAGGTCATCCCTGTCTTCACTGGCGGGGATCAAACCGATGATCGAGATACCGTGATCATTGCGCAGAATTTCTGCTGAAAAGCGTGGTGACGCCAGGGCAGAAGTCGCTTCAACCTCCATTTCATCGATCACGCGGGACGCATCGACCTCGGTTCCGGCTGCTGTCAGCGCGTTAAAGCGGGTCGCCTCATCCGGTGCAGTTCCGGTCAGGACCACGCGCAAGCCATGGGATTCAACCTCGGCCCAGTCATGGCCTTTGAGATCAAGCGACCGGCGCACAGCGAATTCCGAAGTCTCTTCGATCTTTGTAACGGCATAGCTGGCTGCCAAAAGCGACAGCCCGGCTGACACAAGAAAGATCAGGGAAACAACGATAAAATACGGCAGACGCATATTTGGGCTCGACACTCCTCAGGCGGTTGGGCCGATCTTTACAGGCCCCGTTCAGCAGGTGCAATCAGAGCAACAGGGCAACGCAGAGGAAGATCAGCGGAATCAAGCCAGTGTCGCGGTTGACCCTGAACAATTGCAACAGCCTGGCATTGTCTTCGATGTCCAGCGCGCGGAGTTGCCACATCATGTGCCAGCCCATTGCCCAAGGCCCACAGAGCGCAACGCCCAATGCCAGCATCGAGGCATCCGGCACCCCTGCATCGACGATGGCCAGTCCCATCAGCGACACCGTCGCCACCAAAAAGTACTTCAGCCACCTCGCTGTATCGGCTCCGAACAGCCGGGCGGTTGACTTGATGCCGATCAGTTCGTCATCCTCGGCATCCTGATGCGCATAGATGGTGTCGTAGAACAGGGTCCACGCGATTCCAGACAGGTAAAGAGTCACTGCAGGCCATCCCACGGAACCGCTATGCGCCGCCCAGGCCAGAAGGGCGCCCCAGTTGAAAGCCAACCCCAGGAACACCTGAGGCCACCAGGTAAACCGTTTGGCAAACGGATAGATCGTCACTGGCAACAGGGACAGTACGCCCATGGCAATGGCCGCCTGATTGAAACTGAGGAGGATGCCCAACGCCAGAATGCACTGCAGGACCATCCACGCCGCGGCCTGCCGAACACTGACCTGACCCGAAGGGATCGGGCGCGAGCGTGTGCGTTCGACCTGCCCGTCGAAATCCCGGTCCGTAATGTCATTCCAGGTGCAACCTGCGCCCCGCATCAGAAAGGCTCCGAATGCGCATCCTATGGCGATCCACAGATCTTCCCAACGCGGCCGACCGTCGTGCAGGATGGCCAGCGCCAGCCCCCACCAGCACGGAATCAGCAACAGCCATGTCCCGATAGGCCGGTCCGCGCGGCTGAGGCGCAGGTAGGGGCGGGCAAAGGCCGGGGCACGGGTGTCAACCCAGTTGCCGGTGACGGCATCAGCGACTTGACCATCTGGTGTTGGGGCATTGCCTTGCATATGTAAGGTCTCATGAGTGCGAAGATCAGACTGTATGTAGAGCAGCCCTTGGGTCAGGGGCAATCGGTTCCTTTGACGCGCGACCAGGCGCATTACCTCTTTGGTGTCATGCGCCTTGCGGTCAAAGGGCAGATCGCCCTGTTCAACGGGCAGGACGGAGAGTGGTTGGCCGAAGTCTCGGAGGCGGGAAAACGCGGAGGAACGCTGACCTGCCTTGAGCAGACGAAACCGTTGCAGTTGCCGCCCGATCTTTGGTTCCTGTTTGCACCGATAAAAAAGGCCCGCACTGATTTCATCGTGGAAAAAGCCGCGGAAATGGGCGCGGCGCGTATCATGCCGGTGCAGACCGAGTTCACAAATTCCGAACGTATCCGGCAAGACCGCTTGCAGGCCCATGCCGTCGAGGCGGCCGAGCAATGCGGCGGAACCTTCGTGCCCGAGGTCGCCGATTTGCAGCGGTTGGATCGGCTGTTGGATGCATGGCCCGAAGATCGGCAACTGATGTTCTGCAACGAAGCTGAGGTTGGATCGGCCTTGCGATTGGCCGCCAATGAAAAAGGTTACCCGTGGGCGATTCTTATCGGCCCGGAAGGCGGGTTTTCTGACAAGGAACGCGCGCGTTTGACAGGGTTGCCATTCGCGCATGTCGTCAGTCTTGGTCCGCGTATCCTGCGGGCCGACACGGCGGCAGTCGCTGCACTGACCATGTGGCAGCAGGCGCTGGGGGATTGGGCGTAATGTGGCGCGCAGCGCTACAGAATGATGTTCCAGAAGTTCAGCGGTTTTTGCGCCTCCACCTCCAAAGCTCGATGTTTCCTTTGGGCAATTTGGAAGATTTCGGTCTGGGTGGTTCCCATCCTCGGGGCATGTCGTTTTGGTTGCTGGGTAACCCGCTGCGCGGTGTCTTGGGTATCACCAATGAAGGAATAGTCTTTCCGCAATGCCCCAACGTGAAGCGTGCAGAGCTTTTTGCCGCCTGGGATTTGATCCAAAACCGAGCTGTCTCGGGAATCATCGGTGAAACGGCGCAGGTTAGAGACTTCGTCAAAATCGCAGGTTGGCGAGACAGGCTGACGGGTCTCAATGACGATGAACCGGCATTCTCACTTAACCTGAACAACCTTGTTGTTCCTCAAATGGAAGATGTGCGCCTTGTTCCGTTGGCCGGAGTGGATCGCAATCAAGTGATTGCCTGGCGGAAGCAATACCTTCAGGAAACGCCGGGTTTGCTTCACAAGGAACTGGACAAGCAGGCCAGAGAAGACCTGAAACGTTATCTGGAGCGCGACAGTCACAGAGCCCTTATCTACAAAGGACAACCGGTTGCGATGACAGGCTTCAATTCGGCGCTTTCGGATGTCGTTAAGGTAGGTGGTGTATTTACCCCTCGCGAGCTGCGCGGGCGAAGTTATGCGCGCACCGCTGTCGCTTTGCATTTGAAAGAGGCGCGCGAGGCAGGTGTGAACCGAGCCGTCTTATTTGCCGCTTCAAATGCGGCCGCTCGTGCTTACATAGCGATTGGATTCATGCCGGCCGGTTCGGTCTCACTGATTCTGTTCAACGATCAAACGGATTCCGCGTAATGAGCTTTTTTCGACCAGAGGCAAAACTGGCACTTTGGCGCTGGCGTGAAGTTTTGGTCTCGGTTTTTGTCCTGATCCTTGGCGTCAGTTGGGTCAGCGGGCCGGGTGGGTTGCTGGCCTGGGTCGGTTGGTTCCTGATCGTCGTGTCCGCGGCTTTGGCCGTGATCGGCATACAGCGCGCACGGTTCAGAACCGGCGCAGGCGGGCAGGGCGTCGTTACGGTTGATGAAGGGCAAATCACTTATCTCGGCCCTCTGGATGGCGGCATTGTTGCGACACGAGAAATGGAACGGCTTGCACTTGATCCAACCTCCAGTCCGGCGCATTGGGTTCTGGATCAGCCTGGGCAACCGACGCTTCACATTCCTGTGAACGCTGAAGGAGCCGAAGCTCTGTTCGACGTTTTCTCAAGCCTGCCGGGCTTGAAAACCGAACAAATGCTGTCTGAACTCAACGGCAGATCGCCGCATAAGGTCGTTATCTGGGAGCGTACGTCCTCGCGCCCTCCACACCTTCGGCTGCATTGACACTGGCGCAGTTTGCCCCCACGACTGGCCAAAAGACAGACACATCAGGATCGGAGCACGGTTCATGTCCATCCCTCAGTCCGGCGGCGGTCCGATCGAACGCCACGAGCAATTGGCCGAATATCTGGAGTCGGGCTGCAAGCCCAAGGCAGACTGGCGCATCGGCACCGAGCATGAGAAATTCGGCTACTGCAAGGACACGCTGAAACCGTTGCCCTACGAGGGCACCCGTTCGATTGTGGCCGTGCTGGAAGGTCTGCGGGATCGCCATGGCTGGGCTGAAGTCCGCGAAGCAGGTCATCTGATTGGTCTGGAAAAGGACGGCGCCAATGTCAGCCTGGAGCCGGGCGGCGCGCTTGAGCTGTCGGGTGCTCCGCTTGAGACCATCCACGAAACCTGCGATGAGGTGAACACCCACCTGCGTGAGGTGAAGGACATCGCAGATGAGATCGGCGTGGGTTTCATCGGTCTCGGCGCGGCTCCGACCTGGACCCATGACGAAATGCCGTTGATGCCCAAGGGGCGCTATCGGCTGATGAACGATTACATGGAAAAGGTCGGCACCATGGGCCGCGCCATGATGCGCCGAACCTGCACCGTTCAGGTCAATATCGACTTCGGGTCCGAGGCCGACATGGTGCAGAAACTGCGCGTCGCGTTGGCCTTGCAGCCGGTGGCAACGGCGTTGTTTGCGAACTCGCCCTTTTTTGAGGGCAAGGTAAATGGCCAGAAAAGCTGGCGCAGTTACATCTGGCGGCATCTGGACGATGCCCGCACAGGAATGCTGCCCTTTGTTTTCGAAGACGGCTTCGGGTTCGAGCGTTACGTGCAATACGCGCTCGATGTGCCGATGTATTTTGTGTATCGCGACGGCCAGTACATCAATGCGCTGGGCATGTCCTTCCGTGACTTCCTGAAAGGTGAACTGCCCGCCCTGCCGGGTGAAACGCCCACGCTCAGCGATTGGGCCGACCACCTGACCACCGCCTTCCCCGAAGCTCGGATCAAGAAGTTCATGGAAATGCGCGGGGCCGATGGTGGACCATGGCGTCGTCTGTGTGCCTTGCCTGCCTTCTGGGTCGGTCTGACTTACGACCAAACGGCATTGGACGCGGCTTGGGATCTGGTCAAAGGCTGGGACACCGAGACCCGCGAGGCGCTGCGTGTCGCGGCCGCCAAAGATGGCCTGCAAGCGAAAGTCGGCAACATCAACATGCACGATCTGGCGCGTGAGGTGGTGGCGATCTCTGAGGCCGGCCTGAAAGCCCGCGCCTATCCCGGGGCCGGTGGACTGGTGCCGGACGAGACCCATTTCCTCAACGCGCTCAAGGACAGCATCCAAAGCGGGAAAGTGCCTGCGGATGAGTTGCTGGAACACTACAACGGCGACTGGAACGGTGATCTGACCCGGATTTTCCCTGAATACAGCTATTGATCCGACCGGTCCCGCTTGCATTCGCGGGGCTGGCCCGATAGCAGGTTGGCGACCAAATTCAGAGGGCGTCATGGACGATCTTAAGGCAAAATATCTGGGCCAAATCGCCGAGGCAGGCGACGAGAACGCGCTTGAGGCGATCCGCGTCGCCGCCGTGGGTAAAAAGGGCGAAGTTGCGCTGAAAATGCGCGAGCTGGGTAAGATGACGCCCGAGGAACGCCAGGTCGCAGGCCCGGCGCTGAACGCCCTGAAGGACGAGATCAACTCGGCCCTGTCCGCCAAAAAGGCCGGGCTGGCCGATGCCGCGCTGGATGAACGCCTGCGCACCGAGTGGCTGGACGTCACCCTGCCGACCCGGCCACGTGGCCAAGGCTCGATCCACCCGGTCAGCCAGGCGACCGAGGAACTGACCGCGATCTTTGCCGAACTGGGCTTTTCAGTGGCCGAAGGGCCGCGGATCGAAACCGACTGGCACAATTTCGACGCCCTGAATATCCCCGGCCACCACCCCGCACGGGCCGAGATGGACACGTTCTATATGCACCGCGCCGAAGGCGACGAGCGACCGCCGCATGTGCTGCGCACCCATACTTCGCCCGTCCAGATCCGATCAATGGAGCTGCAGGGCGCACCGATCCGCATCATCTGTCCGGGCGGCGTCTACCGCGCCGATTATGACCAGACCCACACGCCGATGTTCCATCAGGTCGAGGGGCTGGCTATCGACAAGGACATCTCGATGGCGAACCTGAAATGGGTTCTGGAAGAGTTCGTGAAGGCGTTTTTCGAGGTCGACGACGTCGAACTGCGCTTCCGCGCCTCGCACTTCCCCTTCACCGAGCCGTCGGCCGAGGTCGATATCCGCTGTTCGTGGGATAACGGTCAACTGAAGATCGGTGAGGGTGACGACTGGATGGAGATTTTGGGCTCGGGCATGGTCCACCCCAAGGTGATCGCCGCCGGTGGGATTGATCCTGAGGTCTATCAGGGCTTTGCCTTTGGCATCGGCATCGACCGTCTGGCGATGCTGAAATACGGCATTCCGGATTTGCGGGCCTTCTTTGACAGTGATCTGCGCTGGCTGCGGCACTACGGGTTTGCGGCGCTGGATATGCCGAACCTGCATGGTGGTTTGTCGCGATAGGGAAACCGTTGGACGACAGGCTGACATCATATCATGATTGGTGGTAACTCAAAGTTTCCGGACGTCCTCTACTTTGGTTATTGTGCCTGATTACTGCCTTGTTCGCACCGCCGGTGTTGGCATCACTTGTTTTCGATTTTGGGTCGGCGGTTGTTCTAACCACTTTCCTAGTGTCGGCACTGTTGTTTTTGCCGGGAATGCTCATTGCCGGATTGGCGTTTGTGCAGATCGGGGCATTTCAGATGCGTGATAAAATCCAAAGAGAAAAGACACAGGATCTGATCAACAAGCGAAATGGCAGTTTTTGGACATGGTGGTAGGTAGTGTATCCGTTGGGTGTATATCTGTCGCGCTATATTGACTGGTGGCGTCGCCGTGTGGTGAATGCCCCATTCCTTTGGTTGATTGGCATCTTGTTTGTTACAATATCTATTCAGCTTCTAACGGTAATGCTGTACGAGCCCGCTGCGGTTTGGATATGGCTTCTGTTATTGCTAGCGGTAGTTCCTGGTTTATGGGCGGCGATGAACGTTCTTTCAGAGAGGTCAGACCGAGTGAAAGAGATCGAAGATCGGCAGGCAATGGTCAAAAAACTAATTAATAGATACGCAAAAAGTAGATCGAAATGATCTCAGCCGAAACAGCGCGGAGCAAAGGCCGATAGGCCGCGCTATCTCCAGACCGCCCGCACGGGCTGGCGATTTGTCTCCGCCAGCGCTTCGTATGAGTGTTTCTCGGACGTGGCTGCCATAAACTGCCCACCTTAACCCGAAGATCGCCATCCCGCGGTCTGGCGATAACGCGGCTTGCGACTTGCCCCAAAGGTCTGGCGATGGCGCGGCTTGTTACATGTTCCCACGGGGTTGTGACGTGACATGGGCCTCAGGCTGGGTAGGGTCAGCCGAATGACATATCGACTGCTCTGCCTGTTTCTGCTGATCGCCACCCAAGCTGCCGCCGTGGATACCTGCCATGGCGATATTGCGTGTAAGATTGGTGACCGTTCCTATCATGTGTTGGAGCCTGACGGCTGGGACGGCGAAAGCCCCTTGCCTGTTTTGCTGCATTTCCACGGCTGGGCGCGGCAGGGCGATGTGGTGGTGAACCATGAGCGCATCGCGGGGGCCACAAAACTGCGCGGCGTGTTGTTGGTGGCCCCGAACGGTTTGGGCAAAAGCTGGAATTTCTGGAACGCGGATACTGAAGACGTCGATTTTGCCGACCGTGTCTTGCAGGACGTTGCCAGTCGTTATCCGATTGACCCGGATCGCATCTATGTCTCGGGCTATTCCTTTGGCGGCGCGATGGCATGGCGTTATGCCTGCCAATCGGGTGACGATACCGCCGCGCTGCTGGCTATTGCTGGGTCAATCCAGCAGACCGAGCATTGTCCGCAGGCCCCGGCGCAGGTGCGCCACGTGCATGGGCTGGACGATACGGTGATGGGTTTTCCCTTTGGACCGGGCGACGATACCACCTATCCGGTGGCGCTTTGGAAAGCGAAGTTTGACTGCAACGGCGCAACCCCGCGCGGGGACTGGAGCGTGAGACCGTTCCTGACGCTCAGCCGCGTGGAATGGACCGATTGTGCGCAGGGGCAGGTGGTGCTGGACACCCATCCGGGCGGGCATTTCATCCCGCATGGCTGGATCGGGCGGCAATTGGACGAGCTTTTGGGCCGCACCCCCACCTATCCGTGACCCGCAGCGCTTGCACCTTGGCGCATTCTTTGTCATTGCCTTTGCCAAACGGATATCTGCCAAAAAAGGCCCCGAGCAATGAAATTCACTCTGTCCTGGCTGAAAGACCACCTCGACACCGATGCGTCGGTTGATGAGATCACTGAGGCGCTGACCGACCTTGGCCTTGAGGTCGAAGAGGTTATCAACCCGGCTGACAAGCTCAAGGACTTTACGCTGGGCTATGTGAAACACGCGGAAAAGCACCCCAACGCCGACAAGCTGCGCGTCTGCAAGGTGGACACGAATGAAGGCGAATTGCAGATCATCTGCGGCGCGCCCAACGCCCGCGAAGGGATCACTGTCGTCGTCTGCAAACCGGGCATGTATATCCCCGGGCTGGACCTGACGATCAGCGTCGGCAAGATCCGCGGCGTCGAAAGCTTTGGCATGATGGCGTCCGAGCGTGAGCTGGAATTGTCGGACGAACATGACGGCATCATCGAATTGCCCTCGGGCGAGGTCGGTGACAGGTTCGTTGATTGGCTTGCCGAGAATGAGCCCTCGAAAGTCGATCCGATGATCGAGATCGCGATCACGCCGAACCGGCCCGATGCGCTGGGCGTTGAAGGCATCGCGCGCGATCTGGCGGCTCGCGGGGTCGGTACTTTGAAACAGCGCGACTACGTGCCGGTGCCAGGCGATTTCGAAAGCCCGATCAAAGTATCGATTGATGAGGATACGCTGGATGGTTGCCCGCATTTCACGGGCCGCCTTATCAAGGGTGTCAAGAACGGCCCCAGCCCCCAGTGGTTGCAGGATCAGTTGAAGGCGATCGGGCTGCGTCCGATTTCGGCGCTTGTGGATATCACCAACTACATGACCTTTGACCATAACCGCCCGCTGCATGTGTTTGACGCGGACAAGGTGCAGGGCAACCTTCGCGTTCATCGCGCAAAAGGCGGTGAAACCCTGGTGGCGCTAGACGAGAAGGAATACACCCTACAGCCCGGCATGATGGTTATTTCCGATGACAAGGGGCCGGAATCCATCGCAGGCATCATGGGCGGTCAGGAAACCGGCTGCACCGAGGATACTGTGAATGTGTTCCTGGAAAGCGCGTTTTGGGATCATGTGCAGATCGCGCTGGCGGGTCGGGCGCTGAAGATCAATTCGGACGCGCGGTATCGGTTCGAACGCGGCGTGGACCCTGAATACACTCTGGAAGGTCTTGAGCACGCAACCCAGTTGATTCTGGACATCTGCGGCGGTGAAGCGTCCAAAGTGGTCGAGGCGGGTAAAGCGCCGAACCATGCACGTGCGTACAAGCTGGATGCTGAACGGGTGCAGTCTCTGGTCGGGATGGACATTCCCGAAAGCGAACAGCGTCAGACGCTGACCCGCCTCGGGTTCCGTCTGGAGGGCGAGATGGCCCACGTGCCAAGCTGGCGCCCCGATATCATGGGTGAGGCCGATCTGGTGGAAGAGGTCGCACGGATCGCCTCGTTGACCAAGTTGCAGGGCAAACCCTTGCCGCGTGTCACCGATGGTATTCCCAAGCCGGTGATGACACCGGCTCAGCGCCGCCAGTCCATGGCGCGCCGCACCTGCGCCGCGCTGGGTTACAACGAATGCGTCAGCTATACGTTCATCGATCAAGCTTCGGCCGCTTTGTTCGGTGGCGGTGACGATGCGACCATGCTGGAAAACCCGATCTCGTCCGAGATGAGCCACATGCGCCCCGATCTGCTGCCCGGATTGTTGCAGGCCGCGGCCCGCAATCAGGCACGCGGATACGCCGACGTCGCCCTGTTCGAAGTTGGCCCTGTATTCCATGATGGCGAACCCGGCGACCAGAAAACCCAGATCGCCGGCCTGCTGGTTGGCCGCAACGGCCCCAAGGATGTGCACGGGGCATCGCGCCCGGTGGATGTCTTTGATGCCAAGGCGGATGCCGAGGCCGTTCTTGCGGCGATCGGAGCACCGGCCAAGGTGCAGATTCTGCGCGACGGCGATGCCTGGTGGCACCCGGGTCGCCACGGCAAGATCTGTCTGGGGCCGAAAAAGGTACTGGGTGTCTTTGGTGAGTTGCACCCGCGCGTGTTGCAGGCGATGGATATCAAGGGCCCGGCAATGGCCTTTACGATTTGGCCGGACGAGGTTCCCTTGCCCCGTAAGTCCGGTGCCACACGTGCCGCATTGGAATTGCGTGATTTGCAAGCGGTCGAACGGGACTTTGCCTTTGTCGTGGATGAAAGCGTCGAGGCGCTGACCTTGGTAAACGCGGCAGCAGGTGCCGATAAGGCACTGATCGAAGATGTACGTGTCTTTGACGAATTCATCGGCGGCAGCCTGGGTGAAGGCAAAAAATCTCTGGCCATCACAGTACGCTTGCAGCCGACGGACCAGACGCTGAAGGAAAAGGACATCGAAGCGGTGGCCGAAAAGGTTATCGCCAAGGTTACCAAGGCAACCGGCGGCGTTCTGCGCGGTTGATGCTGAGCAGCTTTCGGCGGACGCACAACTGAAATAATGAAAGGGCTGGCGGCGCTCTTTCTGTTTTTGCGGAGGACTAAAGATGCTGAACGTATACCTCTCTGGTGAAATACACACCGACTGGCGCGAACAGATCATCGACGGCGCACAGGGGTTGGATATCACCTTCAACGGCCCGGTGACTGATCACGAGGCCAGCGACGATTGTGGCGTTGCCATTCTGGGGGAAGAGCCGAACAAATACTGGCATGATCATAAGGGTGCAATGGTCAATGCGATCCGGACCCGAAAGGGCATTTCGGATGCCGATGTGGTGGTTGTGCGGTTTGGCGACAAGTACAAACAGTGGAACGCCGCTTTTGATGCGGGTTATGCAGCAGCGCTGGGTAAGTCCATCATCGTGCTGCATGGTCCCGAGCATCAGCACGCGTTGAAAGAAGTTGATGCAGCCGCGCTGGCGGTGGCGGAAAAGCCCGCGCAGGTGGTCGAAATCCTGCGCTATGTGCTGACGGGGGCACTGCCGGGCTGAGCTTTGCGAAGAGGGTGCCAGCTTTGGCACCCTTCCTATTGCGAAACCGTTTAAGCGCGTGCGGGTATGGCCTTGCCGCGCTGCACAGCCGGGCGCTGCATGAAACGGTCAACATAGGCGACGACATTGGCGTAGTCGTCCCAGCCAACAACCTCTTTCGCGCCGTAGAAGTCCAAAGCATTCAGCCAGGGGGCAAGAGCGATATCGGCGATGGAGTAATCGCCTGCAATCCAGTCCTGCCCGTCCAGTTGCATGTTGACCACGTTCAGCAGGCGCTTGGCCTCGTTGATATAGCGTTCGCGCGGTCGGGGGTCTTCGATTTCGCTGCCAGCGAATTTGTAGAAAAAGCCAAGCTGACCAAACATTGGCCCCACGCCCCCCATCTGGAACATCAGCCATTGCGTAATGCGATACTTGTCTGCTGCGCTTTGCCCCAGGAACTTGCCTGATTTCTCGGCCAGATACAGCAGGATCGCGCCGCTTTCGAACAGGGCAAGCGGTTCACCGTCCGGACCGTTGGGATCGAGGATGGCGGGGATCTTGTTATTCGGGTTCAGCGACAGAAACTCGGGGCTTTTGACATCCGCATCCGACAGCGTCACCAGATGAGCCTCATAGGGCAGGCCAGTTTCCTCCAGCATGATCGACGCCTTTACGCCGTTTGGAGTCGGATAGGAATACAATTGGATCTTGTCCGGGGATTGCGCGGGCCAGCGGGCCGTTATCGGATGTGGTTTGTTGTCCAGCATTGGGGGGCTCCTGTTTGGCTGTTCCGTCAAAACTAGGGACCAAGGCGCATTTATTTAAGCCCTGTGCGATGTGCATTTCCGGTCAGGCCGTGTTTTCTGGCGAACAGAGGGGAATTCCAGTGAAACTGGCACCTAGACCGGATGGCAAATTTGGCTCACAATCTGGTGACCCCCGCGAAAACCTCGCGGGTTTCTTGCTGTTGAAAGGAGATGGGCGTGGATGAGGTAGTAACACAGGTGGGAGCATATGCCCCGCTGATCATGAGTGCCGTCAAGGCGCTTGTCGTTCTGATCTTGGGCTGGATTGTGGCTGGCGCAATCGGGGGTATGGTTCGCCGCCGGATCAATTCGACGCCGCATATTGATCCGACACTGGGGAACTTTTCGGCAAGCTTGGTCAAATGGGCCATTCTCGCCATGGTTCTGGTTGCTGTTCTGGGTATCTTCGGAATTGAAGCCACCAGCATCGTCGCCATTCTGGGTGCCGCATCGCTGGCCATCGGTCTGGCTCTTCAAGGCACGCTCAGCGATCTGGCGGCCGGTGTGATGCTGGTTGTCTTCCGGCCCTATAAGCTGGGTCAATTTGTTGATATCGGGGGCACGTCGGGCACCGTAAAGGACCTGAACCTGTTCACCACCGAGCTGGTGACGCCTGATAACGTGCAGATCATCGTTCCGAACGGTCAGGCATGGGGCTCGATCATCACGAACTACTCTGCCCATGACACGCGCCGTGTCGATCTGGTGTTCGGGATTGATTACGGCGACAGCGCGGACAAAGCCATGCAGATCATTCTGGATGTGGCGAAAGCGGACAGCCGCATTCACAGCGACCCGGAACCATGGGTTCGGGTTACGAACCTGGGTGACAGCTCGGTGGATCTGACGGCACGGCTGTGGTGCTCGGCACCAGACTATTGGGATGTCAAATTCGAGCTGACGAAAACGATCAAGGAAGCCTTTGACGACAAGGGTATTTCGATCCCTTATCCCCATTCTGTGGAGATCCAGAAACAGGGGTGACGGCTCCCGCCCGTCGATCGGGCATTCGAAAATGCCCTCCTCCCGTTGGGTCCGGCACCGCGCCCTTGCGCGGTGCCCTTATCTTTGTTCAAACCGTCGCGTTTGATACTGACCGCGCCACGCCGGGGGCGTGGCGCTATGCCCAACGCTGTAAATCGTTTCTCAAAAGCGATTTCAGGGGCGGGAGTGTTTACGACTTGACGATCACGTTAGGTGAAACAACGTCGATACCAAGGGCCTTGCCGACCGCATAGTAAGTCAGCTTGCCTGCGTGAACGTTCAGGCCTTCCAGCAGATGCGGATCGTCCTGACACGCCTGTTTCCAGCCTTTATCCGCCAGAGACAGCATGAACGGCATCGTGGCGTTGCCCAGGGCGATGGTCGAGGTGCGCGCCACTGCGCCCGGCATGTTGGCAACGCAGTAATGCATGATGCCATCGACATCATAGATCGGATCGGCATGGGTGGTGGCTTTTGAAGTCTCGAAGCACCCGCCCTGGTCGATGGCAACATCGACAAGTACGGCACCGGGTTTCATCGTCGACAGCTGTTCGCGCGAGACAAGTTTCGGAGCTGCAGCACCGGGGATCAGAACGGCACCGATGACCATATCGGCATCCTGGATCAGCTCGGCCGTGGCGCCCGCTGTCGAATACTGGTTCTTGAAGGTTCCGCCAAAGACGTCATCCAGATAGCGCAGCCGCGGCAAGGAGCGATCCAGAACGGTGACATCCGCGCCCATTCCGGCAGCGATCTTTGCCGCATGGGTTCCTACGACGCCACCGCCGATAACGACCACTTTGGCAGGGCCGACACCGGGTACGCCACCCATCAGAACGCCGCGCCCGCCATTGGCCTTTTGCAGTGTCCACGACCCGACCTGAGGGGCCAGGCGACCGGCGACTTCGGACATCGGAGCCAGCAGAGGCAGGCCGCCGTTCGCGTCGGTTACGGTCTCATAGGCGATGGCAGTACAACCCGATTCCAGCAGGTCATGCGTCTGATCCGGGTCCGGAGCCAGGTGCAGATAGGTGAACAGCAGCTGTCCTTCGCGCAGCATCTTGCGTTCCACAGCCTGGGGTTCCTTGACCTTCACGATCATGTCGGCGGTGGCAAATACTTCTTCCGCAGTGTCGATGATATGCGCGCCCGCCGCGACATAGGCGTCATTGTCGAAACCTGCGCCGATGCCTGCACCGGATTCGATAAGGACTTCGTGACCACGTGCAACAGCTTCCTGAGCAGCATTGGGCGTCATCCCGACGCGGAATTCCTGGGGTTTGATTTCCTTGGGGCAACCGATCTTCATGGGGGTCTCCGTTCATAAACTGCCTAAATTATGTGCATTTTCAGTGCAATTTCTGTGAAAGAAAACGTGTCAATGCGTTTTTCTTTGGAAGAATTTCGCGTAGTTTACAAATATCATGCAAAGGAATTGCAGCAATGAGCTTGGACGCGACTGATCGAAAGATTCTGGCGGCACTTCAGAAAAATGGTCGGATGTCGAATTCGGAATTGTCTGAACAGGTCAACCTGTCTCCGTCCGCTTGCCACCGGCGCGTGCAAAGGCTTGAGGTTGACGGGTATATCCGCAACTACGTGGCTTTGCTGGATGCCCGGAAGATGAACGTGCCGACAACCGTCTTTGTCGAGATCACGCTGCAAGGTCAGGCCGAAGAGGTTCTGGATGCGTTTGAAAAGGCGGTGGCCCGGATACCGGATGTGTTGGAATGCCATCTGATGGCCGGTACGGCGGATTACATTTTGAAAGTCGTGGCGGAGAACACCGAAGATTTCGCACGCATTCATCGACAATACTTGTCGCGCCTGCCAGGGGTGGCCCAAATGCAAAGTTCGTTTGCTCTGCGTACCGTGTTCAAGACCACTGCCTTACCGGTCTGATATTCATAAGGGGCCAGGATAGGTGAACAGAAACAGGTGCGTCAGGTTGAACCCAAAATGCATTGCAACGGGAACCCAGAGGCGGCTGGTTGCATAGTATCCCAATCCGCAGGCCAGCCCGAGAATAGAAGCAAAAGCCACGAGCGCCGGACCTCCGGCGAAATGGGCCAGCCCGAACAGCAGGCTCGCTGTGATCACGCTCCAAGCGTCCCCAAGACGTACGGCGAAAGCCGATTGCAGATAGCCACGAAAAAAGGCT
Organism: Ruegeria sp. YTSC106; assembly: GCF_059609765.1. Taxonomy (NCBI): domain Bacteria; kingdom Pseudomonadati; phylum Pseudomonadota; class Alphaproteobacteria; order Rhodobacterales; family Roseobacteraceae; genus Ruegeria; species Ruegeria sp. YTSC106. The sequence continues at coordinate 65,384 of NZ_JBXWMI010000007.1, forward strand.
TCTTCCGTCAGGCAGGTCAGAAACGCGTTGGACAAGGCAAATACCAGCCACCAAGGGGGGACCGTAAACTCCGGCTGCACCGAGCCGAGGGAAAAACCGATGAGAAACAGGCCAGGAAGGATCAGTAACCCTACCAGCAAAGCTGTGGGTTTGATCTGCGTTTTTCCGCGCTGCATCCGGGGCCAGGCCAGAAGAATGGCAAAGAAGACCATCGGTTTGTCTAGGTTCAGGTGCATGGTGAAACTGGCGCTTCCCGCACCCGCCTGCACCTGATCCAGAATTTTCAAATTGTTGAATCCTGGCAGCAGATGTGCACCCATGACCAGGCACCACAGGATCAATAACAGGTGCCCGGCGATAGCAGGCCAACCTTTCAAATGGGGTAGCAAAGCAGCTCCGACCAAACCAAAGACCACCGCAGCGATCGCCGTGGGTGACATCAATCCTATTGCCGAGGCAATGCTGATGAACAAAACCAGCAGAGAAAAGGCGATGCCAGTTCGCCGGGCCAGTGCCGCCAATTGCGCCGAGATCAGGACCAGCCATGGCCAGATGGAGGGCATCAGGGAAAGAAGGAATGTCACAATGGTCTCATCTGTTTTACGCGCCCCGTCATGCCGCACAAAAACAAGGCAATGCAAGCAGTCGTGGTGAAGTGCAGTGCGTTGCGTCAATTCAAACGCTTGTATCCTGCGGGTCAGACGTACAAATTCAGGGAAAAGACCGTATACCGCGCTGGACCTGATTTGCAGGTGTGACTACAGCCGCAGGACCCGTGACCCTCGTATCAATTTATCTGATGACATCAGGTGGTTACACGGGCCCGATATGGTCCGAACCCGAAGACCGAGAAGGAGCTGACCTTGGACAACGAAAACACTGGCGCCCCTAAAGACTGGCTGGAAGCCGAGCTGGAGGACACTCTCGATGAAGACTTCGAGATAGAATTCAGTGAGCCGATGCTGTCGATGGAAGTCCGGAAAATCTATCGGGAACAGCATCCGGACATGTTGGATCGCAAGGTTTACTTCCGCAACCTGCTGCGCCTGCAGGCCGAACTGATCAAGGTTCAGGACTGGGTGCAGCATACCGGGGCCAAGGTCTGTATCTTGTTTGAAGGCCGTGACAGTGCCGGCAAGGGCGGGGTGATCAAGCGGATCACCCAGCGTCTGAACCCGCGCGTGGCCCGCGTGGTCGCGTTGCCGGCACCCAGCCGCCGTGAGCAAAGCCAGTGGTATTTCCAGCGCTATGTACCGCATCTGCCGGCGGCGGGTGAAATCGTTCTGTTCGACCGCTCGTGGTACAACCGGGCGGGGGTCGAGCGGGTAATGGGTTTTGCGTCCGAGGACCAGGTTGAACAGTTCTTTCAGGACGTTCCCGAATTCGAACGAATGCTGGTGCGGTCAGGGGTCATTCTGCTGAAATACTGGTTCTCGATCACGGATGAGGAACAGCAGTTGCGGTTCCTCATGCGTATTCATGATCCGATGAAACAGTGGAAGCTGTCGCCGATGGATCTGGAATCCCGCATCCGCTGGGAGTCCTACACAAAGGCAAAAGAGGACATGCTTTTCCGAACCAACATCCCCGAGGCCCCTTGGTACATTGTCGAAGGCAATGACAAAAAGCGTGAACGGCTGAACTGTATCGAGCATCTATTGACAAGAATCCCGTACGAGGACGTGCCTCAGGAAAAGGTCAATCTGCCCGACCGCAAGTACAACCCGGAATACGAGCGCCGCGTTTTGCCGGATGAGCTTTACGTACCAAAGATCTATTGAAGCAAAATCAGGCTCTGAGCCGGAACATGCGAGGCCGACACGGCCGGCCTCGCACAGATTCAACTGATTAGGCTGCATCCATCATGCAGTCAAAGTTGAAGAAGTTGACCATTATGATGTCACAGTCATCGACGTCGGCTGTTTCGGTACCCGCAGGCTCGGACTCTGTTTCCGACGTGGCGTCGGCGGTCGGCATCATGTCGACATCATCGGTGCCGGCCACGTCCGTGTCGCCGTTCATGTCGTCATCCCAATCGAACTCGTCAAACTGCGCTTGCAGGTTTTCGAGGAAATTGGCGATTTCATCGAGGAAGGCCTGAACGTCAAAGCAGAATGCTTCGGGCTCACCGCCATCAACCACTTCGGTGTCCGGCATTTCAGGTTCCGGTTCCTCGGTTTCGGTGACGTCAGTATCCGGCGTTTCGGGTTCCGGCTCTTCAGTCTCGGTGACATCGGTGTCTGGTGCCTCGGGTGTAGGCTTTTCGGTTTCGGTGACGTCAGTATCCGGCGTTTCGGGTTCCGGCTCTTCAGTCTCGGTGACATCGATGTCCGGTGTCTCGGGTGTAGGCTCTTCGGTTCCGGGCGTCTCAGTTCCTGGCTCTTCGGTTTCAGTGACGTCAGTATCCGGCGTTTCGACTTCCGGCTCTTCTGGTACGGCGACTTCGTCCGGCGTGGTTGGCGGAACTGGCGGTGTGTTTGTATTGCCGTTGTCCAGCATGACTGCCGCGTCGGTCGCGGCAAAGTTCTGGGTGACCATCACCGCATCAAAGCCCTGCATGTCACCGGTTTCGACGCCGATCCCGATATATTTGAAATCCGGGTTCAGGATATTGGCGCGGTGGCCCGGGCTGCTCATCAGGTTTTGGTGCAGTTGCGCCACGTCATCGCTGATGCCAGGCGCTCCGCGTTCTGACTGCCATGCGATGTTTTCGCCAGTACGCCAGCTTCCCTCAAGATCGAAACCGGCACCTTGCATCCGCTGGGTTGCACTGGAACCGCCAGAACCGGTGTGACTGAATGTGTCTGTATTCAACATCCAAGTGCTGTGATCTTCGGACGAGTCGTTTAGCTGCGTTTCAAGTTGCAGCGGGTTGAGCCCGCGGGATGTGCGTTCCTGGTTTATCAGCCCCAGCATCTCGCGTTCGAATGTACTTGCAGTCGACATGTTTGCCTCCGTTTGTGTTTGTGTCCTTTCAGACGGGCTCACTTAGAGGTGGGGGTGTCGACGGTGGTAGGGGTTGGTTCAACTCAGGCGAGTTTTGGCGAGGCGATGCTACCAACACGAGATTCGCTGCGCTGCTAAATGCCGGGCAAAATGTTGCTGGTGAGGAAATGGCGGCTTGTCGCACAGCCCGTCCCACGAGTCGGCGGATTGTATCCGATCCCTGAAACGACAAACCCCCGGGCGATGCCTCGGGGGTCGTCAAATAGTGTCATCCAAAGCTGGACGAGCGAGTGCCAGTTTTGATCGCGCGCAGCTTGATCCGAAAACCGGTTCCCACTTTTCGGGCTGCGCTTAGAGCAAACCTTCGCGCTGTGCTTTCTTACGTGCCAGTTTACGGGCACGACGGATCGCTTCAGCCTTCTCGCGCGCTTTTTTCTCGGACGGTTTCTCGAAATGTTGCTTAAGCTTCATTTCGCGGAACACGCCTTCGCGCTGCAGCTTTTTCTTCAGGGCACGAAGCGCCTGATCGACGTTATTGTCGCGAACACTAACCTGCATGTGGTTGTCACCACCTTTCTAGATAGAGTTGCAAGGAAATTGCAGGAGTTGGCCGTATAGCAAAGCCGTTCTAACTTGTCTAGTACTGGCCCCGACAACCGGAGAAACGTCATGACCACCACATATGAAGATGCAAAACACCAGCTTTTGGATGCAATGCTGAACCATGTTCCCTTCGATGGATGGTCGGAAACCAGTTTTCGTGCCTCCATTTCCGACTGTGGTCTGGATGACGGCCTGGCGCGCGCGATCTGTCCGCGCGGCGCAGTTGATCTGGCACTGGCCTATCATGCGCGCGGCGATCAGGCGATGCTGGACCGCATAAAGTCCGAAGACCTGAGTGGGCTGAAATTTCGGGACAAGATTGCCGCTTCGGTTCGGTTCCGTTTGCAAGCGGTCGAGGATAAAGAACTGGTGCGCCGGGGCATGACTCTGTTTTCCCTGCCAACTTACGCGGCAGACGGTGCCAAGGCAGTTTGGCAGACCTGCGATCTGATCTGGGATACGTTGGGCGATACCTCGGACGACGTGAACTGGTACACGAAACGGGCCACTTTGTCGGGTGTCTATTCCTCGACCTTGTTGTTCTGGCTGGGCGATGACAGCCCGGGTCATCAGCGCACGTGGGAGTTTCTGGATCGCCGGATCGCGAACGTCATGGAGTTCGAAAAGCTCAAGGCACAGATGCGCGACAACCCGGTGTTGAAACCGTTTCTGGCGGTTCCGAACTGGCTGGCGGGTCAGGTGAAAGCACCAGAGAAAATGCGAGCAGACCTTCCGGGAAAACTGAACCCCCGAAAGTAGCTCGTCTTGGTGCTGGGCCTTGACCCTGATGCCTGCTAGGCATTGGGCAAAGGAGGTGCCTATGACCCAGATGATGCGCGCTGTTGAGATCACCGAACCGGGTGGTCCTGATGTTTTGCAACTGACCGAGCGTTCTGTCCCCGAACCGGGTGCAGGGCAAGTGGTGCTGAAAGTGGCTTATGCCGGCGTGAATCGCCCGGATGCGTTGCAACGTGCGGGCGCTTACGATCCGCCGCCCGGTGCCAGTGACTTGCCGGGGCTTGAGGCTTCGGGCGAGGTTGTCTCGGTTGGGGCCGGTGTCCAGGGACTGTCCGTCGGCGATCAGGTCTGCGCGTTGCTGCCGGGCGGAGGCTATGCCGAATACGTCGCCACTCCTGCGGCCCACTGCCTGCCGGTGCCTGCCGGCATGGGAATGAAAGAGGCGGCTTGCCTGCCTGAGACCTTTTTCACCGTCTGGTCCAACGTGTTTACGCGGGGCGGGTTGAAGGCAGGCGAGAGATTTCTGGTCCATGGTGGCTCGAGTGGGATTGGTACGACAGCCATCCAGTTGGCCAACGCCTTTGGTGCCCGCGTTTTTGCCACCGCAGGTTCGGATGAGAAATGCGAAGCTTGCGTCAAATTGGGTGCGGAAAGGGCGATCAACTACCGCGATGAGGATTTTGTGGCCGTCATGCGGGCCGAAGGTGGGGCAAACCTGATCCTCGACATGGTCGGTGGCGACTATCTTCCGCGTAACGTCAAAGCTCTGGCCGAGGATGGGCGGCTGGTCCAGATCGCCTTCCTGCAAGGACCGGTCGTGGAGCTGAACTTTGCCCTGATGATGGTCAAGCGCCTGACCTTGACCGGCAGCACCCTGCGCCCACAAAGCGATCTGGCCAAGGCCCGGATTGCGCAGGACCTGCGCGAAGCCGTCTGGCCTCTGCTTGAGGCTGGCAAGGTAGCGCCTGTTATGGATAGCGAATTTGATCTGGCCGAGGCTGCGGCCGCCCATGCACGCATGGAAAGCTCGGGCCATATTGGCAAGATCGTTCTGAAAGTCTCGGGCTGAGTATTGAAGGCGCGGGTTTGTCCCGCGCGTTCACGCAATCGCGCGGCGGTACAGGTGCCATGTGGCATGACCCAGAACCGGCATCACTACGATCAAACCCAACAGCATCGGCAGGGCACCCAGAAACAGAAGGGCAGCCACGATGAACCCCCAGGTCAAGATGACGCCGGGGTTGTGACGCAACACGCGAAACGACGTCACAACCGCCACCGGCAATCCGACTTTCCGGTCCAGAAGCAATGGAAAGCTGACGACACTGACCGCCAGAGCGCACAGAGCGAACACGAATCCAACGGTGAGTCCGACTGCCATCATCGTCCAGCCGGCAGTCGTAGAGAATACTTGCTGAGCAAAAGCGCCCAGTGACGCAGGGGCTTCTGGACCCATTGTATGCGTGTAGATGCTTTGCGCCACCATCAGCCAGATCAGCAGAAGCATCACCAGATAAAACCCGAGTACCAGAATTGCGCCGAATGACGGCGAGCGAAAGACGCCGAACGCATCCAGCCAATGCGCCGTGCTGCCTTGCTCTCGTTTGCGGCTGATCTCGTACAAACCCACGGCTGCCACCGGACCGATCAAAGCAAAACCGGCAACGAGAGGAGCCAGAAGTGGAATCATACTGACGTTCAGGGCAAAGCCGAACATCAAAAGCCCTGCGATCGGGTAAATCAGTACAATGAATATGGCGTCCGCCCGTGTTTCGAGAAAGTCGTGATACCCCGCCCGCAGGCAAGCGCGCAGATCCTGCATCGTCAGTGTCTGCACCATCGGCAGATGCTTGATATCTGCGCTTCCGAGTTGTGAAACGCTATCCGAGACATGATCACCGGCCGCACCCAGATTCTGGGCTGCCCAGCTGATCGGATTTCCGATTGTTTTAGCCATTTTCATCCCCTTCCCTGGCGAGAATTGCGCCGCGGAACGGATCCGGCAATTTGTTGTCCGTGGCCGGACCAGCCGACAACGCCTGACCTCATTATAGCACAGTTTGGCGAAATCCTGTTCAACACTGTGGCACCAGACGGATTGCCCTGCATCGCAGTCATGTTAGCTTGAGGTCAGGCAAGAGGAGGTCAGGATGCAGACAACAGCAAAAACGGTTGTAGTTCACGAATTCGGCGGGCCCGAGGTGTTGCGGATCGAAGACAGGCCAGTGGGCGACCCCGGACCGGGTGAAATACGTATTCGCCACCAGGCCTGCGGCCTAAATTTTATCGACGTATATCAACGTACTGGATTGTACCCCCTTGATCTTCCTCATGCTTTGGGCATGGAAGCGTCCGGCGTCATCGAGGCCGTCGGGGACGGGGTGACGCACCTGCAACCCGGCCAGCGGGCCGCATATGCGGCAGCCCCACCCGGAGCGTATTGCGAGGCCCGCGTAATGCCTGCGGCACAGGTGTGCCCTCTGCCGGACGGCATCACATTCGAAGCTGCTGCGGCAATGATGTTGAAGGGTTTGACGGTTGAATACCTGTTTCACCGAACCACTCCGCTGAAACGCGGGGATACGGTGCTGTTTCACGCAGCGGCCGGTGGGGTCGGACTGATCGCCTGCCAATGGGCGAAATCCGAGGGGATCACCCTGATTGGCACGGCGGGAACCGACGAGAAATGCAGCCTTGCCCGGTTCAACGGGGCTGCGCATTGCATCAACTACCGATCCGAGAATTTCACCGAACGGGTGGCCGAGATCACCAAGGGTCAGGGCGTGGACGTGGTGATGGATTCCGTCGGGGCGGATACGTTCCAAGGATCGCTGAATTGTTTGAGACCGTTAGGGATGATGATTTCCTTCGGCAACGCGTCCGGGCCGGTGCCGCCGTTCGATATCGGTGTTCTGGGTCAGAAAGGATCGCTCAAGATCACCCGACCCACCTTGTTCACCCATATTGCGGATCACTCCGTGTGTCAGGCAATGGCGCGCCGCTTGTTCGGCAAGGTCGAGGGCAGAGAGGTCAAGATTCACATCGATCAGCGTTTTGCGCTTGATCAGGTTGCCGATGCCCATCGCGCGCTTGAAGCGCGACAGACCACGGGCAGTACGATTCTGGACCTCTGAATCGAGGCCCGGCCGGACAGGCCGGGCCCATTTTTGTGGGATGCCATTCAGAACCGGTAAGAGGCGCGAATCTGCAATGTGGTTGCGTCGACATCCACATTGTTTCCGTTGAAGTTATCGAATTCGTGGTACAGCAGTTCTCCACCAATACTCACGTTTGGGGCCACGATCTGTTCGTAGCCTGCGCCAATGAACCACCCGTCATCGCTGCCCAAGGTGTCCGTACCAGCTTCGGCATAGCCTGCGGTGCCATATAGCAAACCTTGCGGGTTTATTTTGTAGCCAGCACGCGCCTTCAGCCGCCAGACATCTTCAACAGTTGCGGCGCCAGACAGATCCACGTCAGTCCAGTCATAGTCAAAACCGCCGCCAACGACCCAGTCGCCGAGATCATAATCGTAACCCAGGATGATACCACCGATTACGCCATCGCCGTCGACCCCGGACAGGCTGGTGTCCACATCGGCATAACCCAGTTGCAGACCGCCATAAAACCCGGTCCAGTTGCCCGAGGATTGTGCCATTGCCGATCCCGCGACCACGGTTGCGACAGTGGTGATGAGAGCCAATTTCAATGTCATCTCATTTCCTTTCGATTGTCACTCTGCTGCAGTGAAATTCAGTTCACTTATGCAGACCATTACGATCCGCTAGCGTCATCGGATCAGTGATACCTACGAATTCCAGCCCGTATTCTTGCGTTGAAACGTGACAAGACACGCCGTTGCCCTTTGAAAACGGGCACTTCTGATACTGATGAGATAGGAAGAAATGAGAGGTCTTCAAACGACATGCGGCGGCGGAACGTTCCGCCGCCGACACGCCTGACAGTTTCAGCGGATTATTGCTTCTGCAATTCAGCAGGGGTCTTGTCCGCGATGTCTTCCCAGTTTGCGCTCGCGCTTTCGATAAAGCCCGGGATGTCGCCTTCCCAGCGTTCCTGGATGTCTTCCGACAGGTTCAGGTACAGCTTGTTGTCGACGATTTTCCAGTAGTTCGGGTCACCGTCGAACTTGAAGCCCATGGCTGTACCGAAGGCGCAGTAGCCACCGTAGGCAGGCAGGTAGGCTTCCGGGTTGGCTTCGAAGGCGGCTTTGTTTTCTTCCGACGAGAAACGATACATTGCATCGTCGTACAGCGTGGTGATTCGGTAGTCACCTTTGGTGGCTTCACCGACGGTGAAATAGGCAACCGGGTCATAACCCTGCATGGCCAGACCAGTCGAGCTCGCGTTGATGTCCACACCCGCAGCCAGAGCGGATGTTGCCACTGCAACGGACAGAGCGACGCCACCGATCAGAGATTTAAACTTGTTCATTGTTCCACCTTTCGTGAAAGGAGCCTCGTCTGTGTGCGGATCGAAGGCCCCGGATTGTTGTCCTGTGTGGCCCGTAATTGACCGTCACGACAGCGATCTGGGGTGCAGTTGGATCACGTTCAAAACAATGAATCGTGATTGTGCGCCAGAGAATAACGCCTGTTCAAAAATGCAGGCCCGACATTACGCGTCCGGTTCAAAGTCCAGAACAAACGCAATGACTTTGCAGGCCGCCATTTCACACGGCCTCAGCAGTGCCCCGCTGAGGCGCGTCTGATACAGGTTCATGCTGATATAGTCGGTTCCGCCCAGTTCGTGTGCAACCAGCTTGTGGGATTTTCCCTCTGCCATCTGTTGACGCACAACGACGTAGCGCCGGTCCCCCGATATACCAGTGAAACTACCCTTGGGCAGCGCGAAAAAAGCGGAGACAAAAGCGTCCGGCGGTGTCACGACTTTCCGATTTTCGGTTCAGTTCCAGCCTTGATTCGCGCGACATTGGTGCTGTGACGCCAGTAGATTAGAAGCGTCAGAATAACCCCCAGGATAAAAGATTGCCCGCTGGTCAGAACCAGCACCCAGGTTGTTGAAAGTGCAGCCGCGGCCAACGCGCCGACCGAGGATATCCGCCAGATCGCTGCCGCCACCAACCAGCTGAGACAGCAAGCGACACCGACGCGCCAGTCCAGCGCCAGCCAGAGGCCCAGAAAGGTGGCCACGCCTTTTCCGCCCTTAAACCCCAGCCAGATAGGAAAGCAATGGCCCAGAAAGGCAAAAAGGGCTGCGATTTGTGCGGCGTCTTCTCCGGCATAAGCACGGGCAATCAGAACCGCCACCGCGCCTTTGGCCGCGTCAAACAGCAATGTCAGCGCCGCTGCGGCTTTGTTGCCGGTACGCAGGACGTTTGTTGCCCCGATATTCCCGGACCCGATTTCGCGCAGATTTCCCAACCCCATGACCTTGGCAAGCAAAAGGCCGAAGGGAATGGAGCCCATCAGATATCCAACCACCGCCCACTGGAGCAGTTCGCTAGTCGAGTTGTCGATCGGGGGCATTAGGAACTCCGGAACACTTCTTGACCTGCAACATAGGTCGAAATGACCTTACCTTGCATCCGCTGGCCGTCAAATGGAGTGTTCTGAGATTTGGATTTTAAGGCAAACCGATCAAGCACAAAAGGCACATCCGGGTCGAACAGAACCAGATCTGCCGGGGCACCTTCCGACAATCGGCCACTTTCCAGACCAAGCCGTTTGGCCGGGTTCAATGCCATCGCCCGGAACAGGGTCGGCAGGTCCAACTGGTCGGCATGATACAGGCGCAACGCCGCAGGCAACAGCGTTTCCAGCGCCACCGCACCGGAGGCGGCTTCTTCGAACGGCAGGCGTTTGCTTTCCTCGTCCTGCGGTGTGTGCATCGAACTGATCGTATCGATGAGGCCGGTGCGGACGGCCTCGATCACCGCCTGCCGGTCATCCTCGGACCGCAGTGGCGGCTTGACCTTGAAGAAGGTGCGATAGTCGGCCACGTCGAGCTCGTTCAGCGTCAGATGGTGAATTGACGTACCAGCGGTGATGTCCAGCCCGTTGCGCTTGGCCCGTTCCAGCGCCGACAGGGCGCGAGCCGTGGTGATCTGATCCGCGTGATAGGCAGCCCCGGTCATTTCCAGCAAAGCGATGTCCCGGTCCAGCCCCATCCGTTCGGCCATGGGCGACACGGCAGGCAACCCGCGCAAGACAGCGAATTTGCCGCTGGTCACAGCCGCCCCTGTGCTCAGGCCAGGTTCCTGCGGATGGGCAATCACCAGCGCGCCGCAGGATTTCGCATATGTCAGCGCGCGGGAAAACACCTTGGTATTGGTGATGACATGATCGCAATCGGTGAAGGCTACGGCACCCGCGTCCTGCAAGAACCCGATCTCGGTCATCTCGCGCCCTTCGCGCCCCTTGGTCAGCGCGGCCATCGGCAGAACATTGACCGGCGCATCCGCCTGCGCGCGCCTTGTCGCAAATTCCAGCGTTTCCGGCGTATCGACCGCAGGCAGAGTATCCGGCCGGGTGACGATGGTTGTCACACCCCCGGCAGCCGCCGCAAGACCAGCGGATTTGTAACTTTCCTTGTGCCGTTCCCCCGGCTCGCAGACCTTGACGCCGATATCGACGATGCCGGGAGCGAGGCACTTGCTACCGCAGTCGATGACCTGAGCGTCAGCGACGGGCACGTCCCCGTTGCCCTTGCCCTGAATGAGGCCGTCGGCAATGTGCAGCCAGCCGAGACTGTCCGTGCCGGTTTCAGGGTCGATCAGGCGGGCATTGGTGAAGATCAGGGTGGTCATGGAATGGCCCTTTCAATCGCGGCTTTGGTGGCGGCCGGGTCTGACTGGTACTTGATCAGATGCTTGTAGCCGCTGTTGGTGACGATCTGCACGAAGCTGCCCATGATATTCACGGCGGTGATCTGGTTCAGCGCCACGCTGCGTCTGCCGGGTCCAGTCAGCGCGGTGTCTGACAACTGCCAATTGGCGACCAGTTCTTCCGAGGCCAGATACCAGGCGCGTATGCCAATGGCAGCAAGGCCAGCGGGCGCTCCGGTCCAGACGTAAGGATTGCCGATCAGCCACAGCACGATCATCGCACCGGCCATGCCAAGGGCGGCGAGCCATGCGTTGGTGCGTATGTAGGCCCACTTGTCCGGGGCGAAGGTCACAGGATCAGCCACAAGATGCCTCCGGTGATTAAAAGCGCGACAAGCACCATCATGGCCGACCCGACGCGGCGGGGGGCGTCACCTGCTGTGACGGTTTGCGGGGCCGAGAAGGGTTTGGCGCTTTCGGTTTCAATGGTCCCCCCGGTCCAGCTTGTGGCCTCTTCCGTGAACAGGCCGATCAGGCGCAGGCGAGGGTCAGGCCTGAGCATCGCGGGGCGACCTTTGAACGCGGTACTGCGCAGGACCATGACCCAACCTTCGACAGAGGCCAGAGCGTCGCGGTCCAACTGGTCTGCTGAAACGCCGCACCCTTCGGTCAGGTAGCCGTACAGCCCGAGCTCCTCCAGATCGGATACCGGAAAAACATCGATGTGGCTGGGATCCAGCCCATCGACCCCAAGCACCTGACCGGCGGCACCGGGTTCGCGCAGGAACTTTGCCTCTTCCGGACGCATGTCCAGCGCGAACAGGCGCAAGACGCCGTGTTCGTTGGGGGAGATGGCCAGCTTGTTCACGCGGCCTCGCAAAGGTTGCGGGCCAGCAGTTCCATTGCTGCCATGCGAACGGCGACGCCCATTTCCACCTGTTCCTGAATGACGGACCGGTTGATGTCGTCCGCCAGTGTGCCGTCGATCTCGACCCCGCGGTTCATCGGACCGGGATGCATGACGATCGCGTCTGGCTTGGCCTGTGCCAGCTTCGCGGCGTCCAGACCATAGCGGTGGTAATACTCGCGTTCCGAGGGGATGAACCCGCCATCCATGCGTTCTTTCTGGAGGCGCAACATCATGACGACATCGACGTCTTTGAGGCCCTCGTTCATGTCATCGTATATTTCGGCGCCAAACTCGGCAAATTGCGCGGGCACCAGCGTCGGCGGCCCAATCAGGCGGATGCGGTTCTCCATCTTGCCCAGCAGGATCAGGTTCGAGCGGGCCACGCGGGAATGGGCCACGTCCCCGCAGATCGCGATGTTCAGCCGGTGCAGGCGACCCTTGGCGCGACGGATGGTCAAGGCGTCCAGCAGGGCTTGCGTTGGGTGCTCATGTTTACCGTCGCCCGCGTTCAAAACGGCGCAATTGACCTTTTGCGCCAGAAGATCGACCGCGCCGGAATGCGGGTGCCGAACAACCAGAAGATCGGGATGCATCGCGTTCAATGTCATCGCAGTGTCGATCAGGGTCTCGCCTTTTTTGATCGAGCTTGCCTGCATCGCCATGTTCATCACATCCGCGCCCAGCCGTTTGCCCGCCAGCTCGAAACTGGCCTGCGTCCGGGTCGAGTTTTCAAAGAACATGTTGATCTGGGTGAGACCCGACAGCACGTCCGAATGCTTGGTCGACTGGCGGTTCATGGCGACATAGGTCTCGGCCAGATCCAGAATTTCGGTGATATCGGATTGCGACAGATGCTCGATGCCAAGAAGGTGACGATGGGCGAAACGCATGGGCGGGCTCCTGTCTGACAATCGCGCCGCTTATAGGAAGCCGTGCGACGCAAGGCAACCTAAGGTTCCGTACCCTCAGGCAGTTTTTCGCAGCCGCCCTCGGGCAGGCATTGCTCACCCGGCTTGCACCACTTGCCGTAGCCGCAGTCGATCGCCTTGATCGGTACACAACCCTGATGGGCCGAACATTTGAAACCGGGACGGCATTGTGATCCGGTTTCCTCGCACAGGAACCATCCCGGACGAGAACATCCCCCGCCGGGCAGGCAGGACGAGCCGCGCGCGCAGGTTCTGCCATCAGCGCAAGTGGTTGGAGGCGTCGTATCCAACTCGGGTGCGCTCCGTTCACACTCACCACGACCATTGCAGAAACTGTCGCCCGGACAGTCCAGCCGCGAGGCGCATTTGTTCAGGCCTGCGGGCGCACATCTGAGTCCACCTGCGACGCAGCGTTCGAACGGACCGCAACTGCGCCCGCCGCCGCAATAGGTGCCGCCCAGCGGAATGCAGTGGCCATCAAAACTGCATCTTTGCCCGCCTGAGCAACAGGTGCTGCCGCATTTGAACTGACCAGCACGGCACTGCCCGTGTTTGTCGTGAAACGTGGCCACTGCCGGATCACCAGTGACTACCAGCACTAAACCCATGATGAGGAATCGCAGAAATCTGAGCATCGCACGCCGATGGTCGGCGCGACAGAGCGACCGATCAAGTCCTATTCGCTTTCCCTCAGCCCTCAGGAAGGTAAGTTATCCCTATGGAATCGGGTTTGGACTATTATTCTGCGCGGGCGCTGCTGGAATGGCAGATCGAATTGGGCGCCACCGAGGCAATCGGTGATGTGCCGGTTGACCGGTACGCGTTGCCCGACACCACGGCCAAACCCAAGAAAGCAGAAGCGCGCCCCGCCGCCCCGGCGAAGCCACGGGATGTAGACCCAGTTGCAATAGCGGGATCTGTAGCACAGGGCGCGGGATCGCTGGATCAATTGCGCGCAGCGATGGACGCTTTCGAACACTGCGAGCTCAAACGCGGGGCGCGACAGTTGGTTTTTGCCGATGGTACCCCCGGCGCGCGCGTGATGATCATTGGCGAAGCTCCCGGGCGCGAAGAAGACCGTGAAGGCAAGCCCTTTGTTGGCCGTGCAGGTCAATTGCTGGACCGGATGCTGGCGGCAATTGATCTGGATCGCCGCGAAAGCGTCTATATCACCAATGTGCTGCCATGGCGGCCCCCGCAGAACCGCGATCCCAAGCCCGAAGAGATCGGGATGATGAAGCCGTTCTTGGAACGCCACGTGGCACTGGCCAGGCCCGAGGTTCTGGTTGTGATGGGGAATATCAGCTGTCAGGCGGTGCTGGGCAAACGCGGAATCACCCGCCTGCGCGGCAAATGGGATCAGGCAATGGATCTTCCAGTGATTCCGATGTTCCACCCGGCTTACCTGTTGCGACAACCGCAGATGAAACGGCAGGCCTGGGCGGATCTGCTGGAACTGAAAGCGCGGCTGCGAGGTGCAACATGAAGGTTCTGGCATTCTCTGATCTGCACATGGCGCGCAACCGGGCAGCCGATCTTGTCGCCGCCAGCGCCGAGGCTGATCTTGTCATTGGCGCCGGTGATTATTGCAACTCGCGTCAGGGGCTGGACGAGGCGATGCATATGCTGTCCGGCATTTCGGCCCCGCTGGTCCTGATCCCGGGAAACGCAGAAAGTGCGGAAGAACTGGGCGATGCCGCCCCGGAAGGTGTCCATGTCCTGCACGGGTCTGGTATGACGATAGACGGCGTGCGCCTGTTTGGCCTTGGCTACGGTGTACCACCGACTCCGTTCGGAAACTGGTCCTGTGACCTGACAGAAGGTGAGGCGTCCGAGATGCTCGACCGGTGTGAAACGGCTGATGTCCTGATCGTTCATTCTCCTCCCAAAGGGTATGGGGATCAGACATCGCAAGGCCTTTCGGTCGGATCAACTGCCATACGAGATGCGGTGGAACGCCTTCAGCCAAGATTTGCGTTCTTCGGTCATGTACATGAAAGCTGGGGCTATCGAGGGTCCTTGGGTCGAACGCATTTGGCCAATCTGGGCCCGACGCCGAGTTGGTTTGAAATAGGCCCATGACCGAAACCTTCACTCTGTTGGCGCCCATTCCGCAGTTTGTGAACCCCGAGGCGGGATCATCGCCGTCGGAGTGTTTGCGGTGAACGGGCTTGTGGGCATCTTTGCCGGATGCGCGAGTGGGCTGCGTGTCGGCAATCCACACGCCTCACGTAATATTGGCCAGATTACGGGGGGTATTTTTCCCGCCCTCGCTATCCGACTTGCCATTCTGGAAAGGGTCTGACGCAAGATGTCACGTATTGACGAAACCATGGAGTTCATCCCCGTCAGAATTGCCGTTCTGACCGTTTCGGATACCAGATCGATGGACGAAGATCGCTCGGGGCAGACATTGGTGGACAGGATTGAAAAAGCGGGCCATGTGGTTGCGGATCGCCAGATCATTCGGGACGAGCGCGACCAGATCGCCGACCAGTTGCGTGCATGGGTGGCTGATGAGCAGATCGATGTCGTGATCTCGACCGGGGGAACGGGTCTGACCGGGCGGGACGTGACAGTCGAGGCGCACCGGGACGTGTACGAAAAAGAGATCGACGCATTCGGCACTGTCTTCACCATCATCTCGATGGAAAAAATCGGCACCTCGGCGGTGCAGTCCCGTGCAACCGGGGGCGTTGCGGGGGGAACATACCTGTTTGCATTGCCCGGCAGCCCGGGGGCCTGCAAGGATGCGTGGGATGGGATTTTGGAAAAACAGTTCGATTACCGGCATCGCCCCTGCAATTTTGTGGAAATAATGCCCAGATTGGACGAACATCTGCGACGGAAGTAGACTGGTCGTACGTTCAATTCCGTATAACCGCTTTGTGGCTTGGCATAATTCGTGATCCAGCTACATGTTGTGGACGGCAGCTTAGTGCAACCGGGGTAACTGATTGATGCGATTTCTGCGGCAAAGTCTTGTCGGTGTCTTTCTGGCGTTCCTGACGCTGGCTTTGCTTTTTGTTGCCGCGCAGATCATCATGGGCGCTATTCAAGACGTCCTGACGCGTGAGGACCCGGCGCCCGCCGCCCGCGAACGGATCTTTGCGGTTGCAGTGCGTCAGGCCGAAGCGGAAACCGTTACCCCCTATCTCGAAGCATTCGGAGAGGTCCAGAGCCGGCGCAGACTGGAATTGCGTGCGGCACTGGGTGGCCGTGTTGTCGCCCTGGCAGAGGATTTTGTGGATGGCGGAACGGTAACTGCTGGGGAAGTTCTGGTTAAACTGGATCCGGCGGATGCCCAATCCGCGCTGGATCGGGCCAAGTCGGATCTTTTGGACGCACAATTCGAAGAACGTGATGCCGAACGGTCTCTGCTGCTAGCGCAGGACGAATTGAAATCGGCCGAGGCGCAAGCCGAACTGCGGGAACGGGCGCTGCAACGGCAACGCGATCTGGAGTCCCGAGGGGTAGGCGCCGCCGCCAGCGTAGAAGAGGCGGAACTGGCGGCTGCGTCAGCCCAACAGGCCGTTCTGGCGCGTCGCATCGCGCTTGCGCAGGCTGAATCCCGCGTCGATCAGGCAACGACGTTGTTGGCCCGGGCCGTGATTGCCCTGGAAGCTGCGGAACGCGATCTTGAAGATATGACCATTCGGGCCGGTTTCAGCGGTACCCTGACCGATGTGACGCTGGTGGAAGGGCGCTTGGTGTCGGCGAATGAAAAACTGGCTGAACTTGTTGATCCAAACGCTCTGGAAGTGGCGTTCCGGGTGTCAACGGCACAATATGTACGTTTGTTGGACGAGAAGGACAGGCTGATCAACGCGCCGGTCACAGTGTCGCTTGAGGTAACGGGCGCCGATCTGACCGCGACAGGCCATATCAGCCGTGACAGCGGGTCAGCGGGCGAGGGCCAGACCGGACGCTTGATTTATGCACGTCTGCAAGAGGCATCCGGGTTCAAGCCCGAAGATTTCGTTACCGTCTCGGTTCAGGAACAACCGCTTGCCAACGTGTTCCGCTTACCGTCTTCGGCTTTGGACGCATCGGGAACGGTTCTGGTGATTGGTACAGATGACCGCCTGGAAAGCTTGCCGGTGCAGCTTGTCCGCAGACAGGGTGACGAGGTTTTACTGCGAGGTGACGGGTTGGAAGGGCGCGAGGTTGTTATCGGTCGCACGCCGTTGCTTGGGCCAGGTGTGCGGGTGCGGCCGCTGCGACATGAGGCTGGGGCAGACCCAGGCATGGTCGAGTTGTCAGATGCGAAACGTGCCGAGCTCGTGGCCCGGGTTGAGGCCAACGAAGCCATGCCTAAGGATGAAAAAACTCAGGTTTTAGGTCAGTTGCGGTCAGCGCGCGTACCCTCATCTCTGGTGCGGCGTATTGAAACCAAGGCTGGGGGCTGAGCGTCATGATGCGCGAGATACCTGGCGCAGCGGGTGGCCTTCTCAGTTACTTCACACGACATAAGACAGTTGCTAATCTGCTGCTGCTTGTGATGCTGGTTCTTGGTGCAGCTGCCATTCCGAACATGCGGGCGCAGTTCTTTCCGGATGTCATTCTGGAACGGGTTGATGTGACCGTCTCGTGGGAAGGTGCAGGTCCCGAGGACATGGATGCCGGTATCGTGCAGTTGTTGGAACCTGCGCTGCTGGCCGTTGAAGGGGTAACCAGTACCGAGGCCAGTTCACACCCAAGTTGGACCCGCGTCAGACTGGAATTCGAGCCGAACTGGGACATGTCCCGCGCAGTTGAAGACATCCGGTCCGCGATAGACGGTGTGACGGATCTTCCCGAAGGCTCTGAAGAACCTGAAATTCGACGCGGCGCATGGCGGGACAGGGTAACGGATGTCGTACTCAGCGGGCCTACCGATACCAATCAACTGGCGAAGTTGACGGATGAGTTCATCAACCGTTTGTTCTCGGCGGGCGTCACGCGAACCGAAATCAGAGGCATTGCCGCGCCCCAGATCATTGTCGAGATCACCACGGCGCAATTGATCGCAAATGACATCACCATGGAAGAGATCGCGTCCGCGATTGCGGCCGAGGTCAGCACCGATCCCGCCGGCGAGGTTGAGGGCGCAGGTGCGCGTATCCGAGCCGGAACCGAAAAACGGACCCCGGAACAGCTCGAAGGCATCGCGCTGCGGACCTTTGCCAATGGGTCGAAGCTGAAAGTTGGTGATATCGCCAGGATTCGGGTCGAAGGTGTCACACGGCATCGCAGTTATTTCGTCGGCGACGATCCGGCCATGTCCATCAGGGTCGACCGGTCAAATCTGGGCGATGCGATAGACATCCAGCACACAGTTGAAGACGTTGCCCGCGAAATGCAGGCCAGCTTGCCCGAAGGTGTGAAGATTGAACTGATCCGCACCCGCGCCCAGGCCATAACCGACCGATTGAACATCCTGGTCAACAACGGGTTGATGGGCCTGGGCCTTGTCGTCTGTCTGCTGTTCCTGTTCCTCAACGCGCGCATCGCCTTCTGGGTTGCGGCGGGTATCCCCGTGGCGATGTCGGCCGCAATCGCATTGATGTATCTGGGGGGATTGTCGCTGAACATGGTCTCGCTGTTCGGCCTGATCATCACACTGGGCATCGTGGTTGATGACGCCATCGTGGTAGGAGAGCACGCGGATTTCCGTGCCCGACGGCTGGGTGAGTCGCCTGTCGTGGCCGCAGAACGCGCGGCGCGGCGAATGGCCATGCCGGTTCTGGCTGCGACTGTCACGACGGTAATTGCGTTTTTCGGTCTGACTCTGGTGGGCGGTCGGTTCGGAGAACTGATCCGCGACATTCCCTTTACAGTGATCGCTGTACTGATCGCTTCGCTGGTCGAATGCTTCCTGATCCTTCCCAATCACATGGCACACGCCATAGCGCACTCGGCCAAGGAGCACTGGTATGATCTGCCCAATCGGGTCGTCAATCGTGGTTTCCGTTGGGTTCGGGACCACCTGTTCCGCCCGTTGATCTCCTGGGTGATATGGGCGCGTTACGTGGTCGTGGCGCTGATGATCGCGGTATTGGCCAGCCAAGTCGCACTGTTCATTCGCGGCGATGTGAACTGGCGTTTTTTTAATGCACCTGAACGGAGTTCGGTGACTGGCGGCTTTATCATGCGCGAAGGCTCAACGCGATCAGATACGCTTGAAATGATGCGCCTTCTGCAGCAAGCGGTCAATGATCTGGGCCAAATCTACGAAGAGCGTCACGGCCGCAATCCGATCGACTATGTTCTGGCCGAGGTTGGCGGCAACGCAGGCCGGCAACTGGCTGCTGCGGATGGTAAGGATGGCAGTTTGTTGGGTGGTATCTCGATCGAGCTTATCGATGCTGATCTGCGTTCGTATTCAAGTTTCGAATTTGTCGGAGAGTTGCAGGAATTCGCGCCGCGCCATCCCAAACTCGAAGTGGTAAGCTTCCGGGGTTGGCGGTCCGGCCCTGGCGGCGATGCCATCGATGTGCAGTTTTTCGGCTCTGATGTGAGCGTTCTCAAGGCCGCGTCCGAAGACCTGCAGGCCGAGCTTTCGAAATTCCCCGAAGTCTCGGCGCTTGAAGACAATCTGGCTTATGACAAGGAAGAGTTCATCTTGGACCTGACTGCGCAGGGAGAGGCGCTGGGATTCCGGATTGAGACGCTGGGTCGCGCCCTGCGCAATCGCCTGAACGGCATCGAAGCGGCGACATTCCCGGACGGGCCACGCAGTGCCGAGATCCGTGTGGAACTGCCTGAGGGCGAACTGACGGCAGATTTCCTCGAGCGTACGCTGATGCGGTCTCCTGACGGGGTTTACGTACCGCTGGCCGACATCGTTTCGGTCGAGCGTAAATCCGGTTTCTCGACGGTTCGGCGCGAAAACGGCCTGAGGGTTGTTTCGGTCTACGGCGACATCTCGGAAGATGATCCGGCACGCGCCACCGAAATCGAACGGGCGATGCAGGAAGAAATTCTGCCCGATATCGCAGCGGAACGGCAAGTTGAGTGGCGCATGTCGGGTCTGAGTGAACAGGAAAATGAATTCCTTGCCGAAGCGCGCACCGGTTTGATCCTGTGCCTGACAGGTATCTACCTTGTACTGGCCTGGGTGTTCGCCAGCTGGACACGGCCAGTGGTTGTTATGGCAATCATACCCTTCGGCCTCGTTGGTGCGATCTGGGGCCACTACATCTGGGAAGTGCCGCTCAGCATGTTCACGGTGGTCGGATTGCTGGGCATGACCGGAATCATCATCAACGACTCGATCGTTCTGGTGACCACGATAGATGCGTATCAAAAAGACCGTGGTCTGGTTCCGTCCATTGTCGAAGGTACCGCAGACAGGTTGCGGCCCGTGATGCTGACCACTTTGACCACGGTTCTCGGACTTGCGCCGTTGCTTTATGAAGGTTCGCAACAGGCGCAATTCCTCAAGCCGACCGTGATAACGCTGGTTTACGGGCTTGGGTTCGGGATGTTGCTGGTTCTGATTCTGGTGCCTGCTCTTCTGGCGATCGTCAATGATGTAGCGCGCCCGATGACAGCCATGCGCCGAGCTGCGCGGGCACCCGACCGGGTGGTTCGGGGCGCACTGGCGGCAACCGGGGCCGCATTGGCGGTTTGGTTCGGCCTGACAATGATTTGGCCCGCAGTTACCGGCGCACCGCTTGGCCTGCTGCAAGGCCTCTATGCAGGTGGAGATGGCATTGCGGTGCTGCAAATGGGGTTGGGTGCATTTCTGGCCGGTGCAATTCTGATCGTGATCCTGAGCGTGGTGCTGTCAGGTTTGCTTTATGGGCGGCTCACAAGATCGGCCGATGCCTGATCCGCGCGGATTGCGTGTTCCATAAGGTCGATGACCCGCGCGCTCATCGGCAAGTCGCCCCGGCGTATCTGCTCGATGGCAAACCAGCGGGCATCCAGCGCGTCGTCACCGGCTTGTGGTGTGCCAGACTGATAGCGGCAGGCAACGCCGACCAACAGGTAATGGGACAGAACCTGTCCCGCCTTGTCGTGGCGCAGCAAATCCAGATTTCTCAGGTAATGTGACGGTTCCGCAATCACCGAGGTTTCTTCCTGCAGCTCGCGCTGCGCCGCCTGCAAAACGGTTTCACCCCACTCCACGTGGCCGCCGGGGAATCCCCAAAGCCCCTTGTCCGGCTGTTTGCTGCGCTGAACCAGAAGAACCTTGTCCTGATGCAGAACAACCGCCAACGCACCGATCTTGGGGGATTGGCTCATGGACTCAGCCCGCGCTGCAGCCCAGAATATCGACTGCGTGATTGGAACCCAGAACGGTGATCCGGATCTCGGACCGGTCTAGTGCAAAAGTTGCACCTGATGCGTTTATGATTTCTGCTTCGGCCACCAGAGTATTCCCCTGCCTCTGAGACACAGGTTGCGAGGCCCAAAGAGCAGGATTGCCGGGTTCGATAACAGCGACTTCGCGGCCACCCGCAGACGGCATCGTCATCCGAGCTTCAATCCGCATTCCGTCTTTCGTGGGCGTCAGATTACAGGTGGTCTTGGTGACACGTGCTTCGCGCGCGGAATAGGGTCTTTGCGCCAGCGCTGCAGCAATCGCCGGGTTGCGATCAGCGTCGGCGTCGAGCGTGTGGTCGAAATCCAGGCGTTCCGGGATGCAAACGTCTTTGCAAACCCCCAGATCCATCCTGCCTTTCAGGTGGACCGGTTTTGCCGGGTTGCGCGGAGTGACCTTAATGGGCAGGACCAGCTGGTTTTCATAGCCAATCGATTGTAGGCCATCCTGATCAAATATTTCGGGCGCGGGCCAGATGATTTCCACCTGGCCGATATTGCTGGATCGCTTCCAGTCGAACTCGGGCGGGATGCCGGAATCTCCTGGCGCGCGCCAGTAGGTCTTCCAGCCATCCTTGAGCGTAAGCTTCAAAGCGGACATGTAGGTGCCGTTGGCCGTCCGCCCGCCATCCAGAACATCCAACTGGACCACGTCATCCAAGCCTTGCGCGGCAACTGGGACGGACAGGCTCAGACACGCGAGTGCGGCGACAGCGGTAGGTTTCATCGACATCTTCATACCCCATAAATGCGCGTCGTTGGCGCGGATTCCAAGTCACGATCCGGTCACTGCGATGAAATCCGTCGAAATACGGGTTCGTCTCTTGCAAACTATGGTGCGGCGGGGCCATTGTTGATGTGAACTGACAAAGAGATGACGGCCCATGGACCTGACCGGAAAACTGTTGATTGCGATGCCCGGAATGGGTGATCCGCGATTCGACCATTCGGTGGTGTATATGTGCAGCCATGGCGACGATGGCGCCATGGGATTGATCGTGAACAAGCCTTCGGATCTGCGAATCAAGACGTTGCTGGGGCAACTGAACATCGCCTGTCGTATCCCGGTCATCGGAGAGCGCCTTGTGCATTTCGGTGGCCCGGTCGAGATGTCGCGCGGATTTGTCCTGCATGGCTCCGATTATGAGGCCAATCTGCATTCGATGCATATTTCCGAGGAATTCAGCATGACGGCGACGCTGGATGTGCTTGAAGATCTGGCGTCTGGCAGCGGACCGCTGAATTCGATGCTGACGCTGGGCTATTCCGGCTGGGGGCCAGGCCAGCTTGAGGACGAAATTGCCATGAACGGCTGGCTGACCACCGAAGCCACGACGAAACTTGTCTTCGACGTGCCCGATGACGAAAAATGGGAAGCTGCGTTGGCGACGCTCGGTGTGGATCCTCTGACGTTATCCGCCAGCGCTGGCCGGGCCTGATCAGCTGTCGCGTGGTGCGGCGGCGCGGCGCAACCTGTCATTGATTGCAGCCCCCAATCCGGTGTTCGGGATCGGAGATACGGCAATTGGTCGCCCGGTCTCGTTCAACCTGTGAAAGGCTGCAAAGAGATTCGCGGCCGCCTCGGTCAGACGTCCTTCGACAGACAGGTTCAGGTCGCATTCTACTGGCCCGAAGCCAAGCAAAACCTCATCGCCCTGACGGGCCGTGACGTTCAGGCGCACAGGCGCATCCGGCGCATAATGCGACTGCAACTGTCCCGGAGCGGTCAGCAGATCGCCGGATTGATGCAGGTGCAGAGGCATGTTCAACACGCTTTCGATCCGGTCCAATGCAACGCCCCCCGGACGCAGCAATGTGGGCTCTCCAGCCAGACCGACTATGGTGGATTCCAGACCCACTCCGCAGGGACCGTCGTCCAGAACCGCCGCGATCCTTCCGCCAAGGCCGGACCACACATGAGCTGCCGTCGTGGGGCTGATCTGACCCGAAGGATTTGCCGAGGGGGCCGCGACGGGCCCATCAACGTCGGCCAGCAGCGCACGCGCCGTCGGGTGCGCGGGCACGCGCACAGCCAAAGTGTCCAGCCCGGCGGTCACCAGTGAGGAAATCCCGTGTCCTTCGCGCAACGGCAAAACCAGGGTCACAGGACCGGGCCAGAAGGCCTTTGCCAGCTGCTCGGCATGATCTGACCATTGCACAAACCGCTGTGCCGCGCCCACCGAGGCGACATGGGCGATCAGCGGATTGAAGTTGGGCCGTCCCTTGGCCTCGTAGATCGACGCGACGGCCTGACCGTTGCGGGCGTCGCCGCCAAGGCCATAGACCGTTTCGGTCGGAAAAGCGACCAGAAGACCCTGACGCAACATATCGGCAGCCCGTGCGATGCCGTCGGGATCTGCCGTCAATTCCTGTGTGCCGGATGAGATCATATCTGATGACGCCGCGTTTTGGTTGCCTGGAACTTGAGGAAAGGTACGTAATCGGTTCAGGCCCACACGCTTACCGGCGCTTGAACTTGATTCCAAGCCCGCCGATGTATTCTGATCCGTTAGACCCCGAGAGAAATCATGCCATATCGCGCCCCAATCTCTGATTATCAATTTCTACTGGACCATGTCGTCGGGTTCGACCAGGTCGCCGCCACCGAGACTTTCGCGGATGCCAGCGCCGATGTCGTCAG
Source organism: Ruegeria sp. YTSC106 (assembly GCF_059609765.1). Lineage (NCBI taxonomy): Bacteria > Pseudomonadati > Pseudomonadota > Alphaproteobacteria > Rhodobacterales > Roseobacteraceae > Ruegeria > Ruegeria sp. YTSC106. The sequence continues at coordinate 89,266 of NZ_JBXWMI010000007.1, forward strand.
CGCCATCCTGACCGAAGCAGCCAAGATGAGCGAAGAGGTTCTGGCTCCATTGCAGCGTGCCGGTGATCTGGAACCGGCACGGCTTGAGAATGGCGTGCTGCGCAGTTCTCCGGGCTATGCCGATGGCTGGAAGGCGATTGCCGAAGGCGGGTGGATCGGGATCAGCGCTGATCCTCAATTTGGCGGTATGGGCCTACCGATGGCCATCACTACTGCCGTGAACGAGATGATGAGCGCCGCTTGCCTGTCGCTGCAACTTGCTCCGCTGATGGCGCAGGGCCAGATCGAGGCGCTGGAACATCACGCCAGCGACGAACTGAAGTCGCTGTATCTGCCCAAAATGATTTCCGGTGAGTGGTCTGCCACCATGAACCTGACCGAAGCACAGGCCGGATCGGATGTCGGTGCGCTGACCTCGAAGGCCGAACCAAACGGTGATGGCACCTACTCAGTGACCGGGCAGAAGATCTTCATTTCCTGGGGCGACAACGACTTTGCTGAAAATGTCTGCCATCTGGTTCTGGCCCGTCTGCCGGACGGTGTGCCCGGCACCAAGGGCATTTCCTTGTTTCTGGTACCGAAATACATCCCCGATGCGGCTGGAAACCCCGGCGTGGCCAACGACCTGAAGGTTGTTTCTGTCGAACACAAGATGGGCCTGCATGGCTCACCCACCTGCGTGATGCAATATGACGGCGCCAAAGGATGGCTTGTCGGTAAGGAACATGGTGGTATGGCGGCCATGTTTACCATGATGAACAACGCCCGCCTGGGTGTGGGTGGCCAGGGTGTGGGCGTTGCGGAAGGCGCCTATCAGCACGCTTTGGCCTATGCGCTGGAGCGTAAGCAGGGCAGGACGCCTTCGGGTACGATCATCGATCATGCGGATGTGCGTCGCATGATCATGGATATGCGCGCCGATATCTTTGCTGCGCGTGCGATTCTCATGGCCAACGCAACGGCGATTGATATGGCGAAAGCCACCGGCGACACAGACTGGGTCGCGCGGGCCGCGTTGTTGACGCCAATCGGCAAAAACTTTGGGGCCCGGACCGGAATAAGCGTGGCTGAAACCGGCGTGCAGGTGCATGGGGGCATGGGCTTTGTCGAAGAAACAGGTGCGGCGCAGTATTCCCGCGATGTTCGCGTGACCGCGATTTACGAGGGAACCGATGGCATTCAGGCCATGGACCTTGTTGCGCGCAAAATGATGGACGGCGGCGAGGCGGCGTCGAACCTTCTGGACGAGATCGAAGAACAGGCAGAACACGCGCGTACGACGATGCCCGATTTGGCCGGTCCTGTGTGGGAGGCAACAGAAACCCTGCGCGAGGCCACCGAATGGTTGGTGGCGCAGGACGACATGAACGATCGATTTGCAGGCGCAACGGCATATCTTCAGGCGTTTGCCCGGGTGCTTGGCGGGCACTATCACCTGTCCGCGGCACTGGCCGATCCGGAAGGACCACGGGCCAAGCTGGCGCGATACTACATCAACGCCTTGTTGCCCGAGCATTCCGGCCTTCTGGCGCGGGTGCAAAGCGGGGCGGATGATCTCTTTTCGCTCAGCCCAGACGAATTGGCGGCGTGATGGACGGGGATCGCGTTTCGGGGATCAGGTATCCGTGGGCTGAACCGCCTGCGCCGGGTGAGGCCGTCGAGGTTGCCGAGGGCGTTCTATGGATGCGCCTGCCTCTTCCGATGGCGCTGGATCACGTCAATATCTACGCACTGGACGATGGCGAAGGTTGGACGGTGATTGATACCGGGCTGTCGTCGAACAAGACGCGGCGTATCTGGGAAACCCTGATGGGTGGGCCCCTCGGGGGCAAACCGATCACCCGTGTGGTGGTGACGCATCATCATCCTGACCATGTCGGCAATGCCGGGTGGTTTCAGTCGGAGCACGGGGCCGAGCTGGTCACAAGCCGCACCTCATGGCTGTTTGCGCGAATGCTGACGCTGGATGTGCAGGAAACATGGCCGCAGGAGACGCTTGATTTCTATCGCTGCGCGGGCATGGCACCCGAGGTTCTGAATGAGCGGATGAAGGATCGTCCGTTCAACTTTGCCGACACGGTCTATCCCATGCCGCTGGGCTTTAAACGGATCAAGCAGGGCGACGTGATCCGAATGGGTGGCCGCGACTGGGACGTTCATATGGGCAATGGCCACGCGCCGGAACACGCCACCTTCTGGAGCCGTGATGACAATCTGGTGTTGAGCGGCGATCAGATTCTCAGCTCGATCAGTCCCAATCTGGGCGTCTATGCCACCGAACCGATGGCCGATCCGGTTTCAGCGTGGCTGGAAGCCTGCGAGCGTTTGCAAACGCTTGCCCGGCCCGATCATCTGGTCCTTGGCGGGCACAAGCTGCCTTTTACGGGTCTGCCGCTTAGAATGAGGCAGCTTATCGACAACCACCACGGCGCTTTGGATCGCCTGTTGAAACATCTGGATCAGCCCAGAGCTGCCGCCGATTGTTTTCTGCCTCTGTTCAAGCGCACGATCCGTGAAGGTGAATATGGGCTTGCGCTTGTTGAGGCGGTTGCGCATGTGAATCATCTCTACCACATTGGTGCAGTAACCCGGACGCAACGCGCCGACGGGGCATGGCTGTATCAGCTCAAAGGGTAGAAGAATGCAGGACCAAATCGAAACCTCGGCCGAGGCCGCCGAAGCCGCTGCTTTGCCGCGGTGTCATGAGGTGCACGCAGATCCCAACGCTCAATCCGGTGCCAAGGACCTGCCCGAGAGCTTGAAGAAGCCGGTCAAGAACAAAAGCCCTGCGCAATGGGCTTACGAACGCTTGATCATGTACATCCAGAACTTCGAAAAGACGCTGGACGGTGATCACGAAGTCGCCATGGGCTTCACCGGTGGCGATGCCGGCGTAATGCGGATCGAGGGGATGGGGTATTTCGACCCCGACATGATTACTTTTTATGGATCGGGCGGGGCCGGGGCCCGCACGCAACTGGTGCAGCATGTCAGTCAGTTGAATGTGATGCTGCGCGCTTTGCCTAAATCCGTCGAGGATAAACCTGCCAACCGTATCGGGTTCCGTCTAGCTGCGGATCTGAATGACAGCTGACTTGCAATTCACGCGTGCGCGCCTTTGAATGACTGCATCAGTCCGGAGGCCGCCACGTGACAACAATTTTTCAAGCAGTAACACATGCCTACGCCGAAGCTTGGGCCCGGCGTTGGGTCTTTGTGCCAATCTATGTCGCTGTGCGTTTGCTGTTGGTGGCGTTGATCGCACCGGGTGTGGCCGTGGCCGTCAATCTGGCGGTCTCTCTGTCAGATCAGACCGCTCTGACCGACCAGGACATTGCGATGTTCCTGCTGTCTCCGGCAGGGTTCATCGCGGGTGTCGCGGTGCTCAGCCTGTTTTTGCTGGCCGAGGTCTTTGTGTTCTCGGTCATGGCCGGGTCCTTGCGCATGGGGGAAGGCGACCCCTGGCGCGCAGGGGGCGCGGCGCTGGCACTGAACCTGTCCCGCTTTCCGGCACTGTTCGGGTTTGCCGTTCGGTTCATCCTGCGTGTCTTGCTGCTTGCCCTGCCGTTTGTGGCCATCGCGGGGTTGATCGCATGGTGGACGCTGACGGAATATGACATCAATTATTACCTGACGTTCCACCCTCCGGCCTTTCAGGTGGCCGTGGTTCTTATTGGACTTGTCGGTCTTGCGTTGGCATGGGTGTTGATTCGTCGTCTGTCCGGATGGGCACTGGCCCTGCACTTGGTCCTGTTTGAAGGTGCTTCACCACGCGGAGCATTCGCCAAAAGCGAACAAAAGATGGAAGGCAAGCGCGGGCGTTTGAAGATCGAACTTGCCCTTTGGCTGGGAATGCGGCTTGTGATTGCGGCGTTGATAGCTGCAATGGCAAGTTTGTTGTTTGCGCTTGTGCCGGTGCAGGAAGGCGGCAGCCTCAGACTGGCATTGATCCTCAGCCTGATCATCGCAGGGCTTTGGTCCTTGGCGGGGTTGGTTCTGGCGGCAACAGCGCTGGGCGCGCTGGCGGTTGTGCTGGACGCGTTTTTCGAAGCTGAGACAAAAGAAGTTCCCCATCCCGAACCCCGAAGGGTCCGCGTACCTGTACTTGTGACTGTCGCAGCGGCCCTGGCGGCATTGGGCATTGGCCTTTGGTTCGGTCAAAGCCTGCTGGAACGGGTGCAGGCGCCGGATCATGCTGAGGTCATCGGTCACCGGGGCGCTGCGGCTTTACGACCGGAAAACACAATGGCCTCGGTCTTGAAAGCGATCGAGGATGGTGCGGACTGGGTTGAGATAGACGTTCAGGAAACGGCGGATGATGTGATTATCGTGGCCCATGACAGCGATTTCATGAAGTTGGCCGGCGTCAACCTGAAGGTCTGGGATGCTACGATACAGGATGTGGCTGATATCGACATTGGAAGCTGGTTCGGGCCGGAATACGCCGCAGAGCGGACCCCGACCCTGCGAGAGGTTCTGGAAGCGGCCAGGGGCAAGTCCAAGGTCCTTATCGAACTGAAATACTATGGTCATGACGTTGATTTGGAAAACCGGGTGATCCACCTTGTCGAAGAGCTCGGGATGCAGGGCGACATTGCTACCATGTCGCTGAAGTACCCGGCTGTGCAAAAGATGAAAAAGTTACGCCCCGACTGGCGCTCCGGCGTGCTGGCGGCCACGGCTGTCGGGGATCTGTCGGGGCTTGAAGGCGAATTTGTTGCGGTCAATGCAGGCATGGTGACACCGGGACTGATCCGCAAGGTGCAGGACGCGGGCAAGGATATCTACGTCTGGACTGTGAATGATCCGTTGCAGATGTCCAGAATGGCCTCGATGGGGGTGGATGGTCTGATCACAGACCGCCCGGCCATGGCCAATGAGGTTTTGCGCGTGCGCGCTGAAATGGGGCCGGGTGAGCGGCTGTTGCTGTGGCTGGCCACTACGTTTGGATTGCAGGTCGATACAGAGGCTATGCGCGATGAAAGCCCTTAAACTGGCGCTGATTCTGGCTCTGCCGCCACTGTCGGCATGGGCTCAGGATTTGATGCGAGGATTTGAAATGCCGGGCCACCGAGCGCTGATCGAACAAAGCGAGGGCGCCGAACTGACCTCGTTTGAAACTGACGGCTGTTCAGGCGGGTTGTCAGCCAGTTGGCGCTGGGTGGCAAAGCAGTTTCCGCAAGTTGGCGAACTGTATCAAGAGCACCCGCCATGGGAGTACTGCTGCGTGACCCATGACCGGGCTTATCACAATGCAGGAGGAGCGGAGACGACCGAGGAAAGCTATGACGCACGTCTGGCTGCGGATGACGCCTTGCACGCCTGTGTGGTAGAGCACGGAGACCGCCATGCAGAAGATTATGCCGACCGGTACGACATGACACCTGACCAGATTCGCAGCGTGCACGCGATCACTGCGGATGCAATGTATGGGGCGGTGCGATTCGGTGGCGGGCCCTGTAGCGGCCTGCCCTGGCGGTGGGGTTTCGGGTATCCCGGTTGCTCGGTTCTCAAGTAAGCGCATCTTGCGCGTGAAAGACGTGGTGACAGGCGTTGTATTTTCTATTATCCAACAGATCAAACACGCGAATTGGGAATCTGAGACTCATGGCTGAATACAAGCACGGCGAAATGGACATCACGGTCCAAACCAAAACTTTCAATGGTTTCATCAAAGCCACCACGTGGTGTGTAGTCGCCATTGCCTTCCTGTGCCTGTTTCTGGCGGTTTTCGCCTCCTGATAGTATTGGGGGCTAAATTGCTCAGGATTTTGATTGCCTGCTTGTTGGCAGCGACGCTGGCAGGCTGTGCCAATTCAAGCCGTCCTCAGGCGGATCAGAATGAAGTCGTATCCCGGTCCTACCGTGATCCGGGGCTATCGACGCTAACGCTTTACACGATGATCAGCACCCGCACCGGATCGGGTGCACATACGTCGCTGATGATCTCGGGTAGCGAGCGGGTGATCTTTGACCCTGCCGGTTCGTTCCGGGCGGATGTTGTTCCTGTGAAGGATGACGTGCTCTATGGCATTACCCCGGCGGTCGAGCGGGCCTATCGCAGCTCGCACGCGCGCGAAACGCATTATGCCCGTATACAGACCATACAGGTGAGCCCGCAACAGGCTGAAATCGCCTTGCAACTGGCAAAGCAGTCCGGTCCGGTCGCCGGCGCATTCTGCACCAACGCGACTTCGCAACTGTTGAAGCAGGTGCCGGGATTCGAGCAGATCGATGTGACGTTCTATCCGGTGAAATTGTCGGAACAGTTCGCAAAGATTCCGGGCGTCGTGACCGAAGAGTACCGGGAAAACGACGATGCGGATCTGCAAAAAGGGTTGGCGGCGAACAATGCGCGTCTCAACCAGCTGAACGCTGTCTCAACTCAGTAGATAAAGCAGACCATAGAGCGTGGCGGCCCCGGAAAAGATGGCCGCCAGCACGTTTTTGCTGATCACTCCCACTATCAGGGCAACAGCCGCCGCCGACATACGGGGCAGATCGGGCTGTCCTTCGGTGGCCGATGGCCAGACAACCAGCGGTGCGATCAATGCAGGAAGGATGGCCACCGCTGTATACCGCAGGTGACGCAGCAGCCAGGGCGGCATCGTGCGATCACCTACAAAACCGATAAAGACAAAGCGAAGCGCATAACTGCCGATGGCAAGCCCGATGATAATGGCCCAGATGGTGACGGACTCCGGCTGCGTCATGACTGCGTCTTTCTACGTTCGAGGATCAGTTCCGCTTGCGCTCCGGCAATCATTCCAGCGCATCCGGCGATCAACAGACCCAGATTGAACGGGATTGCGACCGTCAGCAACGAAACCGTGATGGCCACAAGTGCTGCGACCACATGTGCAAAGGTCCGCATCATCGGCCCTATCATGGCCAGAAAGGTAATAGGCAGGGCAAAATCCAGCGCCCAGCTTTCCGGTATTTGTGCACCCAGAACTGCGCCCAGATAGGTGCCCAGAATCCAGAGCGGCGTGATCGGCGTAACAGAGCCCACGAAATAGGCCATGCGTTGTGGCACTGACAGGTCAGGCTCTTTCTCGAACCGCACGATGGAGCAGGCATAAGATTGATCCACGGTCAGATATGCCGCAAAGGCACGCTGCCACATGGGCGCGGAACCCAGGTAAGGTGTCAGTGATGCGGAATACATCGCCATACGCAGATTCACGGCCAGCGCCGAGATTACGATGATCACGGTCGGGGTGTTGTCCTGCAACAGTTGCAGGGCCGCGAATTGCGCTGCTCCGGCAAAAACGGTCGATGTAAAGGCCATCGTCTGAACAAGGGTCAGCCCGGCTTCGGTCGCGAAAACACCAAACAGAAGGCCAAAGGGCACGGCGACGAAGACGAACGGCGTCCCGTCCCGAAAACCTTTCCAGAAGTATGACTTGGATGTGGCAGAGGCCATGGCTAAATCCTATGGTGATGCGTGCAGCAGTAACTGTCTTGGGAAGGGGTTGCAATTGGCCACGGAATTCGATCTGTCGGACTATCTTATCGCCCCTGATCCGGGCGCGACACGCCTGACCCGCGCGGTTGAGGGTGTGGACCAGAACGGCGAAATCAACCAGATTTCGGTGGTCGAAGAGCGCCCGTTGACGATATTCCTCAACGCGCAGGAAATCGTGACAGCGATGACCATTGGCGATTACCCCGAATATCTGGCGCTGGGCTTTCTGCGCAATCAGGGGATGCTACTGGCGGATGACGAAATCACGCGCGTGGAATATGATGACGATCTTGAAACCGTGATCGTTCGCACCGCGCGCCAGACGTCTTACGAGGATAAGCTGAAGAAAAAGACGCGCACCAGCGGGTGTGCCGTAGGTACGGTGTTTGGCGACATGATGGAGGGGCTTGAGGACGTGCAACTGCCGCAGGTTCAGGTGCGTACTTCGTGGCTGTACGAACTGGCCTCGAAGATCAACCGCACCCCGTCGCTGTATCTCGAGGCCGGGGCAATCCACGGCACTGTCCTGTGCCGTGAAAACCGCCCGCTGGTGTATATGGAAGACGTGGGCCGCCATAACGCTGTCGACAAGATTGCAGGCTGGATGCTGTCCGAGAATGAGGCGGCGGAGGACAAGATTCTCTATACCACCGGTCGCCTGACATCCGAGATGGTGATCAAGACGGCAATGATGGGCATTCCGGTTCTGGCCTCCCGCTCAGGCTTCACCGCATGGGGTGTCGAGATCGCGCGCGAAGTCGGGCTGACGCTGATCGGCAGGATGCGCGGGCAGCGCTTTGTCTGCCTCTCGGGTGACGACCGTCTGCTGCGCGACGTAGACCCGTCTACCGTGTCAGGCGAGGACAAGAAACACCGCCGCAAAAGTGCAGGATGATTTTGGAAACTCTCAGACTCTTTTTCTTGATTGTTGTGACGGTCAGTATCTTACCGCTGAGCATTCTTGCTGCCCGAAACTACGCACGCAGCAAACGGACCATCGTAGACGGGATGGCACGGTTGGACGAGGAAACTCTGAATCGATTGGGATGGGACGCAAGAGACTATATCGGTACATTTGACCTGTTTGCCCCATTCCGGATGGGGTGGACAGCTTGGGGATTGGCGGTGAAAAAACAAAGCGCTGTATTGCAACGTATCCTCCTTCAAGGTTTGCCGGACTCAGTCGTATTACCCGACGAAATCCGACGATCACTCCGCAGGTATCGGTGCTATTTCTGGTCGTTTTTCGCGCCTATGGCGGTTTTGGTGCTGTTTCTCGCTTCCATTCGCTTCAGCCATGTTTTGGCCGACTTTTCCGGACTTCCTTTGAGCCTGTGTTTCATTTTGCTTGGTGCGGGCAATGGGGTTTGGATTTTTACACCGCTGGAGAAATTTCGAAAATGGCCGGATATCGAAGACCCATCATGACCAAACCGCTTGGCATAATTCTCGCAGGCGGGCAGGCCACACGTATGGGCGGTGGCGACAAAGGTCTGCTGCAGATTGGAAGGCAGAGCCTGCTGTACCATGTTATCGAACGTATCGCTCCACAGGTGAGTGGCCTGGCGTTGAACGCCAATGGAGACCCCGAGCGTTTCGCCGACCTGAACCTGCCCGTCCTGCCTGATACGATCAACGGATTTGCGGGCCCTCTGGCCGGTGTGCTGGCCGGGCTCGACTGGGCGGCAGGGCAGGGGGCAGACAGCATCGTGACGGTTGCCGCAGACACGCCATTCTTCCCGCGCGACCTGGTGGCGCGACTGACACAGGCTGCGGAAGGGCAGGTGCACCCTCTGGTGTTGGCCACCACGCCGCGTACGGGCGACGAGGCGCTGAAATCCGGCGGGGGCAAGCGGGTCAACCGACACCCGACCTTTGGGATCTGGCCCGTGGCGCTTCGCGATGATCTGCGGGGGGCGCTGATGGACGGGTTGCGCAAGGTGGTGATGTGGACTGACAAACATGACGGGCGCGAGGCTTTGTTCAACGCCGACCCGTTCGATCCGTTCTTCAACGTCAACACGCCTGAAGACCTGGACCGTGCCCGAACTTTGTTGGAGCAGGCATGAGGATCTATGGCGTCACGGGCTGGAAGAATACCGGCAAAACCGGGCTGATGGAACGGCTGGTGGCCGAGATCTCCAGCCGGGGTTTCTCGGTCTCTACGGTCAAACACGCGCATCACAGCGTCGATGTGGATCAACCGGGCACGGACAGTCACCGGCACCGCGTGGCAGGGGCCAGCGAGGTATTGCTTGCCTCAGGGCAACGCATTGCTCTGATGCAGGAATTGCGGGGCGCGCCTGAACCGCCCCTCGCCGAACTGTTGGCGCGGCTCTCGCCGGTCGATCTGGTGCTGGTCGAAGGGTTCAAGCGCGAGGACCACCCCAAGATCGAAGCGTATCGCGCCGCGGCGGGTAACGCGCTGATGGCACCTGAAAACGGCACCATCCGCGCGGTGGCCAGTGACACCGCGCTGGATCTGGATTGCCCGGTTTTTGATCTGAACGACACGGCTGGCGTCACGGATTTCATACTGAAAGAGGTCGAATTGTGAGCCTGTTCCAAACCTTTGCAATGGTGGATTGGTCTGGGGGGAACGACACCGGGCCGACCCCGCGCAAGGATGCGATCTGGGCCTGCATTGTACGTAATGGAAAAGTGTTTGACCCCGAATACCTGCGTAACAGGCTGGTTGCAGAGCAATGGTTGGATACTCTGATCCGAGCCGAACTGAAGGCCGGTCGCCGTCTGCTTCTTGGGTTCGATTTTCCTTTTGGATATCCTTGCGGATTCGCCCGCGCGATGACCGGTACGGACGATCCGCTGGCTTTGTGGGACTGGTTCGACCAACATATCGAGGATTCCCCGAAGGCCAACAATCGCTTTGATCTGGCGGGTCGGATCAACTTGCGGTTTGGTGGTCTCGGCCCGTTCTGGATGAACGGATTGCGCCGAGATATTGACGGTCTGCCGCGTACCAAAACGGGCTATTCAAACCCGTTCCCGGACCGCCGTGTCGTTGAGACTCTGGCAAAAGGCAGCTTCACTTGCTGGCAGATGGCAGGGGCAGGCGCGGTTGGCGGACAAGTTATGATGGGATTGCCAGTTCTGAACCGGCTTCGCCACCGGTTTGCCGGGCAAGTCTCTGTCTGGCCGTTCGAGCCGCTGGATAAACCCGTCGCCTTCGTGGAAATCTGGCCGTCTTTATCCCTTGGCGCGGCACCGGATGGACGGATCAAGGACGCTTGGCAGGTTGAACAGGTTGCCTTGACTCTGTCGCGTCTGACAGAGCAGGAGTTGGATGCACAATTGAACGTCTCAGCGGCAGAGGAAGGTTGGATATTGGGTGTGCCTCAGGACAAGCCGAACATAGCCCCGCCTCCGTTGCGGAACGATTGTTTTGCATTGCCTGCCGGGGTCAACTGGACACCGGTCGATGACGCTCTGGCCTATTTGCGCGACGGGCTGCACCCGATCACGTCAGTTGAGACGGTTGCGCTGAACAACACGAGCGGGCGCATTCTGGCCGGGGATGTGGTCGCCCGACGCTCGAACCCGCCGTTACCGAATACGGCTGTGGATGGGTTCGGGTTTGCTGGCCCCGCCCCCGATGGCCCACAGATCATGCCATTGATTGACGGGCGTGCGGCGGCGGGAATTCCGTTCGACGGTGACGTGCCTCAAGGCCGGGCATTGCGCGTGCTGACGGGTGCGGCGCTGCCTGACGGGGTGGATACGGTTATTCTGGAAGAGGATGTCACGGTCAAAGACGGCCACATTGCTTTCCACGGCCCGCTTAAAAAAGGCGCAAATACACGGCGCGCGGGAGAGGACGTGACCGCAGGCGATATCGCTCTTCCTGCCGGGCGCAGGCTGACTCCCGCCGATCTTGCGCTGCTGTCTGCCGTGGGGATTGCCGAAGTCAACGTACGTAAACCGCTTCGCGTGGCTGTAGTGTCCACGGGCGATGAACTGGTCGAAGCCGGAGAGCGTGCTGGTCCGGGTCAGATTTTCGACGCCAACCGCCCGTTGCTGCTGTCATTGATCGATCGGATGGGGTTCGTGCCCGTGGATATGGGCCGTGTTTCGGATGATCGGGACGCCTTGCGGGATCGATTGGACCAGTCAGCAAAACAGGCGGATGTGATTTTGACCAGTGGTGGCGCGTCAGCAGGCGACGAGGACCACGTCTCAGCCTTGTTGCGTCAGGCCGGGGCGATGCAGCACTGGCGCATTGCGTTGAAGCCCGGGCGGCCGCTGGCTCTGGGTTTGTGGTCCGGCGTGCCGGTGTTTGGCCTGCCCGGAAACCCGGTTGCGGCCATGGTCTGTACTTTGATCTTCGCGCGCCCGGCTTTGGGGTTGATGTCCGGCGAAGGCTGGGCTGAACCGCAGGGTTTCGAAGTGCCTGCCGCCTTTGAAAAGCGTAAAAAACCGGGTCGCCGGGAATATCTGCGCGCCAGAATGCGCGATGGGCGGGCCGAAGTCTTCCACTCGGAAGGGTCAGGCCGGATCAGTGGTCTCAGCTGGGCTGAAGGGTTGGTCGAAATCGAGGACGGTGCGCGTCACGTCAAACCGGGCGATATGGTCCGTTTCCTCCCGTATGGAAGTTTCGGGTTGTGACGGTCACGATTTCCAGAGAGTTCGCCGATCAGGAACGCGCGCAAGCGGCGGCCCTGTTCTGGCAGGCATTTTCGGCCAAGCTGGGCAAAGTCATGGGTCCGGACGAAAAAGGATTAGCTTTCTTTGAAATCGCATTGAACCCGGATTTCGCGCTGGTTGCGCGGGATGAAACGGGCCGGGTGCTGGGTCTGGCGGGTTTCAAGACACGTGACGGCTCTTTTGCGGGGGGCAATATGTCCGACCTGGCGCGGGTCTATGGCTGGTTCGGGGCTATCTGGCGCGCTTTGGTTCTGAGCGTGCTGGAGCGCGAGCTGAAACCGGGCGTGTTCCAGATGGATGGTATTTTTGTCGCTGCCGAGGCGCGCGGCAAAGGAGTGGGCACGGCATTGCTGAATGCCATCAAGTGCGAGGCCCGCAACCACAACATGTCAGAGGTTCAGCTTGATGTCATCGACACAAACCCCCGGGCCCGCAGCTTGTACGAGCGCGAGGGGTTTCTGCCTTTGGGTCAAGAAAAAACCGGACCGCTGAAGTATCTGTTCAATTTCAGCAGTGCGACCAAAATGTCGTGGGTTGTCGGGCCGGATTAATCAAACGTGCCTGCCACGCGGCCCAGCAACATGAATGCGCGTGCCGTTCGGGTTTCACCCAATTCACTCAGTTCCGCATCGCTTGCCGTGGGTTCAAACTCGGCCATCATCTTGTCAAACCGACGCAGGAAATGGTGAGCGGCGTCGCGGAAAATCGGGTCCTGTTTCATTCGGGCTGCCGTCAGTGCAAGTGAAGATCTGTCGCGTACACCCCCCAGCGCCGCCACAGCTCGCCCGCGTGTGCCCTGGGCGAACTGGCGCCAGATTTCTGGCCGGGCCATGTCGGGGCGCAGGTCATCCATGTAGATGCCTTCCTGGCTGAGCAGCGTCAGAACATCCTGCGAAGCTTGCACAAGCTGTGCCGTCTTGCGGTCCTTCAATGCAACACGCAGTGCATTGAACCCCTCGGTGTCGTCCTGCGTTTCGGGGAAATTCAGTGCGCGGATGAAAACCTCGGTACTCAGTGGTGAAGTGATCTCTTCCGCAGGTGTCCCAAGTTCCAACGAGGTCTGGTCGCCCTGAGTGGAAGGCTGCGCCGCTGCGGCAGAGCGCGCGGTGCGTTTGCTCGAGAATGTTGCCAAGGCGTCTTCGGTTTTCCGTGTGGCCGCAGCGATTTCGTCCAGCTTTTTGGTTACCGCGGGTTCATAAGTGCTGGAGGCGCGTTGCTGCTGCGCCACATAGGCTTGTCGGATCGCGTCAATTGCTGTTTGCAGGCGTTCGCTTTCCTCTCGCATCACCCGGCTGGCGCGCATCGCGGTGGCCGCAACCCAGATCATCGCCACGGGCATGAACACGGCCAGAAAGGCGACGACAAAGCCACCGTTCTGCCCTTGGCCGGGCAGCACGAGAAAGACGACCGACACCACCAGCCAGATCAGGCTGAACACCAGTGCGGCAATCTCGATTTCGGTGACAGCCGGAGTCTTCGGGCGATCATAGATGCCCAGCGACGTCGGCTTTTCGGTCTCCGGGTCAGGTTTTGGCCCCGACATTACATGCGCTCCGGTCAGGCGTACTCGATACTCAGGATTTCGTAAGAGCGCACGCCGCCGGGTGTACGCACTTCGACACTGTCCCCTTCATCTTTGCCGATCAGGGCGCGGGCGATGGGGGATTTGATGTTCAGCAGGCCGTTTTCGATATTGGCCTCGTATTCACCAACGATCTGCCAAGTCTTTTCTTCCTCGGTATCTTCGTCGACCAATGTAACCTTTGCGCCAAATTTGACTGCGCCGGTCAACTTGGACGGGTCAATGACGTCGGCAAGCGACAGGATACCTTCCAGTTCCTTGATGCGACCTTCGATGAAGCCCTGTTTTTCGCGGGCAGAATGATATTCGGCGTTTTCCTTCAGGTCGCCCAGTTCCCGCGCCGATGCGATCGCTTCGATGATCGCCGGGCGTTCAACGGATTTGAGATTCTTCAGCTCAGCCGCGAGCGCGGCATTGCCCGCAGGCGTCATCGGGATCTTTTCCATACTCTCTACGTCCACGCATAAATTGAGTCGCCCCGCCGCACAGAAGCGTCGGGGCGAATGTTAGGTTGGCAGTTACCTGACCCAAATGCCACGTGAATTGCAAGAGGTGTCAGCGCTAGCAGCGATCAATTCGCGACTTCGCGCCGTTTTGATTTAGGATGGGGCCTGTGCCGATGATCGGGATGCCGCGACCTTCGCCAACGCTGCGACGGGGTGCAAAGCCAAATCATCTCAATCATATTGCACCACTTCGAACTCGATGCCGTTATCATCCCTGAAATAGAATCGACGTCCAGGTTCGTAATCGGCGTGGTTGTGGGGTTCGAACCCCACATCGCGCACTTTGGCTTCGGTCGCATCGATATCTTCGACCAGCACGCCAACATGGTTTAGCCCTCCGACCACATCGTAGCTGCTTTCATCCGACTGTTTCGGGTCGTCAGGTTTATACAGCGCCAGATACGTATGGGCCGAGCCGACATGCACAGTGTATCCACCGGCAATTGCAGGGCCTTCCCAAAGGGTTTTCCAGCCAAAGACCTTTTGCATCCAACCGGCCGAGGCCTGCGGGTCGCGGACAGTGAAATTGGTGTGTTCAAGCGTCGCCATCATGGGATCTCCTGTGTTTTTTGGCTTGTCCCGACTCACCGTAATTTCTAAACCTAACTTTAGGTCAAGGTGATTTTTTTGAGGGTGTGATGGCTGTTTCAGAGGGGCTGGCGATTGGCGCATTGGCCCGGCGCACAGGGCTGGCCGTGTCGGCCATCCGGTATTACGAAGCACAGGGTCTGATTTCGCCCTGGCGCAACGCGGGCGGGCAGCGACGTTACCAACGGGCCGATATTCGGCGGCTGAGCTTTGTCATGATTGCGCAGCAGTTCGGCCTGACCCTGCCTGAAATCCGTGAGGTGTTGTCGGGCCTGCCGGGAAATCGCACACCGACGCCGCAGGACTGGAAGGCCATTAGTGTACAGCTTCGGGCCCATCTGGATCAGCGAATCGATACCCTGACGCGGTTGCGCGACAACCTCGATGGCTGCATCGGGTGTGGGTGTCTGAGCTTGCCGAAATGTGCGCTCTATAATCCCGATGACCGCGCAAAATCGAATGGTAGCGGTCCCAGATACCTGATGGGGGACACACCGGAAGGTTGATGTGTCGAATAGCCCTCTTGTTACGCCGTGTTTCGATTGACCAATGTCTTTGAGACCATGTAATCAGCCGTGAAACAAAATTGCGCAGATCATGCGGTGACAGCGCCAATTCGGAAAGTTAGCTAGGGAGCCCGCGATGGCCGAGATTGAACGCGAAGCGATGGAATATGACGTGGTGATCGTGGGTGCAGGTCCTGCGGGCCTGTCTGCGGCCATCCGTTTGAAACAGCTGGATGCCGACCTGAACGTTGTGGTTCTGGAAAAAGGTTCGGAGGTTGGCGCGCATATCCTGTCGGGCGCGGTTCTCGACCCGTGTGGTCTGGATGCTCTGATCCCGGACTGGAAGGAAAAAGGCGCGCCGCTGAATGTACCGGTCAAGGACGACAAGTTCTACATGCTGGGTGAGGCGGGTCAGGTCCGTATCCCGAACTTCCCGATGCCGCCCCTGATGCACAACCACGGCAACTACATCGTGTCGATGGGCAATGTCTGCCGCTGGATGGCCGAACAGGCCGAGGAACTGGGTGTCGAGATCTTCCCGGGCATGGCGTGCTCGGAAATGGTCTATGGCGAAAATGGCGAGGTCAAAGGCGTGGTTGCCGGTGTCTTCGGTCTGGAACCAGACGGTTCCTATGGCCCCAACACCGAACCGGGGATGGAGCTGCACGGCAAATACGTGTTCCTGTCGGAAGGCGTCCGGGGTTCTCTTTCCAAGGAAGTGATTGCCAAATACGACCTGTCTGCCGGCAAAGAGCCGCAGAAATACGGTGTCGGCATGAAAGAGATCTGGGAGATCGACCCGGCCAAGCACAAGGAAGGCAGCGTCACGCACACAATGGGCTGGCCGTTGGGCAGCAACGCAGGCGGCGGTTCGTTCATTTACCATCTTGAAAACAATCAAGTTTACGTCGGCTTCGTTGTTCACCTGAACTACAAGAACCCGCACCTGTATCCCTACATGGAATTCCAGCGGTTCAAGCACCACCCGATGGTTGCTGATCTGCTGAAAGGTGGCAAGCGCGTCGCCTACGGGGCCCGCGCGATCACTGAAGGCGGCTATCAGTCAATGCCACAGCTGGTAGCTCCGGGCGTGGCGCTGTTGGGCTGTTCGGCGGGCATGGTCAACGTGCCGCGCATCAAAGGCAACCACAACGCGATGCTGTCGGGCAAAGCTGCGGCCGAAGCTGCTTATGACGCTATCAAGGCCGAGCGTTCGGGCGATGAACTGACGGCTTACGAGACTGAAGTTCGTAATGGTGCGATTGGTTCCGACCTGAAAAAGGTTCGCAATGTCAAGCCGATGTGGTCGAAGTGGGGCCTGACCGCCAGCCTGATGTTGGGTGGTCTGGACATGTGGACCAACACATTTGGCTTTTCACTGTTCGGTACGCTGGGTCACGGCAAAAACGATGCAGAATCTACCGAAGAAGCCAGTAAGCACCAGCCAATCGATTATCCGAAGCCGGATGGAACGCTGTCTTTCGATCGTTTGACGAATGTGTCGTTCGCAGCGACCAACCACGAGGAAAGCCAGCCCTGCCATTTGCGTCTGACCAATCCTGATATCCCGGTAAAGGTCAACCTGCCCAAGTTCGACGAACCGGCGCAGCGTTATTGCCCGGCAGGTGTATATGAGATGGTCGAAGACGAAGACGGTCCGCGATTCGTGATCAATTTCCAGAACTGTGTTCACTGCAAAACCTGCGACATCAAGGATCCCAGTCAGAACATCACCTGGACCACACCGCAGGGCGGTGACGGACCAAACTATCCGAACATGTAAGCAAAAAACGGGCAATGGCAGCGTCATGAAGGCTCTGCCATTGCCTCTTGCCTGCCGAAGCCCTAGCTTAACCTTCAGTCAACGATAGCAAGGCAGGATTTCGGTGGTTTCCCTGGTTCGTCGTGCGGCTTTGTCCGTGCTTCTCATGTCGTCGGTCGCAGTCCCGGCCTATTCGGAATCGAGTGCCGGATCATATCTGGCCGGGCGACAGGCGATTTACGAAAGCGACTATTCTGCCGCTGAACGGTACTACGCTCAGGCCCTCAGGTTTGATCCCCAAAATGCGCTGCTGCTGGAAAGTGTTGTAGTTGCCCGCATCGCTTTGGGGGAAGTGGCCCGCGCGCTGCCTGTCGCCCAGCAGATCGAGAAAGCCAACTTGCCCAGCCAGGCTGCGCGAATGGTGATATCGGTCAATTTGATTGCCCAGGGAAAATTTGACGAACTACTGGCCCGTGACCCTGAAACACAGGGTGTCGGTCCTCTTGTTGATGGCCTGATGATCGCCTGGGCTTATCTGGGACAAGGTGAGATGACGAAGGCGATGGATCAGTTCGATTCTGTCGCCACTCAGGATGGCCTCAGGGAATTCGCGCTTTATCACAAGGCGATGGCATTGGCGTCTATCGGTGATTTCGAAGGCGCAGAGGCGATACTTGCGGACAATGATGGAACGGTTGCCCGATTCTCGCGTCGGGCTGCGTTGGCCCGCACCGAGATTTTGTCGCAGCTTGATCGCAACGAGGACGCCATTCAGTTTCTGGACGAGGTGTTTGTGGCAGGCAGTGACCCGACCATCGAGACCTATTTGAGCCAATTGGAAGCAGGAGAAACCTTGCCGTTCACTCATGTCCGATCCGCTCAGGACGGCATGGCCGAAATATTCTTTACCGTCGGTGCCGCGTTGAACAGCGAAGCTTCAGCCGACTATGTTCTGCTGTACACACGCTTGGCCAGTTTCCTGCGGCCCGATCATGTGGACGCCATTTTGCTGAGTGCAGATCTGCTGGAAACCTTGCAGCAATATGATTTGGCGGTTGAGGCGTACCGTCTGGTCCCAGCGGACAGCAACGATCACCACGCGGCCGAATTGGGCCGGGCCGAAGTTTTGGACCGTTCTGGAAAAACCGATGCCGCCGTCGAAGTGTTGCAAAACCTGGCTGCGCAAAACCCCGACTTGCCGGGTGTGCACGTCGCTTTGGCAGACCTGCAGCGGCGACAGGAAAACTATGCGGCCGCGGTGGCCTCTTACGACACTGCGATTGCCCTGACGGATAGTGCAGCGGGTGGGAACTGGTTCCTGCATTACGCGCGTGGAATCAGCCATGAAAGGCTGAAGCACTGGGATCAGGCCGAAGCTGATTTTCGCCGGGCGCTGGAGCTGAACCCGGATCAGCCCCAGGTTCTGAACTATCTGGGTTATTCGCTGGTTGAGCGCAAAGAAAAGCTGGGCGAAGCGCTGGACATGATCGAACGCGCTGTAGCTGCTCGTCCGGATAGCGGCTACATCGTGGACAGTCTGGGCTGGGTTCTGTTCCGTCTGGGGCGTTACGACGAGGCCGTCGAACACATGGAGCGTGCGGTTGAGCTGATGCCGGTCGATCCGGTGGTCAATGATCATCTGGGTGACGTCTATTGGGCTGTCGGGCGCGCACGTGAGGCCGAGTTCCAGTGGAGCCGCGCCTTGTCCTTTATCGACCCGGAAGATGCCGATGGCGAAGCTGATCCCGAACGCATCCGGCGCAAGATCGAAGTCGGGCTGGATGCCGTCTTGGCCGAAGAAGGTTCGGAGCCATTGAAAGTCGCCAATGGAAATTAAGGCGTTTGCGCCCGCCAAGATCAACCTGACCCTACATGTCACAGGCCATCGTGAGGACGGTTATCACCTGTTGGATTCGCTGGTGGTTTTCGCTGATCTGGGTGATCAGCTGACATTCAGACCCGGTCCAGAGCTGTCTTTGGATATGCGTGGCGAGTTTGCCGATGGAGTACCCTCAGACCGCCGAAATCTGGTCTGGAAAGCGGCTGAGGGCGTTGGTTGGACCGGGCATATCGACCTGAGCAAATCTCTGCCGCATGGGGCGGGCATCGGGGGTGGCTCTTCGGATGCTGCCGCAACACTTGGGGCTTTGGTAGGGCAGGGTTGCGACATCCCGCCAGAGCTGCCGTTGACACTGGGGGCAGATGTACCCGTCTGCCTGAAGGGCCGGGCGATAAGAATGCAGGGCATTGGCGATCGGTTGGCGGCGGTGAACCTTCCGCACCTGCCCGCCCTTTTGGTCAACCCGAATGTACAGGTGCCGACAGGTACCGTTTTCGACGCGCTAGCGTCCAGAGACAATCCGCCGATGCCTGAGGTTATCCCGGATTTTGCAAGCGCTGACGATTGCGCCCAGTGGCTGGGCGAACAGCGCAATGATCTGCAAGTGCCTGCCATGGGTGTTGCGCGTGAGATTGAACAGGTGCTGGACGAGCTGAACATGACCAATCGCGCTCTGGTGGCGCGCATGTCAGGGTCAGGATCAACTTGCTTTGCGCTTTATCCGACGATGAAAGATGCGCATTTCGCGGCTTATGATATCGGCGCAGCCCATCCCGATTGGTGGTGCCGTGCCACGCAGCTTAACTGAGGCGCGAAACCACGTAGTCGGCCAGTTGGCGCAGCAGACTGCGAACTTCGTGGTCAGGCAATACAGCCAAAGCGGTTTTGGCTTTATTTGCCCAACCTAAAGCATCTTGCCGGGTTTCTTCGAGCGTGGCGTATTTGTTCATCAGACCCAGCGCGTGATCCAGATCACCGTCCTGCTGCCGGCCCTTTTCAATCGTACGCTCCCAAAAGGCGCGTTCTTCCGGCGTGGCTTGCGCCACGGCTTTGATGACAGGCAGGGTCAGTTTCCGTTCACGGAAGTCATCGCCAACGTTTTTTCCGGTCGTTTTGCTGTCGCCCTGATAATCCAACAGATCATCGGCAATCTGGAACGCGATGCCCAATGAATCGCCATAGTCGAAAAGCGCTTGGATCTGCTCTTCCGAGGCGCCTGCGATCACACCGCCCACCTCGGTTGCGGCCGAGAACAATGCCGCCGTCTTACCACGCACAACCTGTAGATAAACGTTTTCATCCGTACGCAGATCGGTTGCGGCTGTCATTTGCAGCACTTCGCCTTCGGCAATTGTTGCAGAGGCATTGGCAAGGATGTCCAGAACCCGAAGCGAGCCCGTTTCGACCATAAGCTGGAAACTGCGTGAAAACAGGTAATCGCCAACCAGAACACTGGACTTGTTGTCCCACAGCAGATTGGCAGTCGGGCGGCCGCGTCGCTGCGCGCTCTCATCCACTACGTCGTCATGCAGCAGGGTGGCGGTGTGAATGAACTCGACCGTCGCCGCAAGGCGCAGGTGGTGGTCGCCGGAATAGCCAAACAGGCGTGCTGCGGCCAATGTCAGCATCGGGCGCAGGCGTTTTCCACCGGCTTCGACCAGGTGCTGCGTCACTTCCGGGATACGTGGCGCATGGTCCGACGCCATCCGCGTACGGATCAGCCCGTTCACGGCCTCCATCTCGCCCGCCAGAATTTCGGCCAGGCGCTCATGCGGTTTCGAGATCATGTCGACGGTCATCACACTCCTGATACAAGGCTCGACTTCCGCCTCGCCTTGCCCTTACATCCATCCCCATGAAAGAACTATTGCACAGTACCGATCCGACGATCCTAGCCTTTGCATCCGCTCTCCTTGAGGGCGAGGATATAGACTGCTTTCAGATGGACGTAAATATGAGCATCCTCGAAGGCGGTATCGGAATCTTTCCCCGACGTCTGATGGTTCGGACCGAAGACCTTACCCGAGCCGAGCGCGTGATGCGCGATAACGAGATCCCGCTGGGCCGATGACGCGCTTCAAAGACAGTGAACTGACGTGCAACGATTTCCTGGGTGGTCGGGTGCGATTGCTGCAACCTGCGTCAGGTTACCGCGCCGGGGTAGACCCTGTTTTGCTGGCTGCATCCGTCCCTGCCAAGGCCGGACAGTCCGTGCTGGAGCTGGGATGCGGCGCAGGGGCTGCCATTCTGTGCCTGTCCGCGCGGGTACCGGGGCTGCAAATGGTTGGGGTCGAATTGCAGCCTGCCTATGCAGATCTGGCGCGCCGAAATTCGGAAATCAACGGCTTTGATATGGACGTGATTGAGGCAGACCTGACCGCTTTGCCTGATGATGTTCGACAGCGCCACTTTGATCACGTTATTGCGAACCCGCCCTATTACCGTGCAGGGGCGCATAGCCCCGCCTGTGACACGGGGCGGAGCATTGCCCTGGGCGAAGAGACTCCGCTGATCGACTGGATCGCCGTGGCGGCCAAACGCCTTGCCCCTCGGGGGTTTCTGCACATGATCCAAAAAGCTGATCGTCTTCCCGATATGCTGACGGCCTGTCAGGGGAAGCTGGGTTCAATCGAGGTGCTGCCGCTCAGCGCGCGGGCGGGCCGCCAGGCCGAGTTGGTCATCCTGAGCGCCCGCAAAGGGGGACGCGCGGCATTTCGCCTCCATGCGCCTTTGATTCTGCACGCAGGTGAGCGCCACGAAAAAGACGGTGAAAGCTATACCGAGGCGGTCTCTGCCGTGCTTCGGCAGGCCGCCCCTTTGCCTCGGATCTGATGCCATCGGCAATGACCAGCCGAATTTGTCGGATTTATTACAGATTCTGTGCGTCTGCAGCGTGACAGTGTGGAAACGATGTGGTCAAATTCTTACGTGACATACAGACACGTAAACAAGGAGGATCGCAATGAGCGTGAGCGCACATCTGACGGAACTGAAGAAAAAGCACGAATCTCTCGGTCTAGAAGTGGAACAAGCCCAACGCTCGCCAGGCATCGATGATCTCCACATAGCTCAGCTGAAAAAACAGAAGCTCAAGCTGAAAGAAGAGATCGAGCGCCTGTCTGCTTAAGTTTTCAGGCTTGCGCGGGCCGCTATCAAGGCCCCGCCGGTAATCAGGAAAGCCGCGATCGCAAGCCCCCAAGATGGGGCGGCGATCCCGGCCGCCACCAAAGCTAGGGTCGACAATAACGGGGCCGCATATGATGAGGTTCCGAGGATTTGTATGTCGCCTTGCTTTACACCAATATCCCAGACGTAAAACGCCAACCCGACTGGTCCAAGGCCGAGTGCCAGCACCGACGCCCAGCCCAGTGCCGTATCGGGCAATACAGTGTCTTCCACCGCCAGGTGCAGCAGCCCCGAGGCGAGCGCAGCCGCAAGACAGAATACCGCCACGGAACTTGTCGGCGTGCCCTCCAATTTGCGCGATAGAACCGAGTAGCCCGACCATGTCAGTGCGCAGAGCAAAGCCAACGCATACCCCGGCAGGTATTGGGCCTGAAAGCCTGCACCGCCGCCTCCGGCGATGATCACAGCGGCCCCGGAAAACCCAAGACAGGCGCCGATCAGGTGACCGATACGCAGGTGTTCACTTGGCAAAAGTCCCGACAAAAGCACAATGAGCAGAGGCCAGAGATAAGAGATCAGCCCAGCCTCGGCAGCCGGTGCCATGCGCAGAGCTGAAAAATACAGCGCGTGATAGCCAAATAGGCCCAATGCGCCAAAAAGGTAAGTTGTCCAGGGGACCTGCTTCAAACCGCTCAGACCACCTGTTGCCGCCGCCCAGATCAGTCCAAGCGCCCCGCCGATCGAAAAACAGATCGTGTTCAGCAGCAGCGGCGGCGTGGGTGCCGACCCAACAGTGAACAACGCCAGTAAGGCCCACAGCAAGACGGCCACGAAACCTATGGCCGTTGCACGCATTTTGGTCATGGGGAGGAAACCTCTTCAATCGGAACGATTTTGAACTCATCCGATATATGCGCGGTTTTTTCAATCTCGGCCAGGAACCAATCGCGAAACGCTGCGATCTGAGGTTTGTTTTCAGCCCCCGGCAGGCAAAGAAACCGGAACCGGCCTAGGGTTTCCAGAGCCACTTTGAAAGGCGCAACCAAACGGCCTTCGGTCAAGTCCTTGAGAATCATGGCGCGCCGCCCCAGTGCGACGCCAACCCCGGCAACAGCCGCGTCAATCGCGTGATCAGCATTAGAAAAATGCGCGCCATGGGTCGGAGTAAAGTCTATTCCCACGGCACGGAACCAGGCGGGCCAATCGCAGGGCGGAGTCAGAAAACTGATCGAATCGTCATGGATCAACGGCGCCTCTTGAAGGCTTTCCGGCGTGGTGAATTGTTCCGCAAATTCCGGAGTCATGACAGGGGTCAGCCATTCCTTTCTGACGGGAACGGAATACAGCCCGTCATCGGCCGAATTCCCGAACCGGATGGCGACGTCCACGTCGTCTCGCTCCAGATCCATGTTGCGAAGTGTGGCCGAAAATTTCAGATCGATCTCGGGATGCGCCCGAGCAAATTCGTAGAGCCGTGGCGCCAGCCACTTGGCGGTCAAAGCTGGACCTGCAGTGACGGTCAGGCTTGTGCCATCTTCCTGTCTGCGCACTGCGCGCCACGCGGATTGCAATGTGGCAAACCCTTCTGCCGCACCGGGCGCGAGGGCACGGCCCGCCTCGGTCAGTTCTACGGCGCGGTTCAGGCGGCGAAACAGCGGCCGTCCAAGGTGTTCTTCTAGCGATTTGATCTGAAAGGACAGGGCGGCTGGCGTCACATGCAGCTCTTCCGCCGCCTTCGCGAAAGACATGTGCCGGGCTGCGGCGTCAAAAGCGCGCAGCGCGGTCAGCGGTGGAAGATAGTCGCTCATAGTGAAGTAAATCTTAACTGAAGATCCAAGAAAGCTCGTTTGTCTCTTTCTTTCGTAACCCTCATATTCACATCAGGTCAAATAAAACTGATTTGAAAAGGAGACTGCCATGATCGAGATGACGACAAATCCCGCCGCCCAAGTGGCGATCCTGCGCGCCCATCAAGAGCGCAGCCGGGTGGTCTGGCAGTTTTGGGGATGGGTATTCGGTTCCCGCTGATCGCAGCGCGCGCGATCTTACGGGATTACAAAGGGCCGGCCCAAAGGGACCGGCCCGCTTTTTCTTTCCAAGTCTGGATCAGACGAAGAATTGCGCACCGTTGGCCGAAATCGTCGAGCCGTTGATGAACTGCGAATCATCCGAGGCCAGGAAAACCACACAACGCGCAATTTCCTCTGGCTCACCCAGACGTCCGGCCGGGATCTGGCCGATGATGGACTCGCGCACTTTCTCAGGCACAGCCATGACCATTTCAGTTGCGATATAGCCGGGGCAGATTGCGTTGGCAGTGATGCCCGCTCGCGCGCCTTCCTGCGCCAGAGACTTCACGATGCCCAGATCGCCCGCCTTGGTCGCAGCATAGTTCACCTGAGCGAATTGGCCTTTCTGACCGTTGATCGAGCTGATGACGATGACACGACCGAACTTGCGCTCGCGCATGCCGGGCCAGACGGGGTGTACGGTGTTGAAAACACCGGTCAGGTTGGTGTCGATCACGTCCTTCCACTGGTCGGGGGTCATTTTGTGGAACGGAGCATCGCGGGTGATGCCTGCGTTGGCGACAACGATATCGATGGGGCCAACCTCGGCTTCGACCTGTTCGATGCCTGCTTTGGATTCGTCGTAATCGGCGACATTCCACTTGTAGGTCTTTATACCGGTTTCTTCGGTGAATTTTGCGGCGGCTTCGTCATTCCCTGCATAGGTGGCCGCAACGTTATACCCTTCGGCTTTGAGCGCCTTGGAAATTGCTGCGCCAATGCCGCGGGAACCGCCGGTTACGAGTGCTGTTCGTGCCATTTATGACTCCTTCAATTTTAGTCGTCTTGGTAATGCTGTTACTCTGAGAGATGATCGTGCGCAATATTGTTTCGTCATGAATTTCAGATTCCGGGCGGCAATATCGTCGCATCCAAGAGGTAGAACCTCAATGTAACAAAAAAGGCGCCCAACTGGGCGCCTATTTCTATTTGATTGTCAAAGCGCTTAGTCGCGCTCCACACACAGGGCAACGCCCATGCCGCCGCCGATGCACAAGGTCGCCAGACCCTTTTTTGCATCGCGACGCTTCATTTCGAACAGCAAAGTGTTCAAAACACGGCAGCCCGAAGCGCCGATCGGGTGACCGATGGCAATCGCGCCACCGTTTACGTTCACGATCGACGGATCCCAGCCCATATCCTTGTTCACGGCGCAAGCCTGTGCGGCAAAGGCTTCGTTGGCTTCTACCAGATCCAGATCGTCAACCGACCAGCCTGCTTTTTCCAGCGCTTTGCGCGACGCGTAGATCGGGCCGACACCCATGATCGATGGGTCCAGACCGGCGGTCGCGTAGGATGCGATGCGTGCCAGAGGTTCGATTCCACGCTTTTCGGCGTTTTCGGCTGACATCAGCAACGTGGCCGCAGCGCCGTCATTCAGGCCGGATGCATTGGCCGCGGTGACAGAGCCGTCCTTGGTAAAGGCCGGGCGAAGCTTAGTCATGGCCTCCATTGTTGCGCCGTGGCGAATGTATTCGTCCTTGTCCATCACGATGTCGCCCTTACGGGTCTTGATGGTGAAGGGCACGATTTCGTCTGCGAATTTTCCGGCTTTCTGAGCAGCTTCTGCCTTGTTCTGCGAGGCGACGGCGAATTCATCCTGCGTCTCGCGGCTGATCTGCCATTTTTCAGCAACGTTCTCGGCAGTCTGACCCATGTGATAGCCGTTGAAAGCATCCCACAGACCATCGCGGATCATCGTGTCGATGTATTTCATGTCGCCCATCTTGTGACCGGCGCGCAGGGCGGCAGCGTGGGGTGACAGAGACATGTTTTCCTGGCCACCTGCAGCGACGATTTCCGCGTCGCCCAACTGGATATGTTGAGCGCCCAATGCAACGGCGCGCAGGCCCGAGCCGCAAACCTGATTGATACCCCATGCGGCGCTTTCCTGTGGCAGGCCGGCATTGATATGCGCCTGACGCGCGGGGTTCTGGCCTTGGGCGGCAGTCAGAACCTGACCCATAATGGTTTCGCTGACTTCGCCTTTTTCTACTCCGGCGCGCTCGACAACTGCTTCCAGGACGGCAGCGCCCAGATCATGGGCAGGGGTGTTCGCAAACGAACCACTGAAGCTGCCGACACCTGTTCGTGCGGCGGATGCGATTACTACGTTGGTCATATGATCAGTCCTTTACCGTCATGGGCCAGCGGAATTTCTGACGGCGCAGGTCAAGAGGTGTCCTCTCGAAACAAGAGCGCCCCGTGATCCCCCGCTCAAGTACTCTTGCAATAGCGTAATGCTGCACTTGCAGCAACGGGCAGCTTGTCTCAGTGTCTGAAAAGACATTAAAATGTCGGTCAAAAGGCGTTCAACTGCCTGTTTTTGATTTGTTTTCCTGCTTCCAGGGTTCCGCGACACTGGGTGCGCCAAACAAGAACCCTTGCAGGCAATCCACACCACTTGCGACCAAAAACGCGGCATCCTCCTGCGTTTCAACCGATTCGGCTGTGACCAGAATTTCAAATTCACGGGCCACCGCGATCAGGGCCCGCACCAATGTCTGGTTGTCAGGATTGTTGCTGATACCCCGCACAAACTGGCCATCGATTTTCGCCGCGTCGAACAGAAATTCGCGAAAATGGCGGAAGCTGAAGTTGCTGGCACCAAAGTCATCCAGCGCAAAAGCGATGCCGCGACCCTGCAATCGGTCCATGAAATCGACAACCAGCTCAGGTACCTGCATGGCTGAGCTTTCGGAAATCTCGAGAATCAACCGTTCGCCCAAGCCGGCATCTCGTTTCAAAAACCTGTCCAGTATTCTGGACCAGTTGGAATAACCGATTGAGCGAGCAGATATGTTGATCGACAGACGAATATCCGGGTTCTTTGCCAAAGTACGCAGCCCGAGTTCCAGCGCCACGCAGTCGAGTTCGCGGCCGATAGGCGTGTTTTCAACCTGAGGCATGAACTCGCGCGCCGGGATGACGCGACCGGTTTCGTCCAGAACCCGAATGAATCCTTCGTAAAACGCGACGCCACGTGGGGCGTGCGCTTGGATCACGGGCTGAAAGGCCAGCTTGCACTGCTTATGCTTCACTGCATCGGTTGCCATCTGCACGACCGAGCGATCCCGTGTCGAAACTGCCGCGTTCAACGGGCTGTCCGACCCCTCAGGCAGATGTGCCAGTCTTTTGTTTCCCATACGCGCGGATTCCCATGTGACCGGGACAGGTGTCCGGTCACAATCTCGGGGCAAAGAGATGAATCTGGAGTTAAGGGTTCAGAAAAAAATCTGCGGCACGGTCTCAGCGGGCGGATTGCCACGCGCGCGCCAGTGAAGCTGCTGCACCAAGTATCGCGCCCATTGCACCAAGGGCCATCATTGCAAAACCAAGCGCAATCAGGGTTGCAACAGCGCCGCCAAGGGCTGCGAGCATGGCAATCATCAAGCCGAACAACCCAACAAAGGTTGAAATGGTTGCCAAACGGTTCATGCCGACCCTCGCTCACTCTTACACTACGTCTATCGACCGATATGGCGCACAAAGACCAGATTTCAAGGTACAAGCAGGCTTTAGTCAGCAGGTTCAGGCCTTTTCTGCTTGTCCGCTGGGCAACTTTCGGTCCAGATTCTCAAAACCGGGCGTTCCGCGATCTTCTGGATGGCGCGTCAGATGCTTGGCCTTGATCTGTTCCGAATTATCCCGGCTACCATCGTGGCTGTACCCCGGTGGGGCGAAGCAATAGGCCAACCGCTGGCGCAGGGTCAGCCCGGGCTGCGTGGCATCGTTCCAGATGCCGACCCATTCGTGAAACGCAACGCGCAGCGGGTTGAACGTGCCGATATTGTGAACCAACCCGTAATCTACCCGGTCGTTTTCCTGTTCTGGCACAAAAGTGCCAAACATCTTGTCCCAGATGATGAACACCCCGGCATAGTTGCAATCCAGATAGCGCGCGTTGCGGCCATGATGGGCGCGGTGATGGCTGGGCGTGTTCATTACTGCCTCGAACCAGCGGGGCATCTTGCCGATGGCTTCGGTGTGAATCCAGAACTGATAGATCAGATTGAGGCCACCGACGAACAAAACCATCGCCGGATGGAACCCAAGCAGGATCAGTGGAGCGCGTACGACCATCATGAAGGTGAATGTATAGGTCCATGTCTGCCGCAGTGCGGTCGTTAGGTTATAGTGCTGTGAGCTGTGATGGTTTACGTGGCTGGCCCAGACCCAGCGGATGCGATGGCCAAAGCGGTGGACCCAGTAATAACGCAGATCATCCAGGACAAAGCACAGGATGATAACGGGAATTGATGTACCCAGGTTCATCGGAGTGATCTGCCACAGCCACATGAAAAACACATAGGCAATAAAGCCCAGCAAAAAGCCCGACGCGATGTTTCCAGCACCCATTATCAATGAGGTTACCGCATCGCGTGTTTCATAACGCCCGCCTTTGCCTTTGACTGCGATCCACAGAAACTCAGCCAGAATCGCTGCGATGAAAAAAGGAACGGCCCATTGTACCACATCGGGAAAACTAATCTGGTTTGTCATGCGGGCTCCATCAGGTAACGCCAGTGATGGCGTTCGAATTCGTCCAGTCGGATGAGTGTTTTGGGTGCCGAGAATTCGTGAAACAGAATCTCATAACCTTCCGGATGATCCAGAAGGTCATAGTCTAGCAGATGCCGGGCAACGGTGTCGGCCCCGAAGGACCAAAGCAACCCATTGCCCGTACTGGTGCGCACCACCGCGGCGTGGCCATCATGGGAAACCGTGACGTCGACCACATCATCGTCCGGAAAGTGACGTGCCCATTGTGAGCGTGCCGTGTCGGGCGTCAGCATCACCTGCTGCGACCTGCCGGTGAGATGCAATAACAGGGTGACGCCAGCTATGCCGCCGACGACCAGCGCCAATAGAATTTCAAGTGGCATTCCATCCTCCTGAGCGTAGAGTGCAAAGGAGTTGAAACTCTGTCAAAGGTGGCGTGACGTCAGCTGTTTTCCAGCCGTTCCAGTATCTCGTGTTGCACCACACGTTCGACGAAAGGTACCAGCCCTTCGGGGCCGGATGCCCGGTCCTTCAGGTGGATGCAGATATCCGGGCGGCGGGCGGCAATTATGCCCACCATTTCACCGCGGATCGTGTCGTCAAGTCCCGCGCCCAACATGGCGCAGGCAATCCGGGGCTCGGCATCCAGCTGTTTTCGAACCTCGTCGGTGTCATGTGCACCCAGCCACTCTATCGGCAGGTGATCCAGTTGCCGCGCCACATCTCCGATCACATTTGGCAAGCGTCCGATCAGCAGTACGACGGATTTCATCATTGCCTCCATTCCAAACAATATGCCTGCCCTGCCCGGCAGGGCAGGAACAGTATATCATGAGATTGACAGGGGGTGATGCCTTTAGTTGTTGATCGAATAAATGGTTGTTTTGCCCTTGCCTTTTTCACGGGTCATTCGGGCAGTGTCCCCGTCAGTTTCCCAAAGCTGACAATCCGTGCCCAGTGCCTTGCCGTCCAATACCCCGTTTCTGCACCAGAATTTTTTGTTCCAGACCCAGGTTCCGCTGAACTTTTTCCCGCTTTTGAGTTTGGCTGAAATCGTGCCATCGGCATTCGCGACAAAAACATTGCCTTGTTCGTCGGTCAGCTTTTTTCCAACAATATCTGAATTGAACTGCTTTGCGGTCTTGACCCGTTTGTAGTCGGCATGTGCGGCGCCAGCGATTGCCAATGTGCCTGCAACAGCAAGGAATAGAATCGTATTTTTCATAAAAAAAGCCTCCCACTCTTAATACGTGGGAGGATACCACAACTCCGCGAATTTTTCTAAATGCGTTAACTTTCAGCGCCAACGAGCGTCGAGATAATCGCCTTCGCACTGTCCGAGTTCCATTCCGCGTCGCCGATCAGCCGGGCGATTTCCTGCCCTTTGGGGTTCAGGATGACTGTGATCGGCAACGCGATCACGCCAAACTCACGCGCAGCTGCCGAACTGGGGTCTTGATGACGGGGCAGGTTGGCGATGCCGTTTTCTTCAAAGAACTTTTTGATACCGGCAGGTGAATTGCGACCCGTGGCCAACGTCAGAACCTGAAACTTGTCGCCGCCGAATTCTTCCTGAAGCTCGGCAATCTGAGGCATTTCCTTGCGGCAGGGCGCACACCAGGTGGCCCAGAAATTCAGCAACACATACTTGCCCTCGTAATCAGCAAGTGTTCCGACACCGCTGTCGTCTTCCAGTTGGAATTCAATCGATTTGGCGGGTTTCGGTTCCTTGTGCAGGATCAGACGTTTCAGGCTGTCTTCCCGCAGAGGGGCGAGCGTCTCGGCATCGGTTGCCAAAGCGGCGTTTGCACCCAGCGCAAGGGCCATATAAAGGGGGATCAGACGAAATAGGCGCATATCAACTCCGGGTTTTCTTACATGACCGATCAATCCTCGAACCAGATGTGGGGCGGCCGCTTTGCCGCCGGTCCAGACGCGATCATGGAGGCGATCAACGCCTCGATCGGGTTCGATCAGCGGATGGCAGCCCAGGACATCGCAGGCTCGCGCGCCCATGCGGCCATGTTGGCTGCCACAGGCGTCATAAGTGATAGTGACGCTGAAGCCATTCGGGAAGGGCTGCTCACCGTTTTGTCAGAAATCCAGAACGGAGAGTTTCAGTTTTCGACTGCGCTGGAAGACATCCACATGAATGTCGAGGCGCGCCTGAAAGAGATCATCGGCGAGCCCGCAGGCCGGTTGCACACAGGCCGGTCGCGCAACGATCAGGTCGCAACCGATTTCAAGCTGTGGGTCCGCGATCAGCTGGACGCGGCTGAATCCGGCCTGTTGGCCCTGATCCGCGCGCTTTTGGCGCAGGCCGAGGCCGGGGCCGATTGGGTTATGCCGGGTTTTACCCACCTGCAAACGGCGCAGCCGGTGACTTGGGGCCATCACATGATGGCCTATGTCGAGATGTTTGGCCGTGATTTGTCCCGCGTTCGTGACGCCCGCGCCCGGATGAACGAATCCCCGCTGGGCGCAGCTGCGCTGGCTGGCACATCGTTTCCGATCGACCGTCATATGACGGCTGAGGCGCTGGGCTTTGACCGCCCCGCTGCCAACTCGCTAGACGCCGTTAGCGACCGGGATTTCGCGCTGGAGTTCCTGTCGGTGGCCTCGATCTGCGCCATTCACCTGTCGCGCTTTGCCGAAGAGCTGGTGATCTGGTCCTCGGCTCAATTCCGCTTTGTCACCCTGTCAGATCGCTTCTCGACCGGATCATCGATCATGCCGCAGAAAAAGAACCCCGACGCGGCCGAACTGATTCGCGCCAAGGTGGGACGGATTTTTGGGGCCAACACGGCGCTGATGATGGTGATGAAGGGCCTGCCGCTGGCCTATTCCAAGGACATGCAGGAAGACAAGGAACAGGTCTTTGACACCGCCGACAACTGGATGCTGGCGCTGGCGGCGATGGAAGGCATGATCAGGGACATGACGGCCAACCGCGCCAGCCTAGCCGCTACGGCTGGTTCGGGTTTCTCGACGGCGACCGATCTGGCCGACTGGTTGGTGCGCGTACTGGGCCTGCCGTTCCGTGATGCGCATCATGTGACTGGATCTCTGGTGGCAATGGCCGAGAACAAGGGCTGTGACCTGCCGGATCTGACGCTGGATGACATGCATTCGGTCCATGCCGAGATCACAAAGGACGTCTACTCTGTCCTTGGTGTCGATAATTCTGTAAACTCACGCCAGTCCTATGGTGGCACGGCCCCGGATCAGGTCCGTGCTCAGGTTGAACGATGGAAGGCAATCGTGTGATGACCGCGCTGCGTGCGAGCCTGTTTATAGTTTTCGGCCTGATACTGGCCGGATGCGGAGCCGATGGCGAGCCCGTTCAGCCCGCGCCCGCACAGCCAACTGTCAGTGCGACAGTTGGGGTTGGCTCAAGCGGAGCGTATGTTGGCGGCGGTGTGGGGCTGAGCCGTGGACCGCTGGGTATTTACCTGGGATTCTGAGCCATTTTCATATTGCGCATCGGTTTTTGATCTACCAACGCGAGGTGGCATGTCGATGCGCGTGTCATCCAAAGAAAAGATACTGAAATGAGAACACTAGGACTGTTTCTGGTATTTGCGGTTTTGACGGCTTGCGAACCTACATCGGCAAGACGCCCGGAACCTGCGGCCGAACCCAAGCAATCGGGCACCGGAGTTTCGATCTCGGGCTATGGCCGGGTTGGAGTTTCAACCCGAAATTAAACCTGGTCGATGGGTTCGGAATCCATTGATTCGAAGCCATCTTCTGGTCTAAGCGCGCAGGTATGGATCATTTTCTCTACCGCGACGGCGCGCTTTTCGCCGAGGATGTCCCTGTCTCCGAAATCGCTGCTGCGGTCGGAACGCCGTTCTATGTCTATTCCACCGCAACCTTGCTGCGGCATTTCCAGCTGTTTGACGATGCGCTTGACGGCACGGACCACCTTGTCTGCTACGCGATGAAAGCGGCCAGCAATCAGGCGATCCTGAAGACCCTGGCGCAGGCAGGCGCGGGGATGGACGTGGTCTCGGGCGGTGAGTACCTGCGGGCCAAGGCGGCGGGAGTTCCGGGAGAAAAAATAGTGTTCTCGGGTGTAGGTAAAACGGCGGAAGAGATACGTACGGCGCTGACCGGCGGCATTCGTCAGTTCAACGTCGAATCCGAGCCCGAGATGGAAGTGATCAACGCCATTGCACTGGAATTGGGTGTGGTTGCTCCGATCACTGTCCGGGTGAATCCTGATGTGGATGCCAAGACCCATGCCAAGATTGCGACCGGCAAGTCCGAGAACAAGTTTGGAATACCGATTTCCCGCGCCT
Source organism: Ruegeria sp. YTSC106 (assembly GCF_059609765.1). Lineage (NCBI taxonomy): Bacteria > Pseudomonadati > Pseudomonadota > Alphaproteobacteria > Rhodobacterales > Roseobacteraceae > Ruegeria > Ruegeria sp. YTSC106. Next base: position 122,182 of record NZ_JBXWMI010000007.1, read on the forward strand.
CGGAAGTCTATGCGCATGCGGCCAGCCTGCCCGGGCTGGAGGTGATCGGCATCGACGTCCACATAGGCTCGCAACTGACCGAACTGGAGCCGTTCGAGCTGGCCTACACGAAAGTGGCCGAACTGACCGAGCAGTTGCGGGCTGAAGGCCACAACATCCGCCGTCTTGATCTGGGCGGTGGATTGGGCATCCCTTATACCCGCTCGAATGACGCGCCGCCGCTGCCGGTGGAATATGGCGCTTTGATCAAGAAGACACTGGGCCATCTGGGCTGTGAGATCGAGATAGAGCCGGGTCGCCTGATCGCAGGCAATGCAGGGCTGATGGTCAGCAAGGTGATCTATGTGAAGTCGGGCGAAGGCCGTGACTTCCTGATTGTCGACGCCGCCATGAATGACCTGATCCGTCCGGCAATGTACGAAGCGCATCACGATATTGTCGCGGTACAGGAGCCGGCGGCAGGCGTGGAACAGCAAGCCTATGACATCGTCGGCCCGGTTTGCGAATCCGGTGACACTTTTGCCAAGCAGCGCAACATGCCGCCGCTGAAATCGAGAGACCTGATCGCCTTCCGCAGCGCGGGTGCCTATGGTGCGGTGATGGCCAGCGAGTACAATACCCGCCCGCTGATCCCCGAGGTTCTGGTCAATGGCGATCAATTTGCAGTCATTCGTGAACGCCCAAGCTTTGACGAAATCATAAACCGCGATACCATACCTACGTGGCTTTGACGCGATAACCGCGCGGGCCAAACCCCGGAGGCCCGTCTTGTCCGACCGTTCCAACCTGCCCATTCCGCGCCTGTCCCTGTGGCTGACCCATGTCGGCATGGTGGCCGAACAGGTGCTGCGCGCATTCTGGCCGGTGTTCTCGATTGTACTGGTTCTGCTTGCGGCGTTGATGCTGGGGCTTCAGGACCACGTTTCGGTGGAAATCGTCTGGGGTGCCGGTGCGCTGGCGTTTTTGTCGCTTTTCGTGGCAGTTGCTCTAGGCCTGCGAAAGTTCAATCTACCCTCGCGCGCGGACGCTCTGATACGTCTGGATGAGACTCTTCCAGGCCGGCCGGTTCAGGCCTTGTTGGATGATCAGGCCATCGGTGCGGCCGATCGGGATTCCGTGGCGCTATGGCAAGCGCATAAAACCCGGATGGCGCAACGGGTCGCGACGGCCGAGCCTGTCAAACCAGACCTTCGGTTGGCATCGCGAGATCCGTGTGCGCTGCGCTACGCGGCATTGCTGGCTTTTGTCGTAGCGCTGGTTTTCGGCTCTTTGTGGCGCGTGGGGTCGGTGGTGGATATGGCACCGGGTACTGCAGCCGCCGGGCAAGGACCGACTTGGGAAGGATGGGTTGAACCACCCCGTTACACGGGCCTTCCGACGCTGTACCTCGCGGATCAAACGGATGCGGAGCTTTCCGTGCCCAAAGGCAGCCGCATTACCTTACGGCTTTACGGCGAGGTTGGCGCACATAGCCTGACCGAAAACAGCTCAGCCCTGGGCGTCGAAGCTGCGACCGACCCAGAGCAGGAATTCGTGGCCGAACGCTCTGGTCAATTGCGCATCGACGGGCCTTCGGGGCGGGAATGGGTCGTTGATATCATTGACGACACGGCACCACAGATAGCCGTGGCCGGATCGGCTGAGGCCGAGGCGGGCGGGCAGATGAAGCTGCCATTCGTCGCAGGAGATGACTATGGTGTGGTTTCAGGTTCAGCCCGGATTGAACTGGATCTGGCTGCCGTTGATCGCCGTTATGGTCTGGCAGCAGAGCCCGAACCACGGGAAGCCATCGAGATTGAACTGCCGATGCCGATCACGGGCGACCGGGCGGACTTTGCCGAAGATCTGATCGAGGACTTCTCGCAACACCCCTGGGCGCATTTGCCGGTCCGGATCACTTTGATGGCTACGGACGCGGCGGATCAGCAATCTTCCTCCGAACCACATGTGACCGACCTGCCGGCCCGACGGTTTTTTGATCCGTTGGCTGCTGCGGTGGTCGAACAACGGCGTGATCTGCTCTGGTCGCGCTCCAACGCGCCTCGCATCGCGCAACTGCTGCGGGCTGTGTCTCATCTGCCAGAGGACCTGTTTCGTTCGGACACTGCCTATTTGCGCTTGAGGGTCGTACTGCGGCGGCTTGAGACCTTTGATCAATACGGGTTGAAACCTGAACAGCAGGCAGAGATCGCTCAGGCACTCTGGGATCTTGCCGTGTTGATCGAGGATGGCACGCTGGCGGATGCGCTGGAACGAATGCGCCGCGCGCAGGAACGTCTGACCGAAGCGATGCAGAACGGGGCCAGCGACGAAGAAATCGCGGAACTGATGCAGGAATTGCGCGAAGCGACGCAGGATTACCTCCAGCAGTTGCAGCGGCTGGCTCAGCCCAATGGCGAAGATGGCGAGCGTCAGCCCGGCCAGAACGGCGAATCCCTGCAAATGACGCAGGATGACCTGCAACGAATGATGGACCGCATTCAGGAACTTATGGAACAGGGCCGGATGGCCGAGGCCCAGCAGGCATTGGAAGAGTTCCAGCAGATGATGGAAAACATGCGTGTGACCCAGGGACAGGGTCAGGGCCAGCAGTCCGAGGGTCAGCAGGCCATGGAAGGATTGGCGGAAACCCTGCGCGAACAGCAAGGTCTGAGCGATCAGGCCTTCCGTGATTTGCAGGAACAGTTCAACCCCGGCGCCCAATCCGGTGAAAGCCAGGGCAATGAGGGGCGCAACGGCGGGCAGGGCCGGGGGCAAAGCCACGAAGGTCAGGGCGGTCAGGGGGAAGGCTCGGATCAGGCTGGCGAAGGCCAGCAGGGTCAAGGTTCACTTGCGGATCGTCAGCAGGCTCTGAGAGATGAGCTGGGCCGCCAGCAACAGGGGCTGCCCGGCGCAGGCACACCCGAAGGCGACGCTGCGCGTGAGGCGCTTGACCGGGCCGGGCGTGCGATGGACGAGGCGGAACAAGCCCTGCGCGGTGACGATCTGGCGGAAGCCATCGATCAGCAATCCGAAGCCATGGAAGCGTTGCGTGAAGGCATGCGGTCGCTGGGCGAGGCGATGGCGCAGAACCAGCAAAACCAACCGGGTCAGGGAACGCAGGATGGCGATATGCAAGCCAATAACCGCGATCCACTGGGCCGAAACCCGGGTGCCGCCGGTTCGATTTCAACGGATGAGAATCTGCTGCAAGGCGAAGACGTGTACCGCCGGGCGCGGGAACTGCTGGATGAAATCCGACGCAGAACCGGGGAATCGGACCGCCCCCAGATCGAACTGGAATACCTGAAACGTTTGTTGGAGCGGTTCTAGACCTTAGTTCTGGGTGCCCGACCCAACCTGTGCTTCAAGCCAGATTCGCGCCTGATCCAAAAGTGACACATATGAACTGAGCAACGGTTCGGTCTGGGGGATCACATCGCTGATCTGTTGGGCATTTCCATAGATCAGATACAGAATCACGCCGATGATCAGCATCAGCGCAAAACCGCGTAAGAACCCTCCCGATTTGCGCGGTGTTTGCGCGGCCTCTTCCGGCTCATCTGATCGCATAGAGGAATTGATTGCCTCGACATCCGGTAACGCGTCTTTCTGCCCGGCATCAACTGCGGTTTCCGAAGCCGAAGGCCGTTTGGGTCGCACCTTGGGCTCTGGCGGCGTATCCAGTCCCAGATCGGGCTGGCTCTCAAGGCTACTGCCTTCTTGCGACCGAAGTTCCGCTTCGCGAGCAGCTTCTTCTTTCAGAATGCTGGCAACGGAAGGATCGACATTTCCGGTGGACGCAACGGGTTCGTCAACTTCGGGCTTATCTTCGGATACCACCTCTTCAACAGGTTCCGGTTCTGCATCCTGCTGAGCTTCGACCACGTCGGACGATGCGTCATCCGTTGCAGGCCCTTCTGCTTTGTCGTCTGGTGTGCTTGCGGGCTCCGTGGGGTGCTTCGCTTGAAACCAGGTCTGATCGCAGTTGGAACACTGCACGTCGCGGCCTTCCTCGGGGATGACCTCGTCAGGAACCTCGTACTGCGCACTGCAATTCGGACATGTAAGACGCATGCTGCCTCCTCAGCCGGGTGAAGGGCCGATAATAGTTTTTTCAGGAATGATATTCCGTTAAGACCCAACAGCAAAGAGCGTTTTCGGTTTCACGGGTCAAGTGTCACCAATTGGACTCGGTAGAGCCATTGAAACCAAGACCATGCTCGGGCAAGAAGAGCGGCAAAATAATGGGGGCACGTGTGATCGAGCTGGAAAATGTCAGCTACACCTACGGTGGCGGTGAGTTGCTGAGCGATGTCTCGGTGCAATTGCAGCCGGGTTCGTTTCACTTTCTGACCGGGCCTTCCGGGACGGGTAAGACCACGCTGCTCAAGCTGTGTTATGGCGCCTTGCTACCAACTTCGGGGCGGTTGAGCGTGTTTGATCAGGATATTTCAGCCCTTGATCGCGACCAGCTGGCGGTACTGCGCCGCCGCGTGGGTGTCGTGCATCAGGATTGTCAGTTCCTTGACCACATGACGCTCGCCGAAAACGTCGCGTTGCCTCTGATGGTGTCCGGGCGCGCGGAATCATCCGAGCAGGACAACCTGAGTGAACTGCTCAGCTGGGTGGGTCTTGGAGCCAGGCTTGAAGCCCGTCCACCCGAACTGTCCGGAGGCGAACGCCAAAGGGCTGCTCTGGCGCGCGCCGTTATCCTGTCGCCTGATGTGGTTTTGGCGGATGAGCCGACAGGCAACGTTGACTGGGAGATGTCGCAACGGCTGCTGCGTCTTCTGATTGAGTTGAATCGGATGGGCAAAACCGTCCTGATCGCAACCCATGACCTGAGCCTGATCCGCGCGGCCAAAAGCCAGGTGCAGGCGCGTGTCTTGCGTATTTCGCAGCGCAAGCTGCAACTGGCGGGGGCGGATCTATGATCAGCCCTGACCTGCGAAATCTGTTGCGTGGCGACAAGCGGGCAGACCGGGTTGTTCCCCCAACGGGATACACGGCGCACCTGACCCTGTTTGTCGCGGGTGCGATGGCGTTTCTTGCAGTATTCGCTTTGGCCCTTTCTCTGGCGTCGGGGCGCATTGCAGATCGTTGGGCTTCGGAACTGGCCGGAGCCGCAACCCTGCGTATCAACGCGCCCGCGGAACAGCGCGCAGCCCAGACCGAGGCTGCGTTGACGGTTCTTAGCCAAACGCCCGGCGTGGCCTCGGCCCGTGCTTTGACGCAGGAAGAGCAGGCGGCGTTGCTTGCCCCGTGGTTCGGGCCGGATCTGCCGCTGGATACGCTGCCCGTGCCGCAACTTATCGAGATCATTGAAACCGAACCGGGCATTGATGTGGCCGGGTTGCGTTTGCGGTTGGGGGCAGAGGTGCCGGGCGCCGTACTGGATGATCATTCTCGATGGCGGGAACCTCTGGTTGATGCGGCGATGTCCCTGCGTCGTCTGGGGTGGATTTCGATCCTGCTGATCGGCGGTGCGACCGCGGCCATGATTACCCTTGCCGCCAATGCCTCGCTTGCCGCCAATGCCCAGATCATCGAAGTGCTGCGCCTGGTCGGCGCACGCGACGGGTTCATAGCGGGGGCATTCGTAAGGCGGTTCACATATCGCGCGTTTTTCGGGGCTTCGGTCGGTACATTGCTGGGGATGACAGGTGTCCTGTTGTTGCCCGAAGCCTCGGACACGGGCGGTTTTCTGACCGGCGTGGGCTTTCAGGGCAAAGACTGGGTGTTGCCGGTACTTATCCCGATCCTTGGTGCCATGGTCGCGTTTTTTGCCACCTGGGCTGCGGCCCGACGCAAATTGAAGGAGCTTTCCTGATGTTGATGGCTGTTCAATGGGTCCGGTCGTTGATCTTCATGATCGTGATCTACGCCTGGATGCTGATCCTTGGCATTGTTTTTCTGCCCTACGCGCTGTTTTCCAAGGCTGGCGCCCTGAAGGCGTGCAAGACCTACGCGCGCAGTACGATGTGGCTGGCCCGCTGGATGGTTGGCATCCGGAGTGAAGTGCGAGGTACAGCCCCAACGAATGAGGTGGTCATAGCGGCAAAACACCAGTCATTTCTTGATATCATCCTGATTTTCGATGCCATTCCGCACGGCAAGTTCATTATGAAGCGTGAGCTCTTGTTTACGCCCGTCATTGGCATGTATGCACGACGTCTCGGCTGCATTCCGGTCAATCGTGGCAAGCGCGGTGCCGCCGTGGCCAAGATGGTCAAGGATGTATCGAAGGAGTTCTCGGAACCCGGTCAGCTTGTGATTTACCCGCAAGGAACACGCGTGGCGCCCGGTGCAAAGAAGCCTTACAAGGTTGGAACTGCAGTTCTTTACGAAGGACTCGGTTTTCCCTGCGTTCCGGTCGCAACGAATGCCGGCGTCTTCTGGCCCCGCACAGGTGTCATGCGCAAACCGGGCCTTGCGATCGTGCATTTCCTGGACCCGATCGAGCCGGGTGTTGGTCGGGACGACTTCCTTGCCCGGCTGGAAGAGGTGATCGAAACACGTTCTAACGAGTTGATGCGGGAAGTTGGGTTTGATCCGGATGGAGCACATTAGTGACATTGAAACGCTTGAAGCGTTGTATGGTCGGCCCGGCGCGCCGTCCTTGCGAAAGGTCGTTCGTCAACTGACGCCTCTCTATCGCAAGTGGATTCTCGCATCACGCCTCTGTGTTCTCAGCACCGTTGGTCCTGAAGGTGTGGATGGCAGCCCTCGGGGTGATGATGGCCCGGTGGTGAAAGAGTTGGATGAGAATACGCTGGCGCTACCGGACTGGCGCGGCAACAACCGTCTGGACAGTCTGCGCAATATCGTACGCGACCCACGTGTTTCGCTCATGTTCTTTGTTCCGGGGTCCAACAACGTCGTTCGGGTGAATGGGTTGGCGTTTGTAACGGTAGATGAGGGGCTGCGACATCAATTTGAAAAGGGCGGCAAACGCCCGGCGACTGTTATCGTCGTTAAAATCGCCGAGATTTACAGCCAATGTGCCCGTGCTCTGATCCGGGCGCGTATCTGGTCCAGCGGTGATGAAAGCGGCAATCTTCCCACGATAGGTCAGCTTCTGTCCGAGGCATCAGGTGGTGCGGAAGGCGGCGCGCAATATGACGAGGAATGGTCTGCACGCGCCGCAAAAACGATGTGGTAGATCTGGGTGGCGGCAGTGGCTCAAACCGCAGCGGCTCCGATCCTGGATACTTTTTCAATCCAGCGATCAACGTTGCCGGGCTTGGGATAGCTTGCGCCAGCAAAATAGGTGAACCGCGTTGGTTTGAAGCCGACGAACCCAAGGATCTGGTCCCGTACCTGACGGATAAGCGCCTGCCGGTATATCAGGCGCATGAACCATCCCGGCGTGTCTGAGGTCAGGATGACGCGTGCAGTACGCCCAGTCAGCATGGGCGCCGGGAACCCGATCTTTGTCGTATTCCGGGTGTCGAAAGTCCGCCCGGGGATAAATGTCCGGTCGATCAGTCCCTTGAGTTTCGCGGGAAGGCCGCCCCACCACATCGGTGTGGTCAAAACCAGATGGTCGCTCCACTCAAAGTCTTGCAGCACTTGTTCCAGAACCGGCTCAAGCGGTTTGAAATCGTGGTAATTGCCCTGACCGAAATCAAAATCGAACTGCAGATCGCTCAGATGGACCAACCGGACGTCATGGCCCTTTTTACGGGCGGCGTCTCCATACGTTTCGGCGAATATTCGTGACAGGCTGCTTTCTGCGGGGTGTCCGTCAAGGATGAGGATTTTCTTCGATTGCATTGTGATTCTCCTGAAAATGACCGTGGTCAGTTTGTAGGTAAAAAAATGACCACGGTCAATATAAATTTGACCACGGTCAAAAACTGTGCAATTGAGAGGTATGCAAAAGACGATCCAGAAACGTACGATCAAGACCCGCGCCAAGCTTCTCTCGGCTGCCGAAGAGGTTATCCAAAATGGCGGATATGAAGCTTTGCGGGTGGAAGACGTTGTGAAGGCTGCAGGTGTTGCGAAGGGCACCTTCTTTGCGCATTTTCGCGACAAGGATGCGCTTATGGAAATTCTGATCGCGGACAAGCTGAATGCGTGTTTGGATCAGGCCGAGGCCGGAACTTCACCCAAAACTGTTGCAGAGATCATCATGGCGCTGGAGCCGGTTCACAGTTTCATGACGTCCGAGCGGTATGTATTCGATCTGTTGATCAGGTATTCCGGTGCAACGGCTGTCGCTGAGATAGGACCGGTCGCCTATTGCTTTGAGAGATATTTCCGTGTCGTGATGCTGTGGCTCGAAGCTGCAGAGGTGCGAAAGGACGTGCCATGCGAGTTATTGGCCGAAGGTGTGCAGGCTTTCGCCATTCAGGCCATGTCACTAAAGTTTTGCGCGTTGCATTCAGCGACGACATTTACAGACAGGTTGGAGACCTATCTGGATGCCTGGTTGACCCCGACAGGCTGATCGCTGCCGGGGTCAAGGTTGTCAGCTGTGGATCGGGCCGTCGCCGCAAGCCAGTGCCGCTTCACGCACCGCTTCGGAATAGGTCGGGTGCGCGTGGCAGGTCAGGGCCAGATCCTCGGCGGATGCGCCGAATTCCATGGCGACGCAGACCTCGTGGATCAGATCGCCCGCAGCCGGACCGATGATATGGGCGCCAAGGATACGGTCGGTCTCTTTGTCTGCCAGAATCTTTACGAAACCGTCAGAGGCAAAGTTGGCTTTGGCGCGGCCATTGCCCATGAACATGAACTTGCCGACCTTGTAGGCACGACCCTGTTCCTTGAGCGTCGCCTCGGTCTCACCGACATTGGCGACTTCGGGCCACGTATAGATCACGCCCGGAATGACACCATAATTCACATGGCCATGCTTGCCGGCGACCACTTCGGCGGCGGCCATGCCTTCATCTTCGGCCTTGTGGGCCAACATCGGGCCTTCGATCACGTCGCCAATGGCATAAATGCCAGGTACGTTGGTTTGCCAATCCGCACCCACCTTGATCTGCCCGCGCGGGGTCATCTCGACTCCCAGCGCATCCAGCCCCAGCCCGTCGTAAAAAGGTTTGCGGCCCGTGGCCACCAGCACGGTATCGGCGTCGATCACATGCTCGCTGTCGTCCTTGAGCAGCTTGTAGGTCACCTTGGCCTTGGTCTTGGTTGCTTCGGTTTTCTGCACCGCCGCACCCATGATGAAATTCAACCCCTGTTTCTTGAGGATACGCTGGAATGTCTTCTGCACTTCCGGGTCCATGCCGGGGGTGATTTCCTTGAGAAACTCGATCACGGTTACTTCAGCACCCAAACGGCTGTAGACCGATCCCAGTTCAAGACCGATCACACCCGCGCCGATCACCACCATCTTTTTGGGGATCTTGCCCAGAGACAGCGCACCGGTGGACGTCACGACCACCTTCTCATCCACTTCGACACCAGGCAGCGAGGACGGTTCGGAGCCTGAAGCGATGATGATGCTCTTGGCCTCGTGCACCTCATCGCCCACTTTGACCTGACCGGCGGCAGGGATCGATCCCCAGCCTTTCAGCCAGTCGATCTTGTTCTTCTTGAACAGGAACTCAATGCCCTTGGTGTTGCCCTCGATCACCTCATCCTTGTAGGCTTGCATCTGCTTCCAATCGACCGAAGGGCTTTTGCCCTTCAGGCCCATCTTGGCAAAGTTGTGTTCGGCTTCGTGCAACTGATGGCTGGCATGCAGCAAAGCTTTCGAGGGGATGCAGCCCACATTCAGGCAAGTACCACCCAGCGTTTCGCGCCCCTCGACAACAGCAGTCTTCAGACCCAGTTGAGCGCAGCGGATCGCGCAGACATAGCCGCCGGGTCCGGCGCCGATTACGATGACGTCATAATTTGCCATTAGATTCTCCTAAACCGACCGGACGATCCGGTGCTTCCCCGACCCGATTTGGTGGGTCAGGAATATCTTTTGTCAAACGGGTTCCAGCAGCTTGATCGAGATATGCGCAATGCCGCCTCGCTCGTGGTGCATTGCCAATTCCTCGGACCCGAAAAAGGCGCGCGCCTTTTCCAGATCCGTAACCTCGAACATCGCGATTGCATGGTCCTTCTGATCGGGATCGCGCCAGACATGCAGGTCGCGGATACCCGAGGCCTTGCGCATCGGCTTGTCCTCGCGGAACACTTTCAGCCAGGCGTCGAAATCGGCCACATCAGCCTGCCAGAGTACATGTGTCGCCATGGTTACAGATCCATCAGCAGGCGGCGGGGGTCTTCCAGCGCCTCTTTCACACGAACCAGGAACGTCACCGCGCCTTTGCCGTCAACGATCCGGTGGTCATAAGACAGGGCCAGATACATCATCGGGCGGATCTTGATCTCGCCATTGATGACCATCGGTCGTTCTTGGATCTTGTGCATGCCAAGAATGCCCGACTGCGGGGGGTTCAGGATCGGCGACGACATCAGCGACCCGTAAACACCACCGTTCGAGATGGTGAAGGTGCCGCCCTGCATCTCGGCCATTGAAAGCTTGCCATCGCGGGCGCGCTTGCCCTTTTCGGCGATGGCTTTTTCGATGGCTGCAAAGGACATGCTGTCCGCGTCGCGAATGACCGGTACGACCAGACCCTGCGGCGTGCCGGCAGCAACGCCCATGTGAACGAAGTTCTTGTAGACGATGTCGGTGCCATCGATCTCGGCATTGACCTCTGGCACTTCTTTCAGGGCATGGCAGCAGGCCTTGGTGAAGAAGGACATGAAGCCCAGGCGCACGCCGTGCTTCTTCTCGAACTGGTCCTTGTACTGATTGCGCAGGGCCATCACCTCGGTCATGTCCACCTCGTTATAGGTGGTCAGGATCGCGGCGGTGTTCTGCGCATCCTTCAGGCGCTTGGCAATTGTCTGACGCAGACGAGTCATCCGTACGCGTTCTTCGCGGGCCGCGTCTTCGGCAGCAACCGGTGCGCGTGGAGCCTGAGCCGCTGGTGCAGACGCAGAAGCCGCAGGTGCCGGAGCAGAAGCGGCTGCAACCGCCTTGGCAACGTCTTCCTTCATGATACGGCCATCGCGACCGGTGCCGGTGACCTGATCGGCTGACAACCCGGCTTCTGCCATCGCCTTTTCAGCCGATGGTGCGTTTGCAACATCTTTGCCGGTGCTTGCCGCTGCAGAAGCTGTCGCCGCCGCAGGAGCTGGCGCAGGAGCTGCGCCAGCGGCCGCGCCAGAGATGACTGCCAGCTTTGCGGTTGCATCCACGGTTGCACCTTCCGGCGCGACAATCTCTGCCAGAACACCGGAAGCCGGGGCCGGTACTTCGACCGAGACTTTGTCGGTTTCCAACTCACACAACATCTCGTCCTGCGCGACGCTGTCGCCGACTTGCTTGAACCAGGTTGAAACAGTTGCTTCCGTCACGGATTCGCCAAGTGTCGGAACCATCACGTCAACCGACCCGCCAGATGCGGCAGGTGCGGCCTCCGGAGCTGCTGCGGCTGTTGCTGGGGCAGGCGTGGCTGCGCCTTCGCCGGCAGTAATCGTCGCCAGCAGAGCATCGACACCAACCGTTTCGCCTTCGGCGGCTACAATCTCACCCATCACACCAGCAGAGGGAGAGGGCACTTCGACCGTGACCTTGTCAGTCTCCAGCTCACACAGCATCTCATCCACGGCGACCGCATCACCGGGCTTTTTGAACCATGTTGCAACAGTGGCTTCGGTGACCGACTCGCCAAGCGTGGGAACACGAACTTCAATCGTCATCGCTTATTTTCCTTCGATGCTCAGCGCTTCGTTAACCAGCGCTTCTTGTTGGGCTTTGTGTTGGCTGGCCAGGCCCGTTGCGGGCGAAGCCGAGGTTGCGCGACCGACGTAAGCCGGACGGGTATGTTTCGCGCCGATCCGGGACAGAACCCATTCGATATTGGGCTCAATAAAGGTCCAGGCGCCTTGGTTTTTGGGCTCTTCCTGACACCAGACCATTTCGGCATTCTTGAATCGTTCAAGCTCGTTGATCAGCGAATGTGCCGGGAAGGGATAGAACTGTTCGATCCGCATCAAGTAGACGTCGTCAATACCACGTGCATCGCGTTCCTCCAGCAGATCAAAATAGACTTTGCCGGAACACATCACCACGCGTTTGATCTTGTCATCCGCCACCAGCTTGGTGTCGGAATTACCCTTCTGTGCATCATCCCACAGCACGCGGTGGAAGCTGGAGCCGGTGGTAAAATCCTCGGCCGTGCTGACCGCCAGCTTGTGGCGCAGCAACGATTTAGGCGTCACCAGAATCAACGGCTTGCGGAACGTCCGATGCAGTTGGCGACGCAGGATGTGGAAATAGTTCGCGGGCGTGGTGCAGTTCGCCACGATCCAGTTGTCCTGACCGCACATTTGCAGGAACCGCTCAAGCCGCGCGGATGAGTGTTCGGGGCCCTGTCCTTCAAACCCGTGCGGCAACAGCGTGACCAAACCGGACATCCGCAGCCATTTCGATTCACCAGAACTGATGAACTGGTCGAACATGATCTGCGCGCCGTTGGCGAAGTCCCCGAACTGGGCTTCCCATAGAACAAGTGCATTGGGTTCGGCCAGCGAGTATCCGTATTCGAACCCAAGCACTGCATATTCGGACAGCATCGAGTCGATCACTTCGTACTGCGATTGGCCTGCGCGAATGTTGTTCAGCGGGTAGTACCGCTCTTCGGTTTCCTGATGAATGAACCCCGAATGGCGCTGGCTGAAGGTGCCGCGCGTGGCGTCCTGGCCAGAAAGGCGTACCGGGTACCCCTCGGTCAGCAATGACCCGAAGGCCAGCGCCTCACCAGTGGCCCAGTCAAAGCCTTTACCGGTTTCAAACATCTGCTTCTTGTGCTCAAGCAGCCGACCGACCGTCTTGTGCATGGCAAATCCGCTCGGTACGCGGGTCAGGGCGCCACCCATTTCGGCCAGAGTGTCCGGCGCGATCGCCGTCTCGCCGCGCATGTATTCGTCTTTGTTCTTGTCCAGATGCGACCAGCGCCCGTCCAGCCAATCGGCCTTGTTGGGTTTATAGTCTTTACCGGCCTCGAATTCGTCGTTCAGATGGGCCTGGAAGGCCGCTTTCATATCCTCGATTTCACCTTCGGGGATTAGGCCATCCTTGACGAGGCGTTCTGTGTACAGAGACAGCGTGGTCTTATGCGTCTTGATCTTCTTGTACATGATCGGGTTGGTGAACATGGGCTCGTCGCCCTCGTTGTGACCAAACCTGCGGTAGCAGAAGATATCCAAAACCACATCCTTGTGGAATTTCTGGCGGAACTCGGTCGCCACCTTGGCTGCATGAACAACCGCTTCGGGGTCATCCCCGTTCACGTGGAAAATCGGTGCTTCGACCATCAGCGCGATATCCGTCGGATATGGGCTGGAGCGTGAGAAATGCGGCGCGGTGGTAAAGCCGATCTGGTTGTTCACCACGATGTGCATTGTCCCGCCGGTGCGATGCCCGCGCAGACCGCTCAGGCCAAAGCCTTCGGCCACGACGCCCTGACCGGCAAAGGCCGCATCCCCATGCAGCAGAATGGCCATGACCCTGGTGCGATCAGTGTCGCCCAATTGATCCTGCTTGGCGCGGACCTTGCCCAGAACCACAGGGTTCACCGCCTCAAGGTGCGACGGGTTTGCAGTCAGCGACAGGTGTACGCTGTTGCCGTCGAACTCGCGGTCGCTTGAGGCACCCAGATGGTACTTCACATCACCCGAGCCATCCACGTCTTCGGGCTTATAGCTGCCGCCCTGGAATTCGTTGAAGATGGCGCGATAGGGCTTGCCCATTACGTTGGCTAGAACATTCAGACGACCGCGGTGCGGCATGCCGATGACGATATCGCTGAGACCCAGCGCGCCACCCCGTTTGATGATTTGCTCCATCGCCGGAATAAGCGCCTCACCGCCATCGAGACCAAAGCGCTTGGTGCCCATGTACTTGACGTGAAGGAATTTCTCAAAGCCTTCGGCCTCGACCATCTTGTTCAGAATGGCTTTGCGGCCTTCCTTGGTGAACTGGATTTCCTTGCCATAGCCCTCAATGCGCTCTTTCAGCCATGCGGCCTCTTCCGGGTTTGAGATATGCATGTATTGCAGCGCAAAAGTGCCGCAATAGGTCCGCTTCACGATCTCGACGATCTGCCGCATCGAGGCGACCTGCAGCCCCAGCACGTTGTCGATGAAGATCGGACGGTCCATGTCCGCATCGGTGAAGCCGTAGGTTTTGGGATCCAGTTCCGGATGATTGCTGGCCGCGCGCATGCCCAGCGGATCCAGATCGGCGGCCAGATGACCCCGGATCCGGTAGGCCCGGATCAGCATCAGGGCGCGCAGGCTGTCCAGCACGGCGCGCTTGATCTGGTCATCGCTGACCTCAACACCTTTGGCCTCGGCCTTGTCCTTGATCTTCTTGCCCGCCGCCTTGGCGTCAATCTCGGCCCACTCACCGGTCAGCGCACCGGTCAGATCATCGGCCGGCATCGGAGGCCAGTCCGTGCGCGCCCACGAAGGCCCTTCGGCCTCACGCTGAACATCAGGCGCGGCGTCACCCATGGCCTTGAAGAACTCGACCCAGGCAGCGTCTACCGCACCGGGGTTCTTGGTGTACTGCGCATAAAGCTGTTCCAGGTATTCGGCGTTGTGCCCCTGCATGAAGCTGGAGGCATGAAAGGCAGTATTGGGCGAGTGTTCGGTCATTGGGCTACCTCATGTGGGTTGGGACCGTATTGATTGGTGCCTGGTTGACTGGGGCGGGTCAGCCACCACAGCACCAGAAGGGGCGACACCACCAGAACGATAAGTGTCGGGATGACGATCAGCAATGTTGCGCGGGTAAACATAATGTCCAGAGTGCCACCATGCTGGAAATGAGAGGCGAGGCCGATGCCGAAGATCAGAACCGCAAACGCCCCGAGGATCAGCAGGATCGGCAGCAAAGCATAAAGCCCGCTGCGCCCGGTATCATGCATCCGTCGCCACGCGACAGCCAGATGCGGGAAGAAAACGATCAGGCTGACGATACTTTGCACCGGTTGCGAAGAAGTGGCGGTAACGGATTTGACCTCATCGCTTTCTGTGATCGCGACCTGAGTGAAGAACTGCCAGTCAATGATCCCGGCGATGATGCTCCAGATCAGGATGAACAGGAAAAAGAACCAGTACTCAGACCGCGAGGCACGACCCGAGAAGGTGAAGAACTTGGAGAAACAGGTTTGGATGGCGTCCGAGAAGGTCATCGTGACTTCTCCGGTCGCTTTGTGGTTACAGTTGTGAAAACTGACGATACATCAAATTCTGGGTCTGAGGCAGATTGCATTCGATGTATGTTCAGGATCGCGCCGTTCTTGCTTCTTTTGAACGTATCATTTTCGGAAGACTGGGACCGAAGATGAAGAACTGGCGGAAGGGATTTGGGGTCGCGGTCCGAGTCCACTAGTAACTTTTCAAAAGTAGTTGGAGAGTCTTCTTCTTTGAGCGCCAGAACACAGTTGGTTTGCTCGAACTCTCCATTCTTGTAGCTCTCGACACGCAAAACGCTTCCGGTTTGGTCACGAACAAACCATCTGTCCTTCTTTTCGGAACCATCAACTATCTTCAAATTGCGCGCACCTGTCGCATTGGTGAGAGCTAACTCCCAAGTGCTTGCGATGCGCGTGTCTGAGTAGTCGCCAGTGCCGAAGTGATTTGGTAAATAGGTGGCTGCATAAGACCGGATTGCACTGTCATCAAGATTTGCAGGCACCTGGGGCGTCCACCCAACTTGAATAAGCGCATCTGTCAGTATGGCCAGATCGGTTGCTGACTGGCATGCGCTAATGGCGTCTGAGGCCGGATCATAGTTTTCCGCACCAGCAGGTGCGGATGTGACTGCCAATAGGGCAGCCACTAAGCCTATTAAGGATTGACGGCCTCGGATCACGACTTACCCAATCGCTTCCAGCACAGCCTCGCCCAGTTGCGCCGGGCTTTCGGCCACGACGATACCGGCACTGCGCATAGCTTCGATCTTGTCCTCGGCACCGCCTTTGCCGCCAGCGACAATCGCGCCTGCGTGGCCCATGCGGCGGCCCGGAGGGGCTGTGCGGCCAGCGATGAACCCTGCAGTCGGTTTCTTGCGGCCTTTCTTGGCCTCGTCCGCCAGGAACTGCGCGGCTTCTTCCTCGGCCGAGCCGCCGATCTCACCGATCATGATGATCGACTCGGTTTCGTCATCGGCCAGGAACCACTCCAGAACGTCGATATGCTCCGTGCCTTTGATCGGGTCGCCGCCGATGCCGACGCAGGTGGACTGGCCCAGACCCACATCGGTGGTCTGCTTGACGGCCTCATAGGTCAGGGTGCCCGAACGCGACACAACGCCGACCGAGCCGCGCTTGTGGATGTGGCCGGGCATGATGCCGATCTTGCAGGCGTCGGGCGTGATGACACCGGGGCAGTTGGGGCCGATCAGGCGCGAGCTTGAGCCTTCCAGCGCCCGCTTCACCTTCATCATGTCCAGAACCGGGATGCCTTCGGTGATGCAGACGATCACTTCCATCTCGGCATCAATCGCTTCGAGAATCGAATCCGCGGCAAACGGCGGCGGTACATAGATCACCGAAGCGTTGGCTTCGGTCACGTGCTTGGCTTCGTGAACCGAGTTGAACACGGGCAAGCCCAGATGCTCCATCCCGCCTTTGCCGGGGGTTACGCCGCCGACCATCTTGGTGCCATAGGCAATGGCCTGTTCGCTGTGGAATGTACCCTGCGAGCCGGTAAAGCCCTGACAGATCACTTTGGTGTTTTCGTCGATGAGGACTGCCATTTTGTCCCTTTCTCTAGGCGGTGTTGGATTGATTGGGTTCAGTCGCCGGCAGAACCTGCGGCGCATAGGTAATCTTCTCGAGCGTGGCACGTCCCAAGGCAAGGTTGGCCGTCGTGCGAAGGCCGCTGCTGATTTCGGCGATGCCACGCCTAACTTTTTGCCGGATCAGGGGCCAGCCGTTGGGACGCGCGCGTGGCGCACCCATCTGGTATTCGCCGGGCGCTTCGTTGCCCTGTTCGACCATGGCCGGGATCACCTGATAGATGTTGATCTGACGCGCCGCCGGCGAGGCGGACGGGTTGAACAACAAACCATCCAGCGTAATGTCAAAGGGTTTCTGTGCCAGAAAGTGCCGGGCCGCTTCGCGTGTCAGCGCATAAGCTGCACCACCGGGATGGCGCGAGCGCATCAGGCGCAGTTCCCGTCCCAAATGGGACAACCGCTTGCGTCCAAGTGCCACGTAAAGCTTCGTGCTGCGCCAACGTTCGAACCGAACGATGTCGGCATCCTCTGGCCACCAGGACGGATCGTTCAGCCAGTCTGCCAGTTCCGGTGTCAGGAAAACATCATCCTCAAGGATCAAGGCCTGTTCCGCGCCCGAGGCAATCACCGCCTCCCACGCTTTGGCGTGGCTGAGGGTGCAAGCCATGTCCTTGGTATGGAAATAGCCCCAAGGTCCTTCCGCCCGGCATTCGCGCAGAAAATCCTCACGGGTGGCGGCATCGCAGTCAACAGCGTTGACGCGCGTCGCCGACAGGCCTGCCTTTTGCAGCTCCTGCTCCATCAAGCGCGCCCGCCCTGTGGCGCGTTCGAGGCCTATGAGGAAGATGGGGATGGTCATCAGATCGATTGCTTCTTTCGGCCTTGCGCGGCAGTGATTTGCAGCTTGGTATTTGCCGCGATGGGGCGGGCCCGAGGCCAGCCCCACTCAAACAAGCTTACCCCTTAACTGCCTTCACGATCTTCTCGGCACCGTCTTTCAGGTTGTCTGCCGCGATCACGTCCAGGCCAGAGGTGTTGATGATCTCTTTGCCCTTCTCGACATTCGTGCCTTCCAGACGGACGACCAGCGGCACTTTCAGGCCGACCTCTTTCACTGCGGCGACAACGCCCTCGGCGATCACGTCGCAACGCATGATGCCGCCGAAGATGTTGACCAGAATGCCTTTGACCTGCGGGTCCGAGGTGATGATCTTGAACGCCTCGGTCACTTTCTCTTTGGTGGCGCCGCCACCCACGTCGAGGAAGTTGGCAGGCTCTGCCCCATACAGCTTGATGATGTCCATGGTCGCCATCGCCAGACCGGCACCGTTGACCATGCAACCGATCTCACCATCCAGTGCGATGTAGTTCAGGTCGTATTTCGAGGCCTCCAGTTCCTTGGGATCTTCCTCGGTCGTGTCGCGCAACTCGGCGATGTCGGGGTGGCGGTAGACCGCGTTGCCGTCAAAACCGACCTTGGCGTCCAGTACTTTGAGGTCGCCCTTGTCGGACACGATCAGCGGGTTGATCTCCAGCATCTCCATGTCCTTCTCGACGAAGGCGGCATACAGCTGGCTCATCAGTTTGACGCATTGCTTGACCTGCGCGCCTTCCAGACCCAGCGAGAAGGCGATGCGGCGGCCGTGATAGGGCATGTAACCGGTGGCCGGATCGACCGAGAAGGACAGGATTTTCTCGGGCGTCGCGGCGGCTACTTCTTCGATATCCATGCCGCCCTCGGTCGAACAGACGAAGGAAATGCGGCTGGTCTGACGATCCACCAGCAGAGCCAGGTACAGTTCACGCTCGATGCCCGAGCCTGCTTCGATATAGATGCGGTTGACCTGCTTGCCCGCCGGACCGGTCTGATGAGTGACCAGCGTACGGCCCAGCATCTTTTTGGCTTCTTCAGCGGCTTCTTCAACCGACTTGGTCAGACGAACACCGCCTTTTTCACCGGCGTCGGCCTCTTTGAACGAACCCTTGCCGCGACCACCCGCGTGGATCTGTGCTTTGACAACCCAAAGCGGGCCGTCCAGCTCACCTGCTGCGGTTTTGGCTTCTTCGGCGCGCAACACTGCGCGACCATCGGACACCGGTGCGCCATAGCTGCGAAGGAGGGCTTTGGCCTGATATTCGTGAATGTTCATCGAAACTGTCCCGTCTGACTGCGTTTAAACGTTATAGGGGTGTTTAAACGTCAGATTTAAAGGGTTTTCTGACTCCTCGGGGCGATTAGCCAAAGATTTTCAACTTTTGTGATCACGGTTTTTTCGCGTGTGATCACAAATTCAGTGCGCGTCGACGCTTGATTCGACAATCCGAGGATTTGTGCAAAAAAACTCATTCTACGCTGCTCAGCTTACTGCTTACGCTAACAACATCGGTCACACTTGCGGAGCGTACACCGTATGCGAGCGCGGGAAAACGCAGCAGCGCTGACTGTCTCTGGCGTCGCTTGGGCTTGGCGGTCGTCAGTTGGTTGGATAGTGTCCCGATGCCGCAAGGTGCGGTAGATTGATAGCCAGAAGGGTCCAACAGGATGAATGCACAAGGCCACAGCCTTCCGGATGCCTTGACGATTGTCTTTGATGGTGCGGGTCGGGCGACGACGGTAAACGACGACAGTTTTCCGGTTTGGTCACCGCCGGAAACCGGGGTTGGGTTCGCATGGCAGCACCTGCGACTGGAAGCGCCAGCCACTCAATCGCTTCTGCGCGCCAGCGGGTTGGACGAATTTGTGATTGACGCGCTGATGGCTGACGAAACCCGGCCTCGGTGTACCGTACACGGTGACGGCGTCATCCTGAACCTGAGAGGCGTAAACCTGCTGCTGGATCAACTACCCGAAGATATGATTTCGGTCCGGATGTGGCTGACGGAAGCCAAAGTGATAGGTGTCTGGCGTCGGCCACTGGACGCGGTTTCCGATTTGCTGGCGTCGATAGAACGGGGGCAAGGCCCAAGAACACCCGGTGATTTTGTCGCGCGCATGGCGCTTCGGCTGGCCGACCGGGCCGAGCCGGCGATCACAGATCTAAACGAGCGCGTGGATGATCTTGAGGAAATCCTTTTGGAACCGGATGCCGATATCTCGCGGACAGAGCTTTCAGCGATCCGTCGGTCGTCGATTGTTCTGCGCGGTTACCTCGTACCCCAACGCGATGCGCTGACCACCTTGGAAATCGAAGACCTGCCCTGGCTCCAGGCGCAAGATCGGTCACGTTTACGCGAAGCATCGGAACGCATCTATCGGATCGGCGAGGACCTTGCCGCGGTTCGCGAACGAGTCCAGATCATTCATGACCAATTGATGGATCAGCGCGCCGAACGCATGAACAGCCGGATGCTAGTTCTGTCGGTCGTGAGTGCGGTGTTTCTTCCGCTAAGTCTGGTCGCGGGGGTTCTTGGGATCAATGTCGGCGGCGTGCCTGGTGCAAGCAACCCAAGCGCCTTCTGGGAGGTGTGTGTCCTGTTAGTCGTTTTAGGGGGGCTGCTTCTGGCCGTAGCTAGATGGTTAGGCATGTTCCGGTAGGTTGGGTTTAGGTCGGGCAATGTAAGTCGGGCAATGTAAAAAGCCCTGCCACAATCTCGGGCAGGGCTCTATTCTGTCCTGGCTCTCCTGTCGCCAGATCCACAGGCGACAGGGGTAGGCTACTATGCCAGCGAGCTGTCGATACCCTTGCAAGCGTCGATCAGACCCTTCACTGCGTTCACAGAGTTGTCGAAACCTGCCTGCTCGTCTTCGTTCAGCTTGATGTCAACGATACGCTCGACACCACCAGCACCGATGACGGTCGGAACGCCGACATAGAGGCCATCGACGCCCAGCTCGCCGTTGCAGTAGGCCGCGCATGGCAGAACGCGTTTCTGGTCTTTCAGATAGGCCTCGGCCATTTCGATCGCCGACGTGGCAGGCGCGTAATAGGCAGAACCGGTCTTCAACAGGCCAACAATTTCAGCGCCGCCGTCACGGGTGCGCTGCACGATGGCGTCCAGTTTCTCTTGCGTGGTCCAGCCCATCTCGACCAGATCAGGCAGCGGAATACCGGCAACCGTCGAGTAGCGTACCGACGGTACCATGGTGTCGCCGTGGCCGCCCAGCACGAATGCGGTGACGTCGCGCATCGAGACGTTGAACTCTTCCGACAGAAAATGTGCAAAGCGGGCCGAGTCAAGCACCCCAGCCATGCCACAAACCTTGTTGTGCGGCAGGCCCGAGAATTCACGCAGGGCCCAGACCATGGCATCCAGCGGGTTGGTGATGCAGATCACGAACGCATCGGGTGCGTGGGCAGCGATGCCTTCACCGACCGACTTCATGACCTTCAGGTTGATGCCCAGCAAATCATCGCGGCTCATGCCCGGCTTGCGGGCCACGCCTGCGGTCACGATGCACACATCCGCACCAGCGATATCGGCATAGTCGCTGGTGCCTTTCATCGAGGCGTCGAACCCTTCCGAAGGGCCGGATTCAGCGATGTCGAGCGCCTTGCCCTGCGGCAGCCCGTCTGCGATGTCAAACAGGACAACGTCACCCAGTTCTTTGACAGCTGCGAGATGTGCAAGCGTGCCGCCGATGTTCCCCGCGCCGATCAGCGCAATCTTGGGTCTGGCCATTTGGAATATCTCCGGTCGGTATTGAAATCGCGGCTGTGCTAGTCGTTAAAACGTCAATAGGCAAGGGTTCTGCGACGTGGCATACAACCGCATACCGTTTGCAGGCCCTGCTTTGATTGCGCTAAACGGCCTTTGAGATAAGCCAAAACCGGGACCGTCACATGTTCGAACTGAACCTGATGTTTTTTGCCGTGGCGATCCCGGCAGTGATCTTTGCCGGTATCTCAAAGGGTGGTTTCGGTTCTGGCGTGGCCTTTGCCTCTTCGTCGATTCTGGCCTTGATCCTGACGCCCGGGCAGGCTTTGGCCTTGATGCTGCCGATTCTGATGGTGATCGACGTGGCCACACTGGGTCCGTATTGGAGACGGTGGAGTTGGCCGGATTCACGTCTGCTGATTCTGGGCGCGGTACCCGGCGTGGCGATGGGTGCGTGGCTTTATCGTGCAACGGATGATGACCTGCTGCGCCTGCTGATCGGTGGCATCTCTGTCGGGTTCGTGATTTGGCACATGGCGCAATCGCAAGGTTGGGTGCGCGGGTTTGCCAGGCGACTGCCGCCGTCTTCTGGTCTTTTTGCCGGGCTGGTCGCGGGTTTCACAAGCTTCGTCAGCCACGCCGGCGGCCCCCCGGCGGCTGTCTATCTTTTGTCTCAACGGCTGACCAAAACCGAGTTTCAGGCCAGCACAGTATTGGTTTTCTGGGTGATCAATATCGCGAAATTTGTACCCTACGCTTATCTGGGCATGTTCACATGGCAGACGTTGTGGGCGGGCTTGTTGCTGACACCCTTTGCGATCTTGGGGGCATGGCTGGGCGTCCGGGCACATTTCATGTTGTCCGAACGCCTGTTCTTTGGGCTCGCCTATGTGCTGCTGACACTTACCGGCAGCAAGCTGATCTGGGACTCGTTTACCTGATCAGGCATTGGGGGGCAGCGCCTCGGCGACATCTTCAAAAGACTGACCCGAAGCCACAAGGCAGGTGATCCCGTTGGGCATGGTCACCGTGATGGTCCAGCTGCCGCTTTCGTTCGAGGCAAAAAGCTCCACTACTGCGCCTTTCCGGGCCAACCCCAAACCTCTGCGCGTTTCACCATAGGCCTCGAGCAACCGTTCCAGCACATCTTCTCGAGGCGCACAGTTTTGACCCTGAGCGTGCACGTGCTGCGCGGCCAGAACCATGATTCCAAGCCCCATTGTCATCTTGAACACCGTCTTTTGCATCCCGTACCCTTTTTCGGTTCCATCTGCCGATCAGGGTGGATGGCAAGGGACGAAATCCAGTTAAGGGAACGCACGTTGCGTCGGGCTTGCTGCAGTGCGGCGATTTTATGCTTGAACTTTACTGCAAAAAATGCCCCATTCCGCGCAACTTTATTTCAATGGGAGTGGTCCATGGATCCTCGTCAGCGCCCCTATCGTTCAGTTCTGTACATCCCTGGCTCGAAGGATAGAGCCCTGGAAAAGGCCCGCACTCTGCCCGTGGATGCGATCATCTTTGATCTGGAGGATGCAGTTGCAGCGGACGAAAAAGAAAACGCGCGCGAAACGCTGAAAGGCGCCCTGTCCGATGGGGGCTATGGCGCACGGGTCAAGATCGTCCGGATCAATGGGCTGGACACCGAATGGGGGCGTGCCGACGCCGAGGCGGTGCGCGACATGGATGCCGACGTTGTTCTGTTGCCCAAGGTGAATTCGGCGACCGACGTAGATGCATTGGCGGCGATCACCGGAGAATTGCCGATCTGGGCCATGATGGAAACACCGCGCGGAATGCTCAACGCGGCGGAAATCGCTGCGCATCCGCTGATGGCCGGGTTCGTGATGGGCACGAACGATCTGGCCAAAGAGCTGCAAACCCGCTTCCGTCCTGATCGCTTGCCGATGATGACTTCGCTGGGTCTGTGCCTGTTGGCTGCCAAAGCCGAGGGGTTGATCATCGTCGATGGCGTGTACAATGCTTTCAAGGATGCCGAGGGTCTGGCCGATGAGTGTGCACAAGGCCGAGACATGGGCTTTGATGGCAAAACGCTGATCCATCCGGCCCAGGTCGATGTGGCCAATAAAGCCTTTGCGCCATCGGATGATGAGATCGACCTGGCCCGCCGTCAAATCTCGGCATTTGAAGAGACCGAAGCGCAAGGGCAGGGTGTTGCTGTCGTGGATGGCAAGATTGTTGAAAATCTGCACGTTGTAACTGCCCGCGAAATTCTGGCAAAAGCAGAGGCAATATCAGCTTTGCAAGCGGGGTAAGCCAGCATGGGCTTTTTTCTTCTGATCTTGGGCGTCGCGTTGTGGTGGGCAGCTCATCTATTCAAACGTGTGGCACCCGAACGCCGCGCCGCAATGGGCGACGGGGGCAAAGGGGCAGTTGCTCTGGCACTGGTCGCGTCGATCCTGCTGATGGTGTTCGGCTATCGTATGACCGACTTCATCTATGTCTGGGCGCCGCCGACCTTCCTGATTCACGTCAATAATCTGTTGGTTCTTATCGCAATCTACATGATGAGCCCTGCAGGTACCAAAGGTCGGGTGCTGAACAAGTTTCGCCATCCGATGCTCGGCGGGTTCAAGCTGTGGGCCTTTGCGCATTTGCTGGTGAACGGAGATCTGGCTTCGATCATCCTGTTCGGCGGTCTTCTGGCATGGGCTGTGGTCGAAGTCATTGTAATCAACAAGTCCGAACCTGACTGGGCGCCGGGTGAACCCGGGACTTACGGCAAGGATGCGATGTTCTTTGTGGCGTCGATCGTGCTGCTGGGGATTATCGGATATATCCACGGCCTGGTCGGTCCGTCTCCGTTCGGCTCATGAGGACCTGACCCCATGGCGAAACTCTATCGTTTGTTGACCGAAGAGGACACGTCAGCCTTCTGTCACAAGGTGTCGGATGCGCTGGCAAAGGGATGGGAGTTGTATGGCGACCCGTCCTATACGTTCGATCCGTCCACCAACAAGATGCGCTGTGCGCAGGCCGTGACCAAAGAGGTCGTGCCCGATTATTCCCCCGACATGAAACTGGGACAGCAGTAATGGTAAAAACAAATCCGGGCCGATATTTCGAGGATTATTCCGTAGGGCAGGTACTGCAACACGCTGTGCCACGCACAGTGACCGAGGGCGAACGCGGTTTGTATCACGCGCTTTATCCCGCACGCCACGCTCTTTATTCCTCGGACGAATTTGCCCGGCATTGTGGTTTACCGGAAAGTCCGCTTGATGATCTGGCCGCGTTTCATCTGGTGTTCGGTAAGACAGTACCGGATGTCTCGCTGAACGCGGTTGCTAACCTTGGCTACGGCGAAGGCCGATGGCTGAAGCCTGTCTATGCCGGTGATACTCTGCGATCCGTGTCCGAGGTGATCGGGCTCAAGCAGAACTCCAACGGGAAAACGGGTGTGGTTTGGGTCCGTACCCGTGGATTGAACCAATTGGACGAAGTGGTCATCGAATATGTCCGTTGGGTCATGGTGCGCAAAGCAAACGTGGATGCGCCAGCGCCCGAAACGGTTATTCCCGAATTGAAGCAAGCGCTGACCGCTCAGGATCTGATCGTGCCTGAAGGCCTCGATTTCTCGAATTACGACTTCGCTTTGGCCGGTGAAGCGCATCGTTGGGGCGATTATGAAATCGGTGAGAAAATCGACCACGTGGACGGCGTCACCGTGGAAGAGGCCGAACATATGCTGGCCACGCGATTGTGGCAGAACACCGCCAAGGTGCATTTCGACCTGACGTTCCGCCCGGAAGGCAGGTTGATCTATGGTGGGCACGTGATCTCGATGGCGCGGACCTTGTCGTTCAATGGACTTGCGAACGCGCAGATGATTGTTGGCCTGAATGGTGGCGCACATGCCAACCCCTGTTTCGCGGGCGACACGATCAAGGCCTGGTCCGAAGTACTGGATAAAGCGGAAACCGGTGTTCCCGGCGTGGGTGCGATCCGTCTGCGCATGGTGGCGACCAAGGGCGGTGTTCCATTTGAGTTGAAGACCGACGAGGGGCGGTATTTGCCCGATGTGCTTCTGGACCTCGATTATTGGGCGCTCATGCCGCAATAGGAGAGCTGACGGTTATGTGAACCATTCGCGTGCAAGCCGTGCTAGGCTTGCACCATGCATCTTCTGCGCGCGATACTAGCCAGTATTTGTCTGGCCCCGTCGGCTCAGGCCTGCGATCTGGCATTGGCCCTGGCGGTGGACGTTTCCGGCTCGGTCGACAGCAACGAGTACCGCATACAGATGGACGGGTTGGCCGCCGGTCTGCGCGACCCGGTCGTGTCCGAGGCTTTGGTTCGTGGTCAGGCGCAGTTGATGCTGGTGCAATGGACCGGGTCATCGCGTCAGCAGGTCACGATCCCCTGGACCCGTATCGACAGTTTCTCTTCACTGGATCGTTTTGCCGATCAGGTTGCCGCAGATCCACGCATCTGGCGGAATTTCTCGACGGCGATAGGTGAGGCGTTGCACACGACTCTGGATGCTTTTGATGCCGTTTCAGATTGCAAACGACGTCTGATCGATCTGTCGGGGGACGGCGTATCCAATGAAGGGGTCGAACCAACGCAGGTTCATGCCGCTCTGCGGAACCGCGGCATTGTCGTAAATGCGTTGGCGATCGAAGAGAGTGAACCGGATCTGACGGCATATTTCTTTGAGAATGTCATTGTGGGCGAAGGTGCTTTTGTCGTTTCGGCCTCCGGGTTCGCCGACTACCCGGATAGAATTCGCAAAAAACTGCTGCGCGAAGTGACGCAGCAAACGGCTGGCCTTAAGTGACAGGCTGAGAGATTCGTGATCACATCGCTTTGGCCTTGAAATCGCTAACATTGATGAAGCAGAATGTAATATGTGATCACGAGAATATTTTGTGTGATCACATACCTGAATTATCCGTAAATTTGCACTGAATTTAGTGGTTTTTGCACCCGCAGCACGTGACAGTGTCGCAAAAACCAGTAAAACGTTCGGTAGCCAACCGAAAAGGAGCCGCCATGGCCGATGTAAATCGGGGCAACCGCCCACTTTCGCCGCATCTGTCGATCTATCGTCCGCAGCTAACGTCGATCACATCCATCCTGACACGCATCACTGGCAACGCGCTTCTACTGGCCGCGTTGTTGATTGTCTGGTGGTTTCTGGCCGCAGCGACTTCGCCCGAGGCTTTCGCCATGGCAAACGGCGTAATAACCTCGATGCTTGGGGATCTGGTGATGGCACTGTCTGTTTGGGGTCTTTGGTATCACACGCTGGCCGGTGTTCGGCACCTGATCTGGGACAATGCGGTTGGTCTGGACCTTCCCACAGCGACAAAGCTGGGCTGGGCGGTTGTCATCGGATCGGTCGTTCTGACCCTTCTGACCCTTGTCATCGTCGCGTGATTGGAGGCCTGACATGCGTTATCTGACCGACCGTAAGCGCGCCGCTGGCCTTGGCTCGGCGAAATCAGGCACAGCCCATTTCTGGGCGATGAAAGTCAGCTCGGTGGCTCTGCTGATACTTGTGCCATTGTTTGTCTTCACGTTTGGCCCGGTTCTGGGCCAGCCGTTCGATGTGGTACTTGAGTATTACTCGCGGCCTTTCCCAGCCATCGTGGCAGCACTGACGCTGGCGGTTGGCTTCAAACACTTCGCAGACGGTGCGCAGGTGATGCTTGAGGACTATGTTCACGGCACGCTTGAAAAGGTCCTGATCATCTTGGTCACCTGCCTGTCCTATGGTGCGGCTGCGGCCGGCATCTTCGCCATCGCGCGCATTGCCCTTTAATTCCCGGAGCTGAAAGAAATGGCTGCATACGAATACGAAACGCATGAATATGACGTGGTCGTTGTCGGCGCCGGTGGGGCCGGTCTGCGGGCGACATTGGGTATGGCAGAACAAGGTCTGCGCACGGCTTGCGTAACCAAAGTTTTCCCGACCCGTTCCCATACCGTGGCCGCACAGGGTGGCATTGCCGCGTCGCTGTCAAACATGGGCCCCGACCATTGGCAGTGGCACATGTACGACACCGTCAAGGGCTCGGACTGGTTGGGCGATACCGACGCGATGGAGTATCTCGCGCGGGAGGCACCCAAGGCAGTCTACGAGCTGGAGCACTATGGCGTTCCGTTCAGCCGGACGGAAGAGGGCAAGATTTATCAGCGCCCCTTCGGTGGGCACACCACTGAATTCGGAGAGGGTCCTGCGGTACAGCGCACCTGTGCGGCCGCCGACCGGACCGGCCACGCGATTTTGCATACTCTGTACGGGCAGTCGCTCAAGAATAACGCCGAGTTCTATATCGAATATTTCGCCATCGACCTGATCATGTCCGAGGACGGCCAGTGTCAGGGGGTCGTCTGCTGGAAACTGGACGACGGCACCATGCATGTCTTCAACGCCAAGATGGTGGTTCTGGCGACCGGCGGCTATGGCCGTGCCTATTTCAGCGCGACCTCGGCCCACACCTGCACCGGCGATGGTGGTGGCATGGTGGCCCGAGCAGGGCTGGCCTTGCAGGATATGGAGTTCGTTCAGTTCCACCCAACCGGCATCTATGGGTCCGGCTGCCTGATCACCGAAGGTGCGCGCGGCGAAGGCGGTTACCTGACAAACTCGGAAGGTGAACGGTTCATGGAGCGCTATGCGCCCCAGTACAAGGATCTCGCACCGCGCGACTACGTTTCGCGCTCGATGACCTTGGAAATCCGCGAGGGACGGGGCGTAGGGGCCGAAGGGGATCACATTCACCTGAACCTCAGCCACTTGCCTGCCGAGGCTCTGGCGGAACGCCTGCCTGGCATCTCGGAAAGCGCCAAGATTTTTGCGGGTGTGGATGTTACCAAGGAACCGATACCGGTTCTGCCCACCGTGCATTACAACATGGGCGGTATCCCCACGAACTATTGGGGTGAGGTTCTGAACCCGACCACTGATGACCCGACGGCGATTGTTCCTGGATTGATGGCCGTTGGCGAAGCCGGCTGTGCCTCGGTCCACGGGGCGAACCGACTGGGGTCGAACTCGTTGATTGACCTTGTGGTCTTTGGCCGGGCGGCAGCGATCCGGGCTGGCAAGGTTGTCGACGCCGAAGCCGCGAACCCGGTTCTGAACCAGGCGTCGGTAGACAAGGCGTTTGACCGTTTTGATGCTGTGCGTAATGCCAGCGGTTCAATCCCAACCGCTGATCTGCGACTTGAGATGCAAAAGACCATGCAGGCGGACGCGGCCGTGTTCCGAACCGCCAAGACCATGGCCGAAGGCTTCGAGAAGATGACAGCGATTGCCGCAAAGATGGACGACCTGAAAGTCACAGACCGTTCATTGGTCTGGAACAGCGATCTGATGGAAACCCTTGAACTGACCAACCTGATGCCAAACGCGCTTGCCACCATCGTCGGCGCCGAGGCCCGCAAGGAATCCCGAGGGGCCCATGCGCATGAGGACTTCAGCGAGCGTGATGACGAAAACTGGCGCGTTCATACGGTCAGCCGGGTTGAGGGCAACAAGGTTGAGCTCAGCTACCGTCCGGTCATCGTTGATCCACTGACGACCGAAGACCAAGGCGGTATCAGCCTGCAGAAAATCGCGCCGAAGGCGCGGACGTTCTAAGGGCTGGTCAGGAATAGGGGCGAGATGGCTGAGTTTTCTTCGACTGATTATTGGCAACGCCGATATGAGCGCGGCAAGACCTCGGGTGCGGGGTCTTACGGGCGTCTTGCTGTTTACAAAGCGAATTTCATCAACACGATGGTCGAGATGGAAGGCCTGGAATCGGTTGTGGAATTGGGGTCGGGCGACGGAAATCAGGCGCAATTGTTTGATATCCCGAAATATACCGGTTTGGATGTCTCTGACCTTTGCGTTCGGCGCTGCAATGAAGTTTTTCGATCCCGGCCCAATTGGGTGTTCAAAAACGCTGATTCTGAGGTTGAGCCGCATGACGTATCTCTTTCGCTGGATGTAATTTATCATCTGACAGAAGACAGCGTTTTCGAAAACTACATGCGGCGGCTGTTCGGACTGGCAAAGCGTTTTGTCTGTATCTATTCGTCGGATTTTGACCAGAACCCTTCCAATCAACATGTTCGCCATCGCCCGTATTCCGCCTGGATTGAAGACTTCATGCCCGGCTGGCAACTCTATTGTGAAGAAGAAAACCCGTTTGCCGTCAAAGGGCATGCTCATGCCTCAAAGAACAGCTTTGCCGCGTTCAAAGTGTTCGAGCGGAGATGAACGAGTGACTGGCACAAGCACCATATCGACCCGGGAAGCCAAGCCTACCGCTTTTGGTCCTTTCAAATGCCGGAAGGACGTTCAAAAAAGCGCATGTAGTGCTGAGACCCCAGGCGGACGGCGGCGTATGTTTTGCTGGTGCTCTCAATGACAGTCGAGAAGCTCCAATCCGGGCAAAGCGATCCCAAGATAATCCTGATCGGCTTGAACCGATGTGCGACGACCTCGTTTCACAAGCTGTTTCAGAACAGTGGGATCCCTTCGGTGCATTGGGAAGATGATCAGGGAAAAAACCTTGCCCTTCGAATGGTTACAAACATTGCCATGGGCCGCAGGCCACTGGATGGGTTCGGGGCAATCCGGGCCTTCACCGATATCGCCTTTGTCAATTCGCGTTTCATGCTGGACGGCGCCAGGTTCTTTCGAGAGCTGCACGCGGCTTACCCGGACGCCTTTTTCTTGCTGAACACACGCAATCGCGATGACTGGATCGCATCCCGTGCCAATCATTCCGGCGGTAGGTACCTTGAGCGATGCTGCAAGGCCAATGGCCAAACGGCCGATGAGGTGAAACGGGGTTGGGCACATATGTACGATGTGCACCATTCCGAGGTCGAAGCTTTCTTCGACGACAACCCACGCTTTCTGCGTTTTGATATCGATCAGGACGATCCGCAAAACCTTGCGGATTTGCTCTCTCCGGATTTCGACGTGAACATCGCCCATTGGGGGCATTATAACCGAGGGGCGTCTGACCGCGCCCGGACAGGCTGAAAGGCGGCCTTGTGCTGAATGGAGAATTGACATGGTTCAACTGACCCTGCCCAAGAATTCCCGGATTATCACCGGCAAGACCTGGCCAAAGCCGGACGGCGCCACGAACGTGCGCAAGTTCCAGATCTATCGTTGGAACCCCGATGACGGGCAGAACCCGCGTGTCGATACGTATTTCGTTGATATGGATACGTGCGGTCCGATGGTTCTGGACGCGCTGATCAAGATCAAAAACGAGATTGATCCGACCTTGACGTTCCGCCGGTCTTGCCGCGAAGGCATCTGTGGATCCTGCGCGATGAATATCGATGGGATCAACACGCTGGCCTGTATCTATGGCATGGATGAGATCAAGGGCGACGTGAAAATCTACCCGTTGCCGCACATGCCGGTGGTCAAGGACCTGATCCCTGATCTGACCCATTTCTATGCCCAGCATGCGTCCATCATGCCATGGCTGGAAACCAAGACCAATCGCCCTGCGAAGGAATGGAAGCAGTCCATCGAAGACCGCAAGAAGCTGGACGGTCTTTATGAATGTGTGATGTGCGCCAGCTGCTCGACTTCATGCCCCAGCTACTGGTGGAACGGCGATCGCTACCTTGGCCCCGCGGCCTTGCTGCACGCCTATCGCTGGATCATCGACAGCCGGGATGAGGCGACGGGTGAACGTCTGGATGAGCTGGAAGATCCGTTCAAGCTCTACCGCTGTCACACAATCATGAACTGCGCCAAGACCTGTCCGAAAGGTCTGAACCCGGCCAAGGCGATTGCCGAGATTAAGAAGATGATGGTTGAGCGCGCGGTTTAATCACGGGCGCGATTTGCGATTTTCGCATGTCCATCTTGCAAAATTAGGCGATGCAGCCCCGGCTGCATTGCTATATTTTTTTGGGCAGGGAGGAGTGATGAGCTTTAATCAGGATCACTCCAATGAGCAAAGACACATTCAAACAGAAAACCGACGCCCAAGAAGCGCTGGACCTGCTTGAACAGGCATGGGCCTATTACACGCCCGAACCTGCCAAGGCTGACAAGGAACCAGAGCTGTTCGAATACGCAAACGCAGCCTGATACGGGCGGCAAGACTTGAAAACTGACGGTTTATCGGCAAAGCAGAGGGATGCCTGTTCTTCTGCTTCTTCTGGTGGCCGGCGTGTTTGCCTATTTCCTCTGGCGCTCGCGCCATTCCGTGCTGACACGTGAGTGTAGGTGGCGGCAGGACAAGAGACACGGCATCTGGCGGTGCAGCTTCTGCGGTGCCGAAATCACTGCACTGGACCAACCTTTGCGGTGTTTGAGGGCGCGTGATCCCTGAAAGATTGTGCTTTTCGCGGGCTGAATAATGCGCCACTCTGCCCGGCATGACCGTTTCAGAAAACACTATCCATCCTCCCGAAGATGCCGAATCCCGTCGCGCGGTGGCCCCTGTCATCTGTTACCCGAACGAGGCATTGCCGCGACCCGATGTGCGCTGGATGAGGTCCCTTCGCGAACGTGCAAGCAAAACGGGCGAAGTGCTGGTGCCGCCACGTGATGCGCGTTGTTTTGAAGTGCCTGCCGGCCATTTCTTTCGCATCACTTCCGTCGAAGGGCCGCAGGTTGGCGATCTGAACGTCTGGAACCTAAACGACTTGTCGGAACGCTTCTATTCCGGAAAAACCCGAGCGCTGCATGGCACGCATCTGACCACCGGAGAGCGGATGTGGTCCAGTTTCCCTCATCTGCGCCCGATGGCCACGATTATTGCGGATACGCTGGAGTGGTACGGGATCGATACCTATGGGGGGTCGGTTCATGACGTCATCGGCACGCGATGCGATCCGTACACGGGCAACCTTTTGTCCGGCACGCAATACCACCATTGCTGCCACTCCAACCTGACCCGCGCGCTTGCGGA
Source organism: Ruegeria sp. YTSC106 (assembly GCF_059609765.1). NCBI lineage: Bacteria > Pseudomonadati > Pseudomonadota > Alphaproteobacteria > Rhodobacterales > Roseobacteraceae > Ruegeria > Ruegeria sp. YTSC106. Next base: position 154,447 of record NZ_JBXWMI010000007.1, read on the forward strand.
TCACTTCAATATTCCGCTGATCGAAGCCGAGCCTGCGGTGCACGACGTTCTGAATGTCTTCATGTGCACTGGTTTCACCCGCGACACTGGTCAGTACTTCATGAAAGCCTCACCCGTACGTCCCGGAGATTTTCTGGAGTTCTTTGCCGAGATTGATCTGCTGGGCAATCTCAGCGCCTGTCCGGGTGGGGATTGTTCATCCGAGCATTCCTCGGACACAGCTGCGTGCTACCCCTTGCTGGTCGAGGTTTTTGCGCCGGCTAGAGGCGATTTGGAGGGGTGGGGAAGCCCCGCGAGCAACGGTTATGATCGCTCGCACGGGCGTTAGGATCGGCAGGCACCAATATTCGGTACCTGCGCTTTGTCAGCTGTTCGGGAATGCGGCCTGAAGTGCGATCTCGACCATATCGCCAAAGCTGCTTTCACGTTCTGAGGATGGCAGAGCCTCTCCGGTCAACAAGTGATCCGAAATCGTAAGTACAGCCAACGCCCTGCACTTATGACGCGCGGCCAGAATATACAGTTCGGCTGCTTCCATCTCGACCCCCAGAATGCCGTGACGCACCATTTGTTCGTTGAGATCCGGACGCTCGTCATAAAAGACATCTGACGAGTAAATTCCACCAACATGGGTTGGCGTTCCTTTGGCGGCAGCCGCTGTGGCGGCAGCTTGCAGCAGCTCCCAATCGGCGCAGGGCGCAAAGTTGAGCTCTTTCATGATGCCGCGCGACGGTGTGCTCAGCGTGGTTGATGTCATGGCCAGAATAACGTCACGAATTTTGACGCTGTCCTGCATCCCCCCGCACGAGCCAATGCGGATCAGGGTTTTTGCATCGTAATCGCGGATCAACTCGTTCACGTAAATTGAAAGAGACGGCATTCCCATGCCACTTCCCTGTATTGTTACGGGATTTCCCTTCCAGTTTCCTGTAAAGCCAAGCATTCCTCGAACGTTATTGACCTGTTTAACATCGACCAAAAACGTCTCGGCTGCCCATTTTGCCCGGTACGGATCACCAGGCAAAAGAACGGTTTCAGCTATTTCGCCTTTTTCGGCGCCAATGTGAATTGTCATTTTTCCAAAACACTCAGATTAAATTTCCAATTCCGAAATATCTGCTCCTGCCGTCAGCGCGTCATGCACCCATTGAGGTTTGCGGCCGCGGCCGGTCCAGGTTTGATCGGGGTTTTCCGGATTGCGGTATTTTGCCTTTGTTTTTGTTGGCTTTAAACTGCGCGGTGCTTCTCCGGACAGTTCAGACAAAGAGAAGCCAAATTCTGCCGCGGCCTTTTCTGCGGCTTTCAATGCTTCCTGACGTTCGCGCTTTTCTGCCTTTATCAAAGCTTTTTCAACGTCATCACGCAGAGCCAAAAGGTCTTTACGTGACATTTGCTCAAGATTGATCCCCATCAGTCTTCTCCATTAGATAATAATTACGGTGCACATGAGCGCGCACCGTAATTCCAAAAATCAGCTTATTCCATCCCGAATATTTCAGGGACTGAAACAGGAGAAAAAGTGCCTTTAACCTTAATTACTCTGCTGCGAGGTTCTTAGGATCTACCAGAGTAACAATATCGCCCATTATCGAATTGAGTTCGAAGTTTTTCGGGGTGTAGACCTTGGCAACACCCATGGTTTTCAGTTTTTCGGCATCTTCGTCCGGAATAATGCCACCAACTACGACTGGGATATGAGACAACTCCGCCTGTCGTAGACGTTCCATGACGTCTTTGACCAGCGGCAGGTGGCTACCGGACAGGATCGACAATCCAATGACATGCGCGTCATCTTCGCGGGCGGCCGCAACGATTTCTTCGGGTGTCAGGCGAATGCCTTCATAGCTGATGTCCATACCGCAATCGCGGGCACGGAAGGCGATCTGTTCGGCACCGTTGGAATGGCCGTCCAGTCCGGGTTTGCCTACCAGAAACTTCAGGCGGCGGCCCAGCTTGTCGCTGACGGCATCAACGGCGGCACGCAGGTCGTCCAGCCCTTCGGTCTTGTTCGAAACGGACCCCGAAACGCCGGTTGGGCCGCGATAGGTTCCGTATACCTTTCGCATCTCTTCGGCCCATTCGCCCGTTGTCACGCCTGCCTTTGCGGCGGCGATGGAGGGTTCCATGATGTTTGCCCCGGTCCGTGCTGCTTCGCGCAGCGCAGCCAGGGTGGCCGCTACGGCCGCTTCGTCCCGCTCTGTGCGCCACGTATTCAGGCGGTCGATCTGTTCTTGTTCCACAGCAGGATCAACAACCATGATGCCACCGTCTTCGGTTTGCAGGGGCGATGCCTCGCCTTCGATCCATTTGTTCACACCGACAACAACGGTTTCGTTGCGCTCGATCCGGTTCAGGCGTTCAGCGTTGGAATCCACCAGTCGGGACTTCATGTATTCGATCGAAGCGACCGCACCGCCCATCGAATCCAGGTTGGCCAATTCGGCCCGCGCGCCTTCTTTCAGCTCTTGCACCTTGGCATCGACAGCGGGGTTGCCATCGAACAGGTCATCGTATTCCAGTAGGTCGGTCTCATAGGCCAGAATCTGCTGCATCCGCATCGACCACTGCTGGTCCCATGGGCGCGGCAGGCCAAGCGCCTCGTTCCAGGCGGGCAACTGCACCGCACGGGCGCGTGCATTCTTCGAAAGGGTTACGGCCAACATCTCGATCAGGATGCGGTAGACGTTGTTTTCAGGCTGTTGCTCGGTCAGCCCCAGAGAGTTCACCTGCACGCCATAGCGGAATCGACGGAATTTCGGATTCTCTACGCCATAACGCTGTTGCAGTATTTCATCCCAAAGATCAACGAACGCGCGCATTTTGCACATTTCGGTGACAAAGCGGATACCAGCATTCACAAAAAAGGAAATGCGGCCGCAGAGTGCGGGGAAATCCTCGGCAGGTACTCGTGGGCGCAATTCGTCCAGAACGGCGATGGCCGTGGCCAGCGCATAGGCCAGTTCCTGCTCTGGCGTCGCACCCGCCTCTTGCAGGTGATACGAGCACACGTTCATCGGGTTCCATTTCGGAGCATTGGTGTAGCAATACTCGGCCACGTCCGCGATCATCTTAAGTGACGGCTTTGGCGGGCAAACATAAGTGCCGCGGCTCAGGTATTCCTTTATGAGGTCGTTTTGAACTGTGCCCTGCAGTTTCGACACATCCGCGCCTTGCTCTTCCGCGACGGCGATATACAGCGCCAAAAGCCATGGGGCAGTGGCATTGATGGTCATTGAGGTGTTCATCTGTTCCAAGGGTATCTGGTCGAACAGAACTCGCATGTCACCCAGATGGCAGACTGGTACACCCACCTTGCCGACTTCACCGCGCGCCAAAGTGTGGTCGCTGTCATAGCCTGTTTGTGTCGGCAGATCGAAGGCAACGGAGAGACCGGTTTGGCCTTTCGCAAGGTTTCCCCGATAGAGCGCGTTCGAGGCTTTGGCCGTGGAATGACCAGCATAGGTTCGGATGAGCCAGGGGCGATCTTTCTGCGTCTGCGTCATTGCGGGGCCTCGCGTTTCAGTGGGCAATAAAATTACGTCTTGAGGTTCTAAAGCGCAATTTTCGGGATATGTCAATTCGCTGCGTTGCGGCATGTCGCAATTGTTCAGATTGTGGGTCAGTGTGATTGGTGGCAATGTGCAGCCATGACGCAAACCGTGGAACTTCCGCTTTGGCTTTTCGTGCTGATCGTGGTCTTTGCCATGGTCACTTTCGCATCGCATTTCCTGTTCCCGTCTGTCCGCTGGTTTTTCCGCCGGAGGCTGGAGCGCGCGGTGGCACGTCTGAACCAGCGCCTTCAACGCCCGATCCAGCCCTTCAAGCTGGCGCGTCGACATGACATGATTCAGCGATTGATTTATGATCCGCAGGTCGGTCAGGCGGTTCAGCAACATGCCCGCGAAACTGGTATGCCCGAGGCTGTCGCCTCGGAGCAGGCGCGCCGCTATGCCCGTGAGATCGTGCCATCCTTTTCGGCCTTCGCCTATTTCAGCTTTGCGATTCGACTGGCCCGGCTGCTGAGCAACACATTCTACGAGGTGCGGCTTAGCAATCAAGACGAAGAAAACGTCAAGACCATCGACCCTGAAGCAACCATTGTCTTTGTCATGAACCACCGGAGCAACATGGATTACGTATTGGTCACGTATCTTGCCGCCCATCACTCTGCTTTGTCCTATGCAGTAGGAGAGTGGGCGCGGGTCTGGCCGCTGAGCCGATTGATTCGGGCGATGGGGGCTTACTTCATCCGGCGCAAGTCCGGCAACGAGCTCTATCGTCAGGTTCTGTCCACTTATGTGCGCCACGCAACCGAGGCCGGCGTGACCCAAGCCATGTTTCCAGAAGGCGGTCTGAGCCTGACCGGGGCCATTGCCCGCCCAAAGCTTGGGCTGCTCAAATATATTATGGATGGAGCAGCGCCACAGGGACGTGATGTAGTGTTTGTTCCGGTGGCACTGAATTACGACCGTGTGTTGGAAGACACTATCCTGACCCGGGCGGCGCTTGGCACAGAGCGGCGATTTCGCGCGCGGATCGGCGTCATCACGCGCTGGATATTGAAACAGTTTTGGCGTCGGTTGATCGGCCGATACAAGCGGTTCGGTCTGGCGTCCGTCCGGTACGGGAGGCCGATCTCTCTGAAGGACTTCCGGGCTGAGGGCAGCGACGACATGATGACTGATTTGGCTCGGGCGCTGATGCAGCGTATCCAGCATGCTATTCCGCTGGTGCCGGCACCAGCGGCCTGTTTGCTGGTGCGCGATAACGGGCCAATGCCCGAAGAAGACGTGCTGTCACGTATCCAACAGATGATGGAACGCGATGACCCGCAGACAGTGGACAATTCGCAGGCCATATCAAGTGCTTTGGATCAATTGGTTGAACGCCGGATTCTGAGCCGACAGGGGAACATGCTGACGGTATCAGGTCAGCGAAGCGATCTTCTGGACTATTATGCAGCATCCGTTCCAGCTGGTTCGGGGAGCGATATTTCTGCATCCGCGAAATAATTTTCTGCAACCGCTGGGTCATAAAATTTCAAAGTGGAACCAAAAACAGTTGCAATATTTCGCAACGGCCAATATTTCATTCTGTGAAGCGCGCGATTCTGCGTCGCGGCAAAGGTACTGAAAAGAGGAGGCCAGCATGGCTTTGGACACCGAAAGTGGTATCGCGTCGTACGAGGCACCCGAAAAAGATTTGTATGAAATGGGTGAAATCCCACCCATGGGATATGTCCCAAAGCAAATGTATGCTTGGGCCATCCGTAAGGAACGTCATGGCGAGCCGAACACGGCCATGCAGCAGGAAGTTGTCGATGTTCCGGCCTTGGACAGCACCGAAGTTCTGGTTCTGGTTATGGCCGCTGGGGTCAACTATAACGGCGTCTGGGCTGCTCTGGGGCAGCCGATCAGCCCGTTTGATGGTCACAAGGCACCTTACCACATTGCCGGTTCGGATGCGTCGGGCATCGTTTGGGCCGTTGGTGACAAGGTAAAGCGCTGGAAAGTCGGCGATGAGGTCGTGATCCACTGCAACCAGGACGATGGCGACGATGAGGAATGCAACGGCGGCGATCCGATGTATTCGCCCAGCCAGCGGATTTGGGGTTATGAAACACCTGATGGCTCTTTCAGCCAGTTCACCCGCGTGCAGGCACAGCAGCTTATGCCGCGCCCCAAGCATCTGACATGGGAAGAAGCGGCGTGCTACACCCTGACGCTGGCAACCGCGTACCGGATGCTGTTTGGCCACGAGCCGCACGATCTGAAACCGGGTCAGAACGTCCTGGTCTGGGGCGCGTCGGGTGGCTTGGGCTCTTATGCGATTCAGTTGATCAATACCGCAGGCGCGAATGCGATCGGAGTGATCTCGGACGAAAGCAAACGTGATTTTGTTATGGGTCTGGGGGCCAAGGGTGTTCTGAACCGACGGGACTTCAACTGCTGGGGTCAGCTGCCCACAGTCAATACGCCGGAATACGCCGAGTGGTTCAAAGAGGCCCGCAAGTTCGGCAAGGCGATCTGGGACATAACCGGCAAGGGCAACAATGTTGATATGGTGTTCGAGCACCCAGGCGAAAGCACTTTCCCTGTGTCGACCTTCGTGGTCAAAAAAGGCGGTATGGTCGTGATTTGCGCCGGCACCTCAGGTTTCAACTGCACGTTTGACGTACGCTACATGTGGATGCACCAGAAGCGTTTGCAGGGCTCACACTTTGCCCACCTGAAACAGGCGGCAGCTGCGAACAAGCTGATGGTAGAACGTCGTCTGGACCCCTGCATGTCCGAGGTGTTCGCATGGAACGACCTGCCGGAGGCGCACATGAAAATGCTTCGGAACGAGCACAAGCCGGGCAACATGTCCGTTCTCGTGCAGGCGCCCCGCACCGGTCTGCGCACTCTCGAGGAAGTCCTGGACGCAGGGTGATCGCCCGTAAGGGTTGTAGACAAAAAACACCCGCGAATCGCCTTTTCGGTTCGCGGGTGTTTTGCGTTGTTGAGCCCTTTGATGAACTTTCAAATGCTTGTGTTTTTTTCCATCGCTATTTTTGGGGAGTAGAAACCGGTGAATAGGCCAAAAAAGATCATACATGTTATGGTTGTGTTAACCCTTCGTTAACTGTTTCAGAGAGACCCTGATGGCGCAAAATGAGTGGATATTGGACGTATTGTCGGACCTCAATGCTTTCGCCGTTGCGAATGGGTTGAGCGCGCTTGCAGAGCAGCTTGATGACACAAGACTGATCGCGGCGGCCGAGATTGCGTCCTTGAAGAACGAGGCACGGGCGCCCGCGGATGGCAACAAAGGTCGATTTGAGTCAGATCCTGCAGGATTTGGAAAACACCAACACGCTTGAAGAACTCAGCGCAGTAGCTGAGCGTCTGCGGGACGCATTGAAGGTCGAGCACCTGACGTATCACTGGGTTGACGGTGCCGGAGATCAATACGGCTACACCACCTATTCAGACGCCTGGGATGAGCGCTACAGAGAAAAAAACTATCACCGCATCGACCCCGTCATCTTGGGGTGTTTCCAGCGATTTCACCCGGTTGACTGGAAGTCGCTGGATTGGTCCAGCAAAGTGGCAAAATCCTTCCTTCTGGATGCGCAAAACCATGGCGTTGGGAATCAGGGGTATTCCATCCCAATTCGGGGCCCAAATGGTCAGTTCGCCCTGTTTACGGTCAACCACAGTTGTGATGATCCAACCTGGAAAAGCTTTATCTCGACTTACGGGCGTGATTTGATTCTTGTTGCGCATTACATAAATCGCAAGGCGCTGGAGTTTGAAAAAGACAGGCAACCGGACTGCCCACGCAGCTTGTCACCAAGGGAAATAGACGCGATCACACTTTTGGCGTTGGGGTACAGCCGGGCCCAAGTGGCCCATTCCCTGACGATTTCCGAACACACGTTACGCGTTTACATTGAAAGTGCGCGGTCGAAACTAGGCGCTCATAACACAACCCACGCAATCGCCACGGCACTAAGCCGAGGATTAATAGTGGTTTAAGGGCTGAACGGCCTCCAAACGCAAAATTAACCACGACTCTGTACTCCCTTCGTTCCTGCACAGGACGACAAGGGGAACAAGTCATGTTGCGTTATCTATACGCCGATGAGTTACACAGATTTCCGATTCTGGCAGAGGGGATGTTCAAAGATCGCGCGGATCAGTTCAAGACCCGGTTGGGGTGGGATGTCCACGTCAACGAGAAAGGGGAAGAGCGGGACGAATACGATGATCTCAATCCGCTTTATGTCATCTGGGAAGAGCCGGATGGCAGCCACGGAGGGTCGATGCGGGTATTGCCCACAACAGGTCGGGTCATGATCAATGAGGTTTTTGGCCATCTGAATGGCGGCAAGCCGTTTTGCAACCCTCTGATCTGGGAGGTGACCCGGTTCTGCCTGTCGCGAACAGCCAGCCCGCATACTGCCGGCGCCATCATGCTGAGCGGAGGCGAAATGATGGAAGGCTTCGGCCTGACTCATATTGCTGGCGTATTCGATGCCCGCATGATCAGAATCTATCGCCTGATCGGGTCGTCGCCAGAGCTTCTGGGAACCCAGGGCAGCGGGCGCGATCAGATTTCAGTCGGCTTGTGGCCCTATTCAGCGGGCGACTGCAACCGAGTGGCCGAGCGTGCGGGCATCCCGCGCGACCTGTCGCGGATGTGGTTCAGGACCGCATTTGGCCCCAGGAAACAGCACCGGTTCGCCCTGTCCGCTTAAGTGCCGGAAAACGCCAATCCACATCTGGTGATGGCTGGCGCGGCCCTGTAGGGTCGCGCCATGTCTTTGCCGAATGTGACTTTCTCCGAAGATCAGGCCGCCGCGTTTGACAGCATCGCCGAGATGCTGCGATCGGCAGGTGTTGATCTGGAAGATGATGCCCTTCTGAAACTGCCGGGCACAGGAAAATCCGGTGTGATGGCCGTAATCGGCAAAGCAGGTTCGGGCAAAACGCTGCTGTTGGCCGAGCTGTACAAGGCACTGGCAGAGACGGGTGTTCAGATCGTGTCCGGCGATTATGAAAGCCGCAAATCGAAAGACAAGCGCAGCCTTGCCATCCTGGCGCCGACGAACAAGGCTGCAAGCGTTCTGCGATTGCGCGGCGTGCCTGCGACCACGATTCACCGCATATTGTACACGCCGGTCTATGATCCGGAATACGAGCGTATTGCCGAATGGTTGGCCGGCAATGACGAACGCCCCAATATCGAAGGTTTGACAGATGAAGCCTTGGATCGTGCGGCTGCTTTTTATCAAAACAACAAATCGATCCCCGGGGCGTTGGCCGCCGCTGGATTGCGGGGATCGGATTTCATCACAGGGTGGAAGCGCCGTGATGAGCCGCTGGATATCGGGTTGGTCGATGAGGCGTCGATGCTGGATGACCGTCAGTTCGACGATCTCAAGGAGATTTTCCCGACCCTTCTGTTGTTTGGGGATCCGGCTCAGCTGGCTCCGGTTAATCAGTCCGGTAGCATGGTGTTCGAGGCTTTGCCCGAGCCCAGGAAGCTGACACTCCAGCGGGTGCACCGCCAGGATGCGGACAATCCAATTCTGGATCTTGCGCATGCGCTGGCCGATCCGGCAATGGGCTTCGAGGGTTTCGAACGACTGGTAGAAGAATCCGCTCGTCGGGATGACCGGGTTGTCTGGGGCCAGCGGGTTGAAGTGGATTTGATGGCTCGAAGCCCGGTTCTTGTCTGGCGCAACGCCACTCGCATTCGGTTGATACAGGCTTTCAGGCAAGTTTACGGTGCGCCGGATACGGAACTGCTGGCCGGTGAACCGCTCATTTGTGATGGGATTGAGTTGCCCATGAAACATCGCAAGAAACGGCTGGATCTTGAGGCGCGCGGGCTGATCAAAGGGGCCCAGGTCGTATATCTCGGGCCCGGTCGGAAACCGGGTTTTTCACGCCTGCATGTGATTGGGGCCGAAGACCCTCAGGTCAGTGCCGCCTCGATCGTTCAGATCGAAAAACCCGACGAGGAAGAGCCTTTTATTCCCTACGCTGCCCGCATGGGGGCGACTTTTTTGCACGGGGCGGCCGTTACGATCCACAAGGCGCAAGGGTCCCAATGGGATACGGTTCAGGTGTTCGCTCCGGATCTCTATGCCGCCGCTCGCATGGGCCGGACCGAGGCCGGTCAGCCATTGTGGAAACGTTTGGCATATGTCGCGATCACGCGCGCGCAGGAACGTTTGATCTGGGTGGTGCGCAATCGCCTGTCAAAACCTACGCACCCCCTGCGTGTGGACGATTTGCGGGCGATCCCGGCCGCTTCGCTGACATTGGAAGTGGAAGAGACATGAAATCCATCATCGTAACGGGTGCCAGTTCAGGTATTGGCCGTGCAACAGCCCAGCTGTTCTTGTCCGAAGGGTGGACGGTTGGGCTTTTGGCCCGCGGCAAGGAAAAGCTGGAAACTCTGGCAAAGGAGCATCAGGCGGTTGTTGTTCTGCCTGCGGATGTGACCGACCCGGATGCGGTCGAACGGGCTTTCCGGTCCTTCGTGGACCGCACGGGGCGGCTGGATGTTCTGTTCAACAACGCCGGGATATTTGCACCGGGCGGCACGATTGACGAGATCGCTTTGGACGATTGGTACCAAAGCGTCAACGTGAACCTGAACGGCATGTTCTTGTGCGCTCGCGAAGCCTTCAGATTCATGCGCTACCAAAACCCGCAAGGCGGGCGGATCATAAACAACGGCTCTATAGCCGCGCATGTTCCACGCCCGAATTCGGTGCACTATTCGGCCACAAAGAACGCCATTACAGGGCTGACGCGCAGCCTTTCGCTGGATGGGCGACCCTTTGGAATTGCCTGCGGGCAGATCGACATCGGAAACGCGCGCACGCAGATGGTGCAAGGCCTTGTGGATGCGGCGCAAGCCGCTGGCGAGACACCAGACCCGACGATGGCTGTGGAAGACGCCGCGCGCTCGGTCCTGCATATGGCAAGCCTGCCGCCCGAGGCCAACGTGCAATTCATGACCGTCATGGCCACGACCATGCCCTATATCGGCCGAGGTTGACCGTTATTTTTCACGCAACAGCCGGAAGGCTGTTGAGGCTCCCCAGCCTGCCGCAATCGCTATGACCAGCGACATCAGGCCGTACCAGACGGGCTGTTGGCGGGACATATTGTACAAAAAACGCTCCAGGCCAACTTTCCGGACATCAATGATCGCTTCATATTGCGAGACGACCTCTCCGCCCCGGGTCAGGAATATCCGGGCGGCATAGTCGCCTTCCGTCAGGTCTGCAGGCATGTCGATTGAAGTACGGAACAAGGTCTGTTCATCCACTGCCACGGTCTCTTCGCGGATGGAATAAAGGTGTTCGTTCTCACGAATCCTAATCACGGCATCTGCAAAGTCCTGTGCGCCCCGGATGTGCATCGCGGCACCGACTGAGCGGATCGCGCGTTCGATGGAAATCCGGTAGCGCAGGTCCTCGGTGTCGGACAGGATTTCGTCGAAGGGCCCGCTGGTCGCAACAGCATAAAAGCTGGGTGCAAGGTCGACCAGAACGCTGTCGGTGTTCACCCAAATCCCAAGTTTGCGTTCCTTGCGTCGCACGGTGACAGGTTCGGACGGACCCGCAACTGCGACGATGACTTCAACTGGTGGGCCGGAAGGGATTGGGGTTTCCCGTTTGATGGCCCCAAAAATCAGAAGTTCCGATCCGTCGAATGTAGCGGTGATGGCAACCCGGTCCTGGCTGAGACCAAGGACAACCTGCTCTTCCGCTGCCAAAGCGGGCGTGCAGAACAAGCATAGGGCGGCAGTTAATGAACGCAGCATCCTCAGTGCCCTCCGCCATTGCCAAGCGAGTAGAGCTCGGCGGGTTCAAGAAGCAGATCAAGTGCCAGCTTGCCGCATACGACCAGAACCAGCGCAGCCAGCAACACGCGCAATTGTTCCGCCGGCATCCGCGCTCCGATCACGGTTCCGATCTGGGCGCCAATGACGCCGCCTACCAGCAACAAGACCGCCAGAACAACATCAACCGTATAGTTGGTGGTGGCGTGCAACATTGTGGTGAAGGCTGTCACAAAGATGATCTGAAACAGCGACGTGCCGACAACAACCTTGGTCGGCATACCGAGTAAATAGATCATGGCAGGGACCATGATGAAGCCACCGCCGACACCCATGATCGCGGACAAAACCCCAACGCACAGACCAACCAAAGCCGGTGGAATGACCGAGATATACAGGCCTGAAGTGCGGAAACGCATTTTGAAGGGCATGGCGTGAACCCAGCCACGCTGTCGGCGTTTGGCTGGGGCCGTGCCGCCCTTCTTGGCTTTGCGCAGCGCCCTGAGGCTTTCGATGAACATCAGGCTGCCAATGACGCCGAGAAAAACAACGTAACAAAGCGTCACCAGCAGATCGACCTGACCCAGGCTTTTGAGGTAGTTGAAAACAACCACACCCAAAGCGGCCCCGATCAAACCGCCGGTCAGCAGCACCGTTCCCATTTTGAAGTCCACGGTTTTTCGTCGAAAATGCGCCAGAACACCGGAAAAGGACGATGCGACAATCTGATTGGCCTCAGTTGCAACAGCCACTGCCGGGGGAATGCCGATGAAGAAAAGCAGCGGGGTCATCAAAAAGCCGCCACCGACACCGAACATTCCGGATAGGATGCCGACCATGCCGCCCAGACCAAGGAGTAGAAATGCGTTCACCGAGACTTCGGCTATGGGCAGGTAAATATACATGATACCGTCACTTTGCGTATGCGCGTGGCTTGCCTGTTAATGGTTGCGAATTCAAGTGTGGTTATTGTCGTGTGCTGCGGGTCAAACACATCATACCCCCCCGGGTTCTGCCAGAGAAAAGATCTCTCCCGGCGGTAACAGAAGGTCAAACCCGATCTTTCCCGCAACGCCCATAACAAGAAGCGCTAAAAGAATACGCAACTGTTCGGCTTTCAGACGTGCGCCGATCTGAGTCCCGAATTGCGCACCCAGAACACCGCCGAGCAACAGGAACAGGGCGAGGACCACGTCGACACTGTAGTTGGTCGACGCATGTATCATCGTTGTGAACCCGGCGACGAAAATAATCTGGAACAGGGATGTCCCAATTACCACTTTTGTCGGGATACCAAGGACATAGATCATTGCGGGCACCATGATGAACCCACCGCCGACTCCCATGATCGCCGACAGAACGCCAACGCCAAATCCGACCAGCGCCGGGGGTATGACCGAGATGTAAAGGCCCGATGCAGGGAACCGCGTCTTGAACGGGAGGGCATGAATCCAGGTTCGCTGGCGTCGCTTGGGGGCAGGTTCATTGCCTGACTGGCTGACCTTTCGGATCGCCGCCAGGCTTTCGATGAACATCAGGGTCCCGATGGCCCCCAAAAACACGACATAGCAAAGCTGTACCGCCAGATCGACCTGTCCGAGATGCTTGAGGAAATTGAAAACAACCATCCCAAGAGCCGCACCAAACAACCCTCCGGCCAGCAGAACGCTTCCCATTTTAAGGTCCACTGTCTTGCGTCTGAGATGCGCCAACAAACCCGAAATAGACGAGGCAACAACCTGATTGGCTGATGTTGCCACAGCAACCGCAGGGGGTATGCCGATAATGAACAGCAACGGAGTGATCAAAAATCCACCTCCGACCCCGAACATGCCGGACAGAATGCCGACAGCCCCGCCGATCCCCAAAAGCAGGAATGGGCTGACAGAAACTTCTGCTATGGGAAGGTATACGTGCATACCCTCTTAGAACGGTTGCGGCATGCAAAATCAACTCTGCATGCCGCTCTGCAGCGAACAGGACTGAAACTCAGTTCACAACTGGCCTTATCAGCGTTCTTTGACGTAGGGTTCTCCACCAGCCCGAGGTGGAATGGCTTTGCCGACAAAACCGGCCAGAATCACCACCGTCAGGATGTAGGGCAGGGCGTCCATCACCTGCACGGGAATCACAATACCACCCAGGTCGATGTTCTGGAACCGCAGCGCGACCGCTTGCAACAGACCAAACAGCAAGCAGGCCCACATGGCATGCCACGGGCGCCACTTGGCAAAGATCAGGGCAGCCAATGCGATAAAGCCACGACCGGCGGTCATTTCTTTGACAAACCCGGCCTGCAAGGCTGTGGCCAGATAGGCACCTGCAATACCGCACAGCACGCCACAGATGGCGACAGCAGCGAACCGCAGGCCGACCACTGAGACACCAGCAGTGTCCACCGCCGCAGGGTTTTCACCTACGGCCCGCAGGCGTAGACCGAACCGGGTGCGATACAGAATCCACCAAGTGCCTGGAACCATCAGGAACGCGACATAAACCAGGATCGAGTGGCCCGAGAGCAATTCGGAATAGATGGGGCCGACAATCGGCACACCGCTGAGGGACGCGGCGAAGGGGAAGTTGATCGGTTCGAACCGCCCACCGCCAAACAGCGATGGTGTCCGCCCACCCTGCTGAAACCAGCTTTGGGCGACCAGAACAGTCAAACCCGAGGCAAGAAAGTTAATGGCCACACCCGATATCAGTTGGTTGCCCCGGAAGGTGATCGATGCCAGCCCATGCAGACCCGACAGCAACAACGAGGACGCGATACCAGCCAGCAGGCCCAGCCAAACCGACCCTGTGACAGCAGCGATGGCAGCAGAAAAGAACGCTGCCATCAACATCTTGCCTTCGAGGCCGATGTCGAAGATACCGGCTCGCTCCGAAAAAAGACCGGCCAGACAGGCAAGCAGCAGCGGCGTAGACAGGCGAATGGTCGAATCCAGAACCTGAATGAGGGTAACGAAGATTTCCATCACTCAGCCCTCTTCCGCATACCAAGAAACAGTTTTTCAAGCGGTATTCGCACCATGTTATCCAATGCACCGGTGAACAGGATGACCAGTGCCTGAATAACCACGATCAGTTCCCGCGGGATCGAAGCCCACAGCGCCAGCTCGGCGCCACCCTGATACAGAAACCCGAACAAGAGCGCGGCCAGAAACACACCGAACGGATGTGACCGCCCCATCAGTGCCACGGCGATGCCAATGAAACCCGCGCCCTCGGTCGAGTTCATTACCAGTCGCTCAGCTTCGCCCATGACATTGTTGATGGCCATCAGCCCCGCTAGCCCGCCGGAAATCAGCATCGCAACAATCGTGATACGCACAGGTGAAATACCGGCATAAACAGCGCCGGTCTCGGAATGGCCGTAAGCCCGGATTTCATAACCCAGACGCGTGCGCCAGATCAGTGCCCAGACAACGACGCAGGCAAGCAACGCGATGAAGAAGGTTATATTCGCCGGTGCACCTCGGAAAACAACGTTCTCTGCGGTTGAGAACATCTCCTGGAAAGACGGCAGATGCACGCTTTCAGAGAACCGCGCGGTGGCCGGATCCTGCGACCCTTGGGGGCGCATGACATTGACCAGCATGTAATTCAGGAAAGCAGCGGCGATGAAGTTGAACATGATCGTGGTGATCACGATGTGGCTGCCACGCTTTGCCTGAAGATAGGCCGGAATTGCCGCCCATAGCGCGCCGAACAGCATCGACGCTGCGCAGGCTGCAAGCAAGGCAATGCTCCAATGCGGCCAATCGACATACAGACAGACCATGGCCACGCCCAGCCCGCCCAGCATTGCCTGACCTTCGCCCCCGATGTTGAACATACGGGCGTGGAAGGCGACGGCCACTGCCAGACCGGTAAACATGAAGTTCGTTGCATAATAGAGCGTATAGCCCCAGCCATAGGTCGATCCCAGCGCACCAGTGACCATCAGTTTGACTGCTTCGACAGGGTTTTCGCCGATGGCGAGAATGACCAGCGCCGAAAGGATTGCGGCCAGTATCAAACTGATCAGCGGGATCAGAATGACATCCGCCCATTTAGGCATTTTTTCCATGTTACGCGGCCTCTCCCGCAACACCGGCCATCAGCAGGCCCAGCTCTTTTTCATCTGTTTCATGGGGCAGGCGCTCTCCCATGATATGTCCGTCAAACATCACCGCGATCCGGTCCGAGAGCGAGAAGATTTCTTCCAGTTCGACCGATACTAGCAGGATAGCCTTGCCCTGATCGCGCAGCGCAACAATCTGTTTGTGAATGAACTCGATGGCACCGATGTCCACGCCACGCGTGGGTTGGCCGACCAGCAGCAGGTCAGGGTTGCGTTCAATCTCGCGTGCAACAACGATTTTCTGCTGGTTGCCGCCCGAGAAACTCTTGGCTGCCAACCATGGATTGGGTGGACGGACGTCGAATTTCTCGATCTTGGCTTCGGTATCGGCACGCAACGCCGCGTTGTCCATAAAGATACCGCGTTTATAGGCCGGGTCGCGGTGATACCCGAAGGCCACGTTTTCCCATGCGTGGAAATCCATGATTAGGCCTTCCCGCTGCCGGTCTTCGGGCACGTGGGCGATGTGTTGCGCGCGACGGGCCTGACCATCTGATCCTGCACCACTCAGTGCCAGCGGCTCGCCGTTCAGTTTGATCGTGCCCTGTCCCGGACGCATTCCGCCAAGAACTTCCAACAGTTCGGATTGACCATTGCCGGCCACCCCGGCGATGCCGACGATCTCACCTGCGCGTACGGTCAGGTCGATACTCTTGACCCGTTCAACGCCGGCCGAATCGAAAACGCTGAGATTTTCGATCTCGAGGATGGGTTTGCCGGGCGTCGCAGGTACCTTGTCGACTTGCAGCAGAACCTTGCGGCCGACCATCAGTTCTGCCAGCTCCTCGGGACTGGTCTCGGATGTTTTGACAGTCGCCGTCATTTGCCCGCGCCGCATAACCGACACCGTGTCGGTGTTTTCCATGATTTCGCGCAGTTTGTGGGTGATCACGATGACCGTTTTGCCTTCGGACCTCAGTCGATCGAGGATGCGGAACAACTGATCGGCTTCGGCTGGGGTCAACACGCCGGTCGGTTCGTCCAGAATCAGAATTTCGGCCTTGCGGTACAGCGCCTTCAGGATCTCGACCCGCTGCTGCATCCCCACGCCGATCTCGTCGATGCGCTTGTCGGGATCGACGAACAGTTCGTATTCTTCCTCGAGCTCTTTCAGCTCTTTGCGGGCTTTTGCCAGTGACGGGGCCAGCAGCCCGCCATCCTCGGCACCCAGAACGATGTTTTCCAGGACGGTGAAGTTTTCCACCAGTTTGAAATGCTGGAACACCATCCCGATGCCCGAGGCAATGGCCGCCTGGCTGTCAGGGATGTCGGTCTTGGTGCCATTGATCCAAATCTCACCTTTGTCGGCTTTGTAAAAGCCGAAGAGGATGCTCATCAACGTGGATTTGCCTGCGCCGTTTTCACCGATAATCCCATGGATCGTACCGGGTGCAACACTGATCGAGATGTCTTTGTTGGCCTGAACTGGCCCAAAGGCTTTGGATATCCCTTTGAGCTCAATGGCTGGGACGGTCATGTCTTGCCCTCAACTGCCGAGAAACCCATCCGGCTGTCCGCTCGGATGGCGAAGTGGGTGGCGAGGCGGAAGGCGTCCTCCCGCCCCGCAGGTAATCAGAACTGCAGTGCCGGGCAGCTGTCGTTCTCGTAGTAGCTTACAACATTGATATCGCCGTTGATGATACCCTTGCGGGCTTCGTCGACAGCGTCGCTCATGCGAACTGAAACAAGTTCCTTGTTGTTTTCGTCCATGGCAACGCCAACACCGTCTTCGGCCAGACCCATGATGAATACACCGGTTTCGACACCATCACCCGCCTTCATCGCTTCATAAACAGCAACGTCCACACGCTTCAGCATCGAAGTCAGCACTTTGCCGGGATGCAGGTGATTCTGGTTGCTGTCCACACCAATCGACAGGATGCCTTCGTCAGCCGCAGTCTGCAGAACGCCAACGCCGGTTCCGCCGGCCGCGGCGTAAATCACATCAGCGCCCTGGCTGATCTGTGCTTTTGTAAGTTCTGAGCCTTTTACCGGATCGTTCCAGGCAGCAGGAGTCGTGCCAGTCATGTTGGCGACAACGTTGATGTCCGGGTTCACGGCCTTTGCGCCCTGAGCATAGCCGCAGCCGAAATGGCGAATCAACGGGATGTCCATGCCTCCGATGAAACCAACGGTGCCGGTTTTCGACGCCATGGCAGCCATCATGCCGACCAGGTAAGATCCTTCGTGCTCGGCAAAGCCAATCTGGCGGATGTTTGGTGTGTCCAGCCAAGTCACGTCAACAGCGACGAATTTGGTGTCGGGGTAATCACTTGCAACAGCGGCCAGGGCGTCAGCGATTCCGAACCCCATGGTGATGATCGGATTTGCGCCGGATTCCGCAAAACGGCGCAGAGCCTGTTCGCGCTGCGGTTCTGCCTGAATTTCGATTTCCAGATACTTGCCGCCGGTTTCGTTGGCCCAGCGCTGCGCGCCGTTATAGGCGGCTTCGTTGAAGGACTTGTCGAACTTGCCACCCAGGTCAAAGATTACCGCCGGCTCGGCCAGAGCCGCTCCAGCTGACATTGCGACCGCAGCGGCAGCACCCATCAAGGATTTCATCAGGGTCATTTCAGTCTCCCAGTTTATTTTGTTGGCACAGGGTCAGATTAGCCCCGTTCACCCACTTTTAGCGAGCATAACTGTTGTGATGGCGGGTATTAAGGGGGTTTGCAACCACCATGGTCAACTGAATTCTGACCAAATGGTCTAAAAAACGGGCGATTGCCGTTGGGGCAGGCAGCATTCCATTACAAATGCATCAACTTTTTGGCCGTTTTCTCGGGCATAATAATCCTTGCGCAACCCGCACTGCCGATATCCGCATCGACTGTACAGGGAAATGGCCGCAATGTTGTCGGTTGCAACATCCAGAAAGGCACGTGTCGCCTGAAAATCGATCGCCTGATCATGCCATTCGTGCATGAGTCGAAGTGCCAGGCCCTGCCTTTGAAACGAGGGATGGGTCGCAATAGTCAGCAACTCGGCATCGCCCGCAATCACCTGAAACAGGGCAAAACACCGGGAATCTCCGATGGAATGAGTAAAGCGGTTTTCGAGAAGAGCGGTGAATTCACCTTCTGTCCAGCCGCGCGATTTTGCGAACGCAGCGGCGTGAATCGTTGCCATCTCGTGCGGTGTCATTTGTCCAGCAGTACAGGGGGTGTATCGCGGGAAGGGGCCGCGTCCGCAGGCCTCACGTATAAAGGTGCCGGAGGCGAACTGACACTGTCCCAGCGCTGCGCGGACAGAAGGGCGATGGCTTGTGCCTGCAAGGCTGGGTCAGAGCAGGAAAACAACGGCCCGCCAAGTTCTGCTTCGGCCCTGGGCAAAAGACAAGGATCGGCACCGGGCATTTTCACATAAACCTGGTCGCGCGGGGCAGGGATCGCCGGTATCTGCCCTTCTTCCGCCAGCTCACGCAGGGCATCGAAACCGGAAACCCCGACCGCAGGGATTTCAAGCCCAAGCGCAAGACCCCGCGCGGCCGAGACCGAAATGCGGATGCCGGTGAAATTACCTGGCCCTATCCCAACGCCGATTGCGTCCAGACCAGCCCAATCACATCCGGTTTCTGCCAGAACGTCTTCCAACAGCGGAATCAATCGCTCGGCCTGGCCGCGAGACATTGCTTCGGCACGGGACGTCACGATCTTGCCATCGCGCAACAAAGCGGCCGCGCAATGCGCGGCCGATGTGTCAAACGCCAGAATCGTCGGGTTAGACGGCAACAGGGCGAACCTCGGTCACTTCCGGAATGTAATGGCGCAGAAGGTTTTCGATACCCATCTTCAGGGTCAATGTCGAAGACGGGCAGCCTGCGCAGGCCCCCTGCATGTGCAGATAGACCACGCCGCGATCAAAACCGTGGAACGTGATGTCTCCCCCATCCTGAGCCACTGCAGGGCGTACGCGACTGTCCAGCAAATCCTTGATCTGGTTTACGATTTCAGCGTCTTCGCCAGAGTGCTCGGCATGGCCTGATGCTCCGGCGGCATCTGCGCCCACAACGGGTTGGCCGGATTGATAATGCTCCATCACCGCACCAAGAATGGCCGGTTTAATGTGATCCCACTGAACGTCGTCCGTTTTGGTAACGGTGACAAAATCATTGCCAAAGAACACGCCGGTCACACCGTTGACTGCAAATATGCGCTTGGCCAGCGGGGATTTTTCGCCCGCTTCCGCAGTTGGGAAATCCGCTGTTCCAGCTTCCAGCACCGTTTGGCCGGGCAGGAATTTCAACGTGGCCGGATTGGGGGTGGATTCGGTCTGGATGAACATGAGGGCGCTCCGTCTGATGTGCTTCTGATATGCGCGCAGGCGTACTGGAAGTCAAGATTTGGAACGATTCTAAATTGTCGAGGCGTATTCAAGTGCGTCATCCAGACGGTCATCGCCCCAGAACAACTCCCCCCCGGCCAGAAAACTTGGTGCACCAAACAGGCCAAGCACCTTGGCACGGGCAGATTGTTCGAACAGGGCCTCTTTTATGTCCGTGTCCCCTGCGCGGTTCATCAAGCTGCTGCACAACCCTGCCTCGCTGAGACAGGAGGTCAGAACGCTGTCCTCTGAGATATTCTGCCTGGCGCCGAATTCGGCGCTGTAGACAGCCCGGACAAACGCCGCCCGTTCCTTGTGATCTTCAATGGCCAGAACCAGACGCGCTGCCTTGAGCGAATTCTGCGGAAACGGATCAGGCTTTGAAAAAGGCAGTCCCCGCGCTTCACACAGACGTTCCATATCGCGCCACATGTACCGCCCCTTGGCCGGATACAGGTTGAAAGGTGAGGTGCGCCAACCCTGATCCGCGAAAATCGGACCCAGCAAGAAAGGGTGCCATTCTACGGCAACGCCCATTTCTTCTGCGGCCGGTTCGATCCGCATTGCGCTGAGGTAGGAATAGGTCGAGGCGAATTCGAACCAGAACTGTACTGTCTTCGCCATTGCCGCCCCTCAGGTGATTTCTTCCAGTTTCTCTTTGCTCAGATCACCTGGAACAATCGTGATCGGAATCGGCAGGCTGCCTGAATTCTTTGTCAGTTGAGTTACCAACGGGCCGGGGCCCTTCTTGTCGGTACCCGCTCCAAGGACAAGAACACCAATCTCAGGATCGGATTGAACATGCTCGATGATCTGCGTAACGGGATCACCTTCGCGAATGGCCAGTTCGGGTTCCACATTCTGTTTGTCCCGCATCCATTTGGCAAACACCTCGAAATGCGCGTGGATACGTTCGCGGGCTTCTTCACGCATGGTTTCAGCCACGCCGATCCAATGGTTGAACTCGTCAGGCGGGATGACAGAAAGGACTGTTACACCACCACCGGTATGGGCAGCTCGCATCGCGGCAAACCGCATTGCGTTCAGGCATTCGCGGCTGTCATCCAGAACAACTAGGAACTTACGCATGGGTATCCTCTTCAATTTTAAGGGATCATGCCCGAGCGATCGCGTGCTGGCAACTCGGACACGTCATAAGCGCTATGCTAGCGTTCGCTTGCAGCCCAATCCCAATAGAGCGCGCGGGCACGGCGGGCAATAGGGCCGACCTGAAATTGCGTGTCTTCCAAGGCGGTTACCGGTGTGACCTTACTCATGTTGCCGGACATGAAGACCTCGTCGGCTTCATGAAAATCCTCGAAGCTCAGAACCGTTTCGTGGACCGTCACACCATCTTCGCGCAGGTTTTTGATATGCCGTGCTCGCGTAATGCCAGCCAGGAAGGTTCCGTTCGGGATCGGTGTAAAGATTTCGCCATCCTTTACCATAAAGATGTTGGCCGTTGCCGTTTCGGCCACATGTCCCATCGCATCAGCTACCAAAGCGTTGGAAAAACCTTTCGAGCGCGCCTCTTGCAGCATGCGGGCGTTGTTGGGGTAAAGGCACCCTGCCTTGGCGTTTACGACCGCGCTTTCCAGAACCGGGCGGCGGAAGCGCGTTGTTGACAGAGTGGCCGACGCGGTTTCGGGCGCCATTGGGATTTCTTCCAGGCAGATAGCAAAACCGGTGCTGTTTTCCTGCGGGACTATGGCCGTGCTGTCGCCGTCGATCCCCCAATACATCGGGCGGATGTAGACGGCTGCATCCGGGTTGTAAGCCCGCAACCCTTCGCGCACCAACTCGACCATCTGCTCGGTCGTCATTGTCGGCGTCAGCATTAAGGCTTCGGCAGACCGGTTCACCCGTGCGCAATGGGCCGCCAGATCGGGAGAGACCCCGTCAAAATACCGCGCGCCGTCAAAGACAGAAGATCCCAGCCAAGCGCCATGATCCGCCGCGCGCATGATGGGTGCATCCCCCTCATGCCATTGGCCTTGAAAATAGGTCCGGATGTTCGTGCCGGTTGCCATGACGCCCTCCTTTGATTCAGGCAAACCCTAGGAGGGCGTCAGGCGAAGGTCCAGTGCAATCAGCGTGATGCAGGTCCGACCATGCCTACGATTTCGTAGGTCTTTTGCAGGATCGGAGCCGCGATCTCGCGGGCGCGCTCAGCACCACGGGCCAGAATCCCGTCAATCTCGGCCTGATCCCCCATCAGACGTGACATTTCGGTCGAGATCGGGGCCAGTTTCGCCACTGCCAGATCGGCCAGCATCGGTTTGAAGTCACCGAACTGCATGCCGCCAACATCGGCCAGAACCTGCTCGATGCTTTGATCGTTCAGGGCCGCGTAGATATTGACCAGGTTACGCGCTTCTGGGCGGTCCTCCAGCCCTTCGATTTCTGACGGCAGGGCATCGGGGTCGGTCTTGGCTTTGCGAATTTTCTTGGCAATCGCTTCGGCGTCATCAGTCAGGTTGATCCGGCTCATATCCGATGGATCGGATTTCGACATCTTCTTGGACCCGTCCCGCAGGCTCATGACGCGGGTGGCCGCACCTTCGATCACCGGCTCGGTGATAGGGAAGAAATCGACGCCGAAATCGTTGTTGAATTTGATGGCGATGTCCCGGGTCAGCTCAAGATGCTGTTTCTGATCTTCACCGACCGGCACATGGGTTGCATGATAGATCAGAATGTCGGCTGCCATTAGGGCAGGGTAGGCAAACAAGCCAAGCGAAGCGTTCTGCTGGTTCTTGCCGGCCTTGTCCTTCCACTGGGTCATGCGCTGCATCCAACCCATACGCGCAACACAGTTGAATATCCAAGCCAGTTGCGCGTGTTCCGGCACCTGGCTTTGATTGAACAAAATCGATTTCTCAGGGTTTAGACCAGAAGCGATGTAACCGGCACAAAGCTCCCGCGTTGCATGCTGCAACTCGGTTGGGTCTTGCCAGACTGTGATTGCATGAAGATCGACCATGCAATAGATGGTTTCAAATTCCTCGCTTTGCATTCTCACCCAGTTCCGAAGCGCACCGAGATAATTGCCGAGGTGCAGGTTGCCCGAAGGCTGTGCGCCGGAAAACACGCGCGGCGTGAACTGGGTCTCGGTCATCAAAGGGAACTCCTGTCTGGAAAAATCAGCCTCCGTCGCTTACCCATGAGGCAAAGGGACGTCAACAGCCGCGAAAGGCCAGCCCAATGAGCAGTGCACATTACACACCGCCTGTGAACCCCCTTCCACCGGTCGTGGTGGCGCTGGTTCTGTTCATCATCGGCATTGAGCTTGCCTTCACGCTGGGCGCGCGGGGGCTGGTCGGGGGGCCAGCGGCAGTCGGCTGGCGCCTGGACGCGATTCAGCACTATTCCTTCTCGGCGGATATTTTCGACTGGATGGTACTGAACGGGCGTTGGCCGTTCGACCATGTGATCCGGTTCGTGACCTATCCCTTTGTCTCAGCCAATTTCACGCAGGCGATTTTTGTCTGTGTCTTTGTGTTGGCGATGGGCAAGATGGTCGGAGAGGTATTCGGGGGCTTTCCCATGCTGCTGATCTTCGTCGTCTCGGGGATTGGCGGTGCGTTGACCTATGCCGTTCTCCTTGATCCACGCTATCCCCTGATCGGAGGGTTCCCACCTGTTTACGGGCTGATCGGAGCATTCACGTGGTTGTTGTGGCGCAAATTGTCGCTTGTAGGGGCAAATCAGGCGAAGGCGTTTCAGCTGATCGCCGTCCTTATGGGCATTCAGTTCCTGTTTGGTCTGATCTTCGGCGGCAACGCTGAATGGGTTGCCGATCTGGGCGGGTTTGTCACGGGCTTTGGCATGTCTTTTTTGTTGGCACCCGGAGCCTGGGCCCGGATCGTCGGGCGCATCCGCCGCGATTAATCAGGACCGGCGTAAGGCGCGTTTGAATTCTGACAGTTTGAATGCGCCCAAGACATGACCAAGACAGAGATACGAGACGGCGGCGACCACGATCAGGATCAAAAGCGCAAGATAGCGCCAGCCGGGAATGTCCAGCGTCCAACCATAAAAGTGGGTCGCTGCGAACAAGACCACTCCCATCCCGACCGAGGCCAGAACGATCCGGCCCGCACGTTTCCTGAACCGGTCATCGAAACGCGCTTCCTCGCCCATGCGGCGTGCGCCGAGCGCCAGCAGAACCACCATTGCCCAGCCGGCAGTTGACGCAGCAATCGCAGGGGCGATCCAGCCCACCAGCGGAAACAGGCCAAACGCCAGTGCCGCGTTCACCACCATTGCAACCATTGCGTAGCGGAACGGAGAACGCGTATCTTCACGCGCGAAGAAAAGCGGTTGCAGCAATTTTTGCAGCATGAATGCAGGCAGACCGATGCCATAGATCGCGACCGCCATCGCTGTCGCAGCGGTATCCTCGGGGCTGAACTGTCCCCGTTCGAAAAGTACCGAAACCAGCGGGTTCGGGATGATCAGGAACGCCACGGTCGAGGGCAGTGTCAACAGCAGCATGAATTCCCCGGCGCGGGAAAACGCGTTGCGGGCGCCTTCCTTGTCGTCGGCGCGCAGGCGGCGGGACAGGTCGGGCAGCAGGACAATGCCAATGGCGATTCCGACGACGCCCAAAGGCAGTTGGTACAGGCGATCCGCGGCAAACAGCCAACTCACGGCTTTTTCAGTTTTGGACGCCACCAATTGCCCGACCACCAGATTGACCTGAGTAACCCCCATGGCCAGAGCGGCCGGAACCGCGATGCGGACCATTCTGCGCATCTCGGGCGTCAGGTGGGGCAGGCCGGGGCGTATGCGGATACCGGCACGCTCGGTCGCTACCCAGACCAGTGCCAACTGCGCGACACCAGCAACCGGAATGACCGAGATCAGCCATCGTATCACCTCGCCGCCGGACATGGCCCCGGCGATCAGCGCGGTGCAGGCAAAAATGTTCAGCAAGACAGGTGCTGCTGCGGCTGCGGCGAACCTGCCGGTTGCGTTCAATACGCCCGAGAACAGGGCCGCCAAGGACATGAAAAGGATATATGGGAACACGACATAGCCGTAGTCCACGGCCAGATCGAACCGTTCATCACCATAAAACCCTTCGGCTGTCAGCCACACCAGGCCGGGCATGAAGACCATGGCCAGCCCGACCAGTGCCAGAACAGCCAGGGCCAAAAGGTTGAACGCATCCTGTGCAAAGCCCTGAGGATTCTCATCCGCTTCCAGCCGTTTCGAGAACATGGGCACAAAGGCGGCGTTAAACGCGCCTTCGGCAAAAAAGCGGCGAAACATGTTCGGCAGGCGAAAGGCCGCGACAAAAGCATCCATCACCGGCCCGGGACCGATGAAGGCGGTCAACAGTATTTCCCGCAGGAACCCCAGTATACGACTGGCCAGCGTCCAGAAGCCGACCGTGAACAGGCCCGAGACCAAGCGTATTTGCTTCATGACGCCGCACGCTCTGCGCCTTCGGTGATTGCCTTGCGCAGCTTGGCCTCAAGCCCACGTTGCTTGCTTTCCGAATGGTACTTCAAGCCGAACATATCCTTGACGTAAAACGTATCGACCACCTGTTCGCCATAGGTCGCGATCACCGCATTGGCGATATAAACATTCGCGGCGGCGAGGGTCCGGGTCAGATCAAACAGCAGGCCCGGCCGGTCGCGGGTGTCCACTTCGATGATCGTGTATATTTCAGAACCGTCGTTGTCGAAGGTGATATGCGTCGGGACGTTGAAGGCACGCTCGCGTTTCTTGATCTTGTCGCGTGATTTCAACGCCTCTTTTGCCACCACTTCGCCGCGCAGTGTCTTGTGAATCATCTGCGTTAGACGTGGCAGGCGCGAGGCTTCAAACGGGTGTCCCTCTGCGTCCTGAATCCAGAAGGCATCGGTGACGTAGCCGTCTTTGGTGGTATAGCTGCGAGCATCCACAACATTCGCGCCGACCAGGGCCAGCGCGCCGGCGATGCGCGCAAAAATACCGGGGTGATCGCCCATCGCGAAACAGGCTCGCGTTGCGTCGCGATCCTCGTCCGGCTGAAGGCGGATCTCCATCGCGCCGGGGTCGCCGCTTTGTTCCAGCGCGCGCAGCATGTTCGCAAACTCGACGTGTGAAGCCAGATTAAGACCCTGCCAATACGGGTCGTAGTGACGTCCTGTCTCGGATTTGAGGTCGGCCTTGGACCAGGCTGCCAGTTCGGTGCGCAGGGCTTTTTTTGCCTCGGCCCCGCGATTGGCGCGGTTGAGGTCCTCCATCCCGGTTTCCAGCGCGCGCTTGGTTTCAGCGTGAAGGGCACGCAGCAGCGTGGCTTTCCAATTGTTCCAAGTATTCGGCCCTACACCGCGAATGTCGCAGACGGTCAGAACGGTCAACAGGTCCAGTCGTTTGACTGTTTGGACTGCTTTGGCAAAATCACGCACTGTGCGGGGGTCCGAAATGTCGCGTTTCTGTGCCATGTCGGACATGAGCAGGTGATAGCGCACCAGCCATTCCACCGTCTCCGTATCCGCTTTGTTCAGACCCAATCGTGGCGCGACCTTGCGCGCGATCTGTGCCCCAAGGATCGAGTGATCTTCGGGTCGTCCTTTGGCGATATCATGCAGCAAAAGGGCGACATACAGAACCTTACGATTGACCCCGCCTTCCAGAATCGACGAAGCAAGAGGCAGGGATTCAATCAACTCTCCGCGTTCTATCTGGGCCAGATTCACGATGCACTGGATGGTATGCTCGTCCACCGTATAGCTGTGGTACATGTTGAACTGCATCATTGCCACGATGGGCTCGAACTCGGGCAGGAAAGCGGAGAGTACACCCAGTTCGTTCATCCGCCGCAAAGCGCGTTCTGGATTGCCGTGTTTCAGCATCAAGTCCAGAAAGATGCGCCGCGCCTCTTTGTCGTTGCGCATTTCGTCGTCGATCAGATGCAGATTTGCCGCCACCAGACGCATGGCATCCGGATGGATCAGCATTGCTGTTCGCAAACCTTCTTCGAACAAGCGCAGAAGGTTCACTTTGTCGGACAGAAATTTGTCAGGGTCTGCTACGTCCAAACGGCCGTGAACAACCTTGTATCCGGCTTTGACCCGCCGGCGTTTGCGGAAAATGCGCTCCAGCAATGGCGCGCCTTTCACGTGCAGCGCCTCAAGCTTTGTCAGAAAAATCCGCGTCAACTCGCCCACACGTGTGGCTTCGCGAAAATAGCGTTGCATGAATACTTCGACCGCACGGCGACCGGCGCGATCCTCATAGCCCATGCGCGCCGCGACCTCGACCTGCATGTCAAAGGTCAGCTGTTCGGTGGCGCGGCCTGTCACCAGATGCAAATGCGAACGAACAGCCCAAAGGAACTCTTCGGCCTGAACGAAGGTATTGAATTCTTCCGGGGTGAACAGACCCAAAGGCACAAGCTCGGCCACGTCCTGAACGCCGTAGATGTACTTTGCAATCCAGTAGAGGGATTGGAGGTCGCGCAACCCCCCTTTGCCTTCTTTCACGTTGGGTTCGACCTTGTATCGTTCCCCTTGTTTCAGGTGCCGCTCATCTCGTTCATTCAGCTTGGCTTCGATGAATTCCCGTTCGGTTCCCTTGAACAGGTCGGTTTTCAGCCGCCGCTCAAGCTCGTCGGCCAGCGCCTTGTCACCCGCCAGATAGCGTTGCTCCAGCATTGCCGTACGGATTGTGAAATCCTCGGTCCCCAGCCGGAGGCAGTCTTTGATCGTGCGTGACGAATGCCCGACCTTCAACCGCAGATCCCACAGTATATACAGCATCGATTCGATAACGCTCTCGGCCCAGGCCGTAATTTTGTACGGTGTGAGAAACAGCAGATCGACATCGGAAGACGGTGCCATTTCACCGCGCCCGTAACCTCCAACGGCCAGAACAGCGATCTTTTCACCCTGAGTTGGCGTCGCAATCGGATGCAGGCGTGTGCTGGAGACCAGCATTGCAGTTCCGACCAGTTGGTCCGTCAGGAAGGTATAAGAACGTGTCAGCGCGCGCGCGTCAAACGGATGCTCGCTGAAGGCATCGGCAATAGCTTTGCGACCAGCTTTCTGAGCGTCGCGCAGAATGCGCACTGTTTCAGAGCGCATTTCGCTGTTGTCAGAGCAGGTCTCGAAGGCCATAGCCAGCGCATCATTGACGCTGACGCTGTCAAAGATGTTTTCGGCTGGGCAAATCAGAGCGCCTTCAGGCGCCATAGTCACGCCCGATCGCTCAGAAACCGGCACCAGAGAAGCTTTGCGGGGCAGGGTCAATCACAACCACCTGTTTATTTTGAATCGTCGCTACGGCAAGGCCGCGTTCGTTAGTGCCGTTTGGACGCAGGCGGAAGATGCCGCCAACGCCCTGGAAACCGGCATTCTGAGTTAAGGCCGCACCGGTTAGGGCATCGGACTTGCCCTGACTGACCAAGGCACCAATCGCCGCTATGCCGTCATAGGCCAGACCGCTGATCGGGTGAGGCGCTTCGCCATACGTCGCGTTATACCGTTGACGATAGGCTTGTGCCTTGGATGGGTCGGGCAGGGCAAACCACCCCCCCTGCACACCCGGCAGTTCCAGCGTCTGCGGGGGGATATCCCAACGGGTCAGGCCGATGAATTGAGTTGTCGCCGGAGAAACGCCTGCCTCAGGCAGCAATTGCGAGAAAAGTGGCAAAGCACCCGCAGTTGTGGCCGTCATGAAAATCGAGTCCGCTCCGGTCGAGTCTACGGTGGCTTTGATCGTGGGAACCGAGTTGATAACGCCCTGTTGCGACCGGTCATATCCGACAGTTCCGGCATTGTTGACTCGGCTGTTTGCCAGCGCATTGGCGATTGCAGTTTGCCCCACTTGCCCCGCGGAATCATTGCTGTGCACGATAACCATGTTTGTTTTGCCTTGCCGGCCCGCGTAATTGACCAGCCGGCTGGCCGTGTTTTCAAAGGTCGGTCCCAGAACAAATACGTTGCCACCCGCAATGCTGGTGTTGTTCGAAAATGAAAGAACGTTGATGTTATTGTTCAGCACCGCCAGTCCTGCAGCATTCGCGGCCTGGGCGTATACGGGGCCGACAATGATTTTGGCGCCTTCTGCAACGGCCTGCTGGGCCACGGCTGTCGCCGTGGTTGGGTTCCCCGCCGTATCGTAAACACGCAGGTCGATTTTGACGTTGGGCAGATCGGACATCGCCAGGCGGGCTGCGTTCTCGAGGCTCTGCGCCAGTGCTGCGTCGCCAGAGCGGGGAACCAGCAAAGCGACCGGAACAGGATTCGATGTGTTGATCGAGGGCCCACCCCCAACGCCACCCGGCTCACAAGCGGCCAGAAACGCTGCGGTCGTCAGGGCAATGGCGGCTTTCGCCAGCTTGCTTACGGGCTTGCAAACGGTAAACATCTAAATGAAAACTCCCTGATCCGGCGGCTGTGAGTGCTTCTGTTCTGTCGAGCCGCGATAATAAACGTCACGCTGTGAGGGTCCAGCTTTGAATTTCCAAAAGATCAGATTGGCTGCGGGCCTGTATTTTGTTGCCACTCCGATCGGAGCCGCGCGCGATATTACGCTCAGGGCGCTGGATGTTCTGGCCTCGGCCGATGTGATAGCGGCAGAGGACACCCGGAGTTTGCGCCGGTTGATGGAGATTCACGGCATCCCCCTGGAGGGTCGGCGTATACAAGCCTACCATGATTACAGCGGTGCAGGTGCGCGTGGCAGGCTTATGGATGCCCTGGCGCAGGGGCAATCGGTCGCCTACGCATCCGAGGCGGGTATGCCGCTGATCGCTGATCCGGGATATGATCTTGGCAAGCAAGCGGCAGAAGCCGGGCATATGGTGACCTGTGCGCCCGGTGCATCGGCCGCGGTAACCGCGTTGACATTGGCGGGCCTGCCAACAGATGCATTCTTTTTTGCGGGATTTCTACCAAATGCATCCGGTGCACGTCGGGCCCGGATTGAGGCATTGAAGACTGTTCCAGGCACCTTGGTTTTTTATGAATCTCCGAAACGCGTATCAGCCAGCCTTGTGGATCTTGCCGAGTGTTTGGGGGCAGACCGTCAGGCGGCGTTGTGTCGTGAACTGACAAAAAAGTTTGAAGAAATCCGTCGTGGAAGCCTGGCTGATCTGGCAACTGAAATTCAGGAAAAACCAGTTAAGGGTGAAATAGTTCTGCTGGTGGATCGCAGCCATTCGCAAAGCGTTAACGAATCCGACGTAGAAGAGGCCTTGAAGCGAGCTTTGGAAACCCACTCGGTTCGGGATGCAGCGGATCTTGTGTCAGAAATGTATGATCTGCCGCGGCGTCCGATCTACCAGAAAGCGCTGAAAATGGGAAAAGGGTGACATGGGGCAACGTGCAATTCAGGGCTCGGTTTCCTATCATGCGGGTCAGTCGGCCGAGCTTCGGGTCGCCTCGGATTACGAGCGTCGGGGTTTTGCAATTGTGCATCGCCGGTGGCGGGGTGCCGGTGGTGAAATCGATCTGATTGCCCGAGATGGCGACGGGGTTGTGTTTGTCGAAGTCAAGAAAAGTTCCACTTTCGAAAAGGCTGCGGCCCGGATCAGTCAAAAACAAATTGACCGAATCTGTGCCTCGGCCGCGCAATATCTGGAAAATGAGCCGGGTGGGCAGCTGACCAATGTCCGTTTTGACGCGGCACTTGTAGATGGCACTGGCGCAGTTCAAATCATCGAAAACGCCTTCGGTCATGCCTAAGCCCCATTGAACCCTCGGGCCTGCTGGGCCATGTATCTGGCATTAAACTGAGGGACACGGCATGAAAATAGCCTTTCAAATGGACCCGATCGGGGACGTGGACATCAACGCCGACAGCTCATTCCGTCTGGCGGAAGAGGCGCAGGTGCGTGGTCATTCGTTGTTTTTCTATGGGCCGGATCAACTGGCTTATCAGGAAGGACGCATTACGGCGCGCGGCCATGACATGACTGTTCAGCGGGTCGCAGGGGACCCGGCTGTTCTGGGCTCCGAACGTGAAGCTGACCTGGCCGACTTCGATGTGGTCTGGCTGCGTCAGGATCCACCCTTTGACATGCACTACATCACGTCGACTCACCTACTGGACCGCCTCAAAGGGCGAACGCTGGTGGTCAACGACCCGTTCTGGGTGCGGAACTATCCTGAAAAACTGCTGGTTCTGGATTTTCCCGACCTGACCCCGCCCACGACGATTGCCCGCGATCTGCAGACGATCAAGGCGTTCAAGGAAAAGCACGGCGATATCATCCTCAAGCCGCTCTATGGCAATGGCGGTGCTGGCGTGTTCCGACTGGATGCCAATGACCGCAACCTGACCTCTCTGCACGAGTTGTTCACGGGGTTCTCGCGCGAGCCTCTGATCGTACAGAAATTCCTGCCAGATGTCAGCAATGGCGACAAGCGCGTGATCCTGGTGGACGGCGAACCGGTTGGTGCTATCAACCGGGTTCCCGCCGCAGGCGAAACGCGCTCAAACATGCATGTGGGCGGTCGCCCGGAAAAGATCGGGTTGTCCGAGCGTGATCTGGAAATCTGCGCCGCCATCGGACCGCTGCTGAAAGAAAAAGGTCAGATATTTGTCGGGATCGACATTATTGGCGACTACCTGACCGAGATCAACGTGACCTCGCCCACCGGTATTCAGGAGCTGGAACGGTTCGACGGCGTCAATATTGCCGAGAAAATCTGGCAGGCGATAGAAGCCAAGGTTTAGGCCATGACCCGGGCGCTGATGCGAAAGCTCAGCGCCTCTGCCACATGTGGCCTGCGGATGTCGGCTGAACCGTCCAGATCGGCGATCGTCCGCGCCACTCTCAGGATGCGGTGAAAGGCGCGGGCCGATAGCCCGAACCGATCGGCTGCTTTCAGCAACACCGCTTTTCCTTCGGCGTCAGGTGTTGCGATCTCTTCCAGAACCCTGCCTTCGGCGTCGGAATTCTGGCGCAGGTTCGGTGTTTCCCGAAACCGGTCTGCCTGAATGGCGCGGGCGTTTTCAACACGTACGGCAACTGTCGCCGAGCTGTCGCCGGATGGGGGCAGATCAAGATCGGTGAAACCCACGGGCGGGACTTCGATCCGCAGGTCGAACCTGTCCATCAGGGGCCCCGAGATACGGTTCAGATAATCCTCGCCGCAGCCGGGTGCGCGAGAGCAGGCTCTTGAGGGATCCGTCAGATAGCCGCATTTGCATGGGTTCGCAGCGGCCACAAGCATGAAGCGGCAGGGGTATTTCACATGGGCATTGGCCCGTGCCACCATGACTTCTCCGGATTCAATTGGTTGGCGTAGGGTTTCCAGAACTGTACGCGGAAACTCGGGGAACTCATCCATGAACAGCACGCCGTTATGCGCCAGTGAGATTTCACCGGGTTTGGCACCTTTGCCACCACCGACAATGGCTGCCATCGAAGCCGTATGATGCGGTTCTCGAAAAGGACGTGTGCGGTTGATGCCGCCTTCGTCCAGCAACCCGCACAGGGACTGGATCATCGAAGTTTCCAACGCTTCGACCGCCGTTAGCGGAGGCAAGATGCCCGGAAGCCGAGCAGCCAGCATGGATTTGCCTGACCCCGGCGTGCCGATCATGATCAGATGGTGACGCCCGGCTGCCGCGATTTCCAAGGCGCGTTTGGCGCGTTCCTGTCCTTTTACATCGCGCAGATCCCGCGCGCTGGGCGTCAGATTCACCTCGCCGGGTTGTGCCGCCGGCAAAGGGGACTGTCCCGAGAAATGGCGGACAACATCACCAAGGGAATCCGCGCCGATAACCTGAGTGGCGTCGACCCATGCCGCTTCGGCGCTGGAGGCTTTGGGACACAGCAACATGCGATCCTCGGAAGCTGCCGTCATGGCCGCGGGCAGGGCACCGACAACAGGCACCAGGGAGCCATCAAGCGACAACTCTCCCAGTGCAACTGTTCCTTCGGCGGCATCGGCCGGGATGATCTCGAGCGCGGACAACAGCGCGACCGCGATGGGGAGGTCAAAATGACTACCTTCCTTGGGCAGATCGGCAGGAGACAGGTTAATCGTAATTCGTTTCGAGGGCAGGGCGATGGCCATCGCACTCAGCGCGCTGCGGACACGGTCCCGGGCTTCGGACACAGCCTTGTCTGGAAGGCCCACGATGGAAAAGGCCGGCAAGCCGGGTGAGACGGCACATTGCACTTCGACCGGGCGGGCATCGACCCCTTGAAACGCGACAGTGTGGGCACGGGCAACCATGGCAGTCCTGTTCTTGGTTAACAGGACGTTGCTGCCATGGTTGTGGTTTAAGAGTCGTTAACGGTTGCGCGCAAGGCAGCGAATTTGGGCCACGCGTCGGGATCTGCAACGGTTTTGTCGCGGCAGAATGGATTGCAGAAGCCCCAGCATTTGCCATCCAACTCCAGAAACTCCACGACCGGTTCGCCGGAATAAGGGCATACTTCGTTGATTGACGGGCCGGATACCGGCTTGGCGGTTGAAACCCCTCCGATCGGCCAGGGCTTGGACGACAAGTCCTGACGATAGGGAAAAGGGTCGTATCTGACGGTCAGGCCCATTGCGCGCCATTGTCTGACGGCGGGGTCTGCCAACAGGTCCAGGCAATAGGCCCGGTTCGCCTTTGAAACTGGCAGCCCATACCCGATGATCCGCGCTGCGACGGGTGTGTAAAACACGTCCGCCAGCGAATACGTGACAAACAACGGGCCTTGTTCCGCACCGGACACTTTGCGTGCATGGTCCCAGAGTGTTTCGACGCGTGCCAGATCTGCCAGTGTCTCATCCGATGGTTTGAAATCCTGCCAGACGCGCAGCAATTGCATGGGGCATTCACCTCGCAAGGCGCCAAACCCCGCCACCATCTCGGCGCATAGCCATCGGGCAGTCGCCCGGGCTGCGGAATCTGATGGCCACAACCCGGCATCAGGGTGGTGCTCGGCGAGGGTTTCGGCCATGGCCAGGCTTTCGCCGACCACAGTTCCATCCGGCAGGCGCAGGGCGGGCACAAGTCGCGCTGGAGCCAGGGAAGCCATGTCCTGTGTCATGGTGCCCGAATACAGGCCAATCATGTGGCTTCTATGGGGCAGGTTGAATTTCTCAAGCATCAACCAGCCGCGCATCGACCAGCTGGAGAAAAGGCGGTCACCGATATACAAATCATAAGTCATACGCGAACGATGCCGCAGGTTCGCAGCCCGGTAAAACGGTGATTTGTGCGGGGGCTGTTCACGGAAGGTGATTGATTGTCCCAACCAACCACTTGCCTGCGTCGATCGTGATGTCCGTCACCGACAGGTTGTCGATTGTATGTGAAAAGGTCTGTTGCCCATCCAGATCAAGGGCGCGCTGCACCTGGGTGAGGATCACGCCGAAATGCGCAACGATGACCAGATCGCGGTCTGTATGTGCCGAAACAAGCACGTCGATGGCTGCGTCGACCCGATTGCGGACATCGTTCCAGCTCTCACCCTGCGGCGGGCGGACATCGCCGGGGTTGTCCCAATACGCAAAGGCCAGTTCCGGGTCTTCAGCTTCGATTTCGGCAAAACCGCGCAGTTCCCAGCGGCCAAAGTGGATTTCCCTCAGGTCAGGGTGATGAGGCAGTCGATGACGCCGGCCTTGTATAGCCGTTGCCGTGTCAACTGCCCTTGACAGGTCTGACGAGATCACAAGCGCCTCGGACGGCAAATGGTAGTGCAGACGTTTCAGGGCCGCAGTATCGCTCAGGTCAGCGGGCAGGTCGGACCAGCCGACCATTGTTTTTGCATGGGTCGGCCCGTGTCGGACAAGATGTAAGCGTGTCACGGCAATTGCCCTTTCAGAACCAAAGGCAACCCGGCTGTGATCTGCACCACCAGATCGGCCTGCGCTGCAAGCGCGATGTTCAGCCGTCCCTGCGCTTCGCGAAACCGGCGGGCCAGGGCGTTGTCCGGAACAATACCGTGACCGACCTCGTTCGAGACTATCACAATCTGGGCCGGGCATGAGCGAAATGCTTTAAGCAGGGCGGTTTGTGCGGCTTCCAGATCGGATTCGGCCAACAGGTGGTTGCTCAGCCACATGGTGGCGCAGTCAATCAGGCAAATCTGATCGGGCGCCAACTTTGCCAGAACTGGTCCCAAATCAAAGGGTTCTTCAACCGTGGTCCAACCGTCGCCGCGTTGCTCAAGATGGCGGTCGATTTTCTGGCGCATCTCGTCATCAAACACTTGTGATGTCGCAAGGTAAACGCGGCTTTTCCCCTGAGAAACAACCAGTTCTTCGGCGAAAACCGACTTGCCCGACGCGGCCCCGCCCAGAACCAAGGTTAAATCCGGCGACACAATACTTACCTATAGTTGATCCGATTGGTGCTGTTTTGCGTAAAGGTCATAGGTCGGCAAAGCAAGTCTGACCAGTACCTGCAAACAGGGGAGAGGTTTATGGCACTGGATAACGCGACGGACTTTTCGATGTCCCGGCAAGCAATGAAGGCCGAGCTGCTGGATGCGGAAACTGAACTGAAACTGGCGTATGCTTGGCGTGATGAGCGTGATGAGCAGGCGTTGCACCGCCTGATCACCGCCTATATGCGTCTGGCGATTTCGATGGCGGCCAAGTTCAAGCGCTATGGCGCGCCGATGAATGATCTCATTCAGGAAGCAGGCCTTGGCCTGATGAAGGCCGCAGACAAGTTCGACCCGGATCGCGGTGTGCGTTTCTCGACCTATGCCGTGTGGTGGATCAAGGCAAGCATTCAGGATTACGTGATGCGGAACTGGTCCATGGTTCGGACCGGGTCCACCTCGGCTCAGAAGTCCCTTTTCTTCAACATGCGCCGTGTTCAGGCCCGGCTGGAACGTGAAGCCGCCACCGAAGGTCAGGACCTGGACCGTCATCAGTTGCATCAGATGATCGCAACGGAAATCGGCGTGCCTCTGCGCGACGTTGAGATGATGGAAGGCCGTCTGTCCGGTTCCGACTTTTCTCTGAATGCCGTGCAATCTGCGGATGAGGATGGACGTGAGTGGATCGACGCTCTGGAAGACGACCGCGAACAGGCCGCAGAAGCAGTTGAGCACAGCCACGATACCGAACAATTGCGCAAGTGGCTGTTGACGGCGATGAGTGCGCTGAATGATCGCGAGCGTTTCATTGTGCGCGAACGCAAGCTGCGAGACCCCGCTCGAACCCTGGAAAGCCTTGGAACAGAGCTGGGTCTGTCCAAAGAACGCGTGCGACAGCTCGAGGCCGCAGCCTTCGTGAAGATGCGCAAGAACCTTGAAGCCCAGTCGCGCGAGGTGCAACACTTCATCGCATGAAACAGTTTGCGATTCTTGTGTGTGTTCTTGGTCTTACGGTTGCGGCAACGCGACCGGGGCTGGCAAATAGACTAATTCCCGCTGATGCTATGTCCGCGATGCGGGACGCCGATGTCGTGATTTTGGGAGAAGTTCACGACAACCCTACGCATCATCTGGTGCAGGCCGAAGCGCTCGAGGCTGTTTCACCCTCGGCCGTCGTCTGGGAAATGGTAACCGAAGAGGGCGCACAGAAGCTTACTCTAAAAGCAGTGTCCAACCCAGAGGAGCTTAGCCGTATTCTTAAATGGGCTGAAAGTGGATGGCCGCCGCTCAGTATGTATTACCCGGTGTTTGAAGCTTCTGGCGCGCCGGTTTACGGGGCCATGGTTCCGCGCACCGCCGCACGTGCCGCAATGGAACGTGGTGCGGCTACGGCTCTGGGTGCAGACGCGGCGCGCTATGGTCTGACTGTACCGTTGACGCCCGAGGAACAGGCCGAGCGCGAGGCCGACCAATTGGCTGCGCATTGCGACGCGCTTCCGGCTGAAATGTTGCCCCAGATGGTTGCGATCCAGCGCCTGCGCGATGCTGTGCTGGCCCGTGCGGTTGTGCGTGCAATGGAAGAAACCGGGGGTCCGGTTGCCGTGATCACTGGAAACGGTCACGCGCGAAAAGACCGAGGCATACCAACGTATCTCGCGCGTCTTCAGCCGGGGTGGAAACTGGTGGCCGTCGGACAATCCGAGGACGGAGCGATTGACGGTGATTTCGATATCGTAATCGACAGCCCCACGGTGGAGCGCGAAGATCCCTGTGCGGCATTTCAAGTTCAGAATTAATCGCTGGAACTACCTGCAGGCGTTGCCTAATGTCGGGGCCGACCGGGACAGGAAGGGCTGAGCATGCTGTCATCCAAACGCATTCTGCTGATTATCGGTGGCGGGATCGCGGCCTATAAGTCGCTGGATCTGATCCGCAGGTTGCGCGAGCGCGGTGCGGATGTAACCCCTGTATTGACGCGCGCAGCGGAAGAGTTCGTGACGCCTCTGTCCGTGTCTGCACTGGCAGGTGAAAAGGTCTATCGCGATCTGTTTGACCTCACCGATGAGGCCGAGATGGGGCATATTCAACTTTCACGCTCTGCTGATCTGATTGTTGTGGCCCCCGCAACGGCGGACCTGATGGGCAAGATGGCCGGAGGGCTGGCCAACGATCTGGCATCGACCCTTCTGATGGCCACGGACACACCCGTTCTGTGTGCGCCCGCGATGAATGTGCGGATGTGGACTCACCCGGCGACGCAACGAAACCTGAAGCAGTTGCAGGCAGATGGCGTGCGCTTTGTTGGCCCGAACGAAGGCGACATGGCCTGTGGCGAATACGGCCCGGGGCGCATGTCCGAGCCGATGGAAATTGTTGCAGCAGTTGAGGCTCAGTTGTCTGCGGGACCTTTGGCGGGCAGGCGGGTGCTGGTGACGTCCGGCCCGACGCATGAACCAATAGATCCTGTCCGGTATATAGCGAACCGGTCGTCCGGGGCTCAGGGTGCCGCCGTGGCTCGGGCGCTGGCGGAATTGGGGGCCGAGGTGATCTTTGTGACCGGCCCCGCAGATGTGCCACCCCCGACAGGTGTGCGGGTCGTGCCCGTCGAAACCGCGCAACAGATGTCTGATGCGGTTGATGCGGCTCTGCCCGTCGACGCCGGAGTATTCGCGGCGGCGGTCGCGGATTGGCGTGTCGCCAGCGCGTCGGACAAGAAGCTGAAGAAAAGCCGCGACGGCCTGCCGGTACTGGAATTCGCCGAAAACCCGGACATTCTGAAACGTGTTTCTCGGATGGGCGCGAACCGTCCGCCGTTGGTTGTCGGATTTGCGGCCGAGACCGACAATGTGGTCGAACACGCCACGGCCAAGCGCCTGCGCAAAGGCTGCGACTGGATCGTCGCCAACGATGTCAGCCCTGCAACAGGCATTATGGGCGGGTCAGAGAATGCGGTCATCCTGATTTCGGACAACGGGGCCGAGGAATGGCCCCGCATGGGCAAGGACGAAGTTGCCCGGCGATTGGCGGCGAAGATTTCGGACGCGTTGGCAGGCTGAAGGAAAGGCAAGAGCATGGTTGCAATCCGAGTGATCCGCGAAGACGGGGCAGACCCCGCCGTGGCACTTCCCTCTTATGAAACCTCGGGGGCGGCCGGGGCGGATGTGCGTGCCAATCTGCCCGGCGGCGCGCCGATAGCGTTGGAGCCCGGCCAGCGGGCGCTGGTGCCAACCGGCCTGCGCATTGAAATCCCGCGTGGGTATGAGGTTCAGGTTCGGCCCCGCTCGGGCCTTGCGTTGAAACATGGGATTACACTGCCCAACACGCCGGGCACCATCGACAGCGACTATCGTGGGCCGTTGGGCGTGATCGTGATGAATGCGGGCCAGGAACGGTTCGAGATCGCCCACGGAGATCGTATCGCGCAGCTTGTGGTCGCGCCGGTGGTGCAGGCCACGTTTGAACTGGCTCAGACGCTGGGCGAAACCGATCGTGGGGCTGGCGGTTTCGGCTCGACTGGGCGCGGCTGATGCTGTTGGTTTTCATCCTGGCTGCGGGGCTTTGGGGTGTCGGTTATTTCGCGGGCACGTCGAAAAAAGCGCGGGTGGTTTCCGTGAGCGTGTTGTTGGCGGGGGTCATACTGTCTCATCTGATCTTGCCGGATGGGCACCCTCTTCGCGAAGCAACCGGCGGGTCTGCGGCGCTGTGGCTGATCCTTGTGGGTTTCGCGGCGCTGGCTTTGCTGTATGGCAGAGTGCTGAAAACCCTGCGCAACCGCGCAGCTTCAGTTGCAGACCCGGAGCCTGACATGCCCTCCGACCGATTTACCGAGACTGAGCTGGACCGCTATGCCCGCCATATCGTGTTGCGCGAACTGGGTGGGCCCGGTCAGAAAAAGCTGAAAAAGGCCCGCGTTTTGGTGATCGGCGCTGGTGGTCTGGGCGCACCTGCGCTGCAATATCTGGCGGCAGCAGGTGTCGGCACGATCGGGATCATCGACGATGACGTCGTCGAGAATGCCAACCTGCAACGACAGGTCATTCACCGCGATGCGGACATTGAAATGCCCAAGGTCTTTTCGGCCCAGCAGGCGATGGAGGCGCAGAACCCGAACGTGGTGGTTCTGCCCTATCATCGCCGTTTGAGCGAGGAAATCGCGACCGATCTGTTTGCAGATTTCGATCTGATCCTTGACGGAACCGACAATTTTGAGACCCGTTATCTGGCCAACCGAACCGCCGTCGCGCTGGGCAAACCGCTGATATCGGGGGCTTTGTCACAGTGGGAAGGTCAACTGAGTGTGTTTGACCCGGCCAACGGCAGCCCCTGCTATCAGTGTATCTTCCCAGAGGCACCGGCCCCCGGCCTGGCCCCGTCCTGTTCCGAGGCCGGAGTGATCGGCCCGCTGCCGGGCGTGGTTGGGTCGATGATGGCGGTCGAGGCGATCAAGGTGATAACGAGCGCCGGCATGGCGCTGCGCGGCGAGATGCTGATCTATGACGCGCTGTACGGTGAAAGCCGCAAGATTGCTCTGACCCGCCGGGACGATTGCCCTGCTTGTGGCATAGCAAACGATTAACCTTTCTTCACATGGGTTGGGCGTTCTGGAACACCCGGCCATGGCGACATAGCTATAGGATCAAAGGAGATCCGCATGACCAACCCGATCCTGTCCAATTGGACCACACCGTTTGAAATCGCCCCTTTTTCCGATATATCGGATGATGATTTCTCGCCCGCACTGGAGCAGGCGATGAAAGAGCATAACGCCGAGATTGACGCGATAGCAGCAAATCCGGATACCCCCACATTCGCCAACACGATCGAGGCGCTCGAGGCCGCGGGCGGGCAACTGGACAAGGTCCTGTCGGCCTTCTTCACGATTGCGGGCGCAGACAGCAACCCAAAGCGGGAAGAACTGCAACGAGAGTTTTCCCCCAAGCTTTCAGCGCATTTTTCGGGCATTTCTTCAAACAAGTCGCTGTTCAAGCGTGTTGCCGACCTATGGGCACGGCGCGATGATCTTGACCTGACCGAAGAACAGGCGCGTGTTCTGATGTTGACCCACCGAGGCTTTGTGCGTGCCGGCGCGGCCTTGGAAGGGGACGAAGACGCCCGTATGCAAGAGATCAAGTCGCGCCTCGCGTCGCTGGGCACGTCGTTTACCCAGAACCTGCTGGCGGATGAGCGGGACTGGTTCATGGACCTGACCGAAGAGGATCTGAACGGCTTGCCGGATTTCGTCGTGGACGCGGCGCGTGCCGCGGGGCAGGAGAAGAAGGCACAGGGGCCAGTGGTCACCTTGTCACGGTCGCTGATTGTGCCATTCCTGCAATTCTCGCCCCGCCGGGACCTGCGCGAAAAAGCCTATCGCGCCTGGGCCGCACGCGGTGCCAATGGGGGAGAGACCGATAACCGTGACATCGCGGCCGAGATCCTGGCCTTGCGCGAAGAGCGCGCCAAGCTTCTGGGCTATGACACGTTCGCCGAATACAAGCTGGAAACCGAGATGGCGCGCACGCCGGATCGGGTGCGTGAGCTGTTGATGCAGGTATGGGAACCGGCCAAGTCCCGCGCAGACGCCGACGCGGATGTTCTGACGCAGATGATGCAGGAAGACGGCATCAATGGCCCGCTGGAAGCTTGGGATTGGCGGTATTATGCTGAAAAGCGGCGCAATGCGGAACACGATCTGGATGAGGCCGCGTTGAAACCCTATCTGCAGCTGGATCGCATGATCGAGGCTTCGTTTGCCTGCGCCAACCGGCTTTTCGGGCTGGAATTCAATCCGTTGGACGTACCCCTCTATCACCCGGATTGCCGGGCTTGGGAAGTTACCCGCGACGGGCAGCATATTGCCGTATTTATCGGAGACTACTTTGCACGAGGGTCCAAGCGGTCAGGTGCCTGGTGCAGCGCGATGAGGGCGCAGGCCAAATTCCCAAAGAAGCAGACACCGGTTGTCATCAATGTTTGCAACTTCGCCAAGGGGGATCCCGCCTTGCTGTCCTATGATGACGCGCGGACCCTGTTTCATGAATTCGGCCATGCCCTACACCAGATGCTGTCCAACGTGACATATGAAAGCATCTCGGGCACTTCGGTTGCGCGCGATTTCGTCGAATTGCCCAGCCAGCTTTACGAACACTGGCTGGAAGTGCCAGAGGTCCTTGCCGAATTTGCGACCCATGCGGAAACGGGCGAGCCGATGCCGCAGGAAATGCTACGGAAGGTTCTGAACGCGGCCAATTTCGATCAGGGGTTCCAGACGGTGGAATATGTCGCCTCGGCCCTCGTTGATCTGGCCTTCCACGATGACGAGGCACCGGCAGATCCGATGGCAAAACAGTCGGAAGTTCTGGCCAGGTTGGGGATGCCGAAGGCCATTGGTATGCGCCACGCCACTCCGCATTTCGCTCATGTGTTCGCGGGCGACGGCTACAGCTCGGGCTATTACAGCTATATGTGGTCCGAGGTGATGGATGCCGACGCCTTTGCCGCCTTTGAAGAGGCAGGTGGTGCCTTTGACCCGGAACGCGCCAAAGCGTTGGAGGACAACATCCTTTCCACTGGCGGTTCGCGCGAGGCAGAAGACCTGTATCTGGCATTCCGGGGAAGATTGCCGGGGGTTGACGCCCTGTTGAAAGGCCGCGGTCTGATCGCGACCTGAAATCAGTAGCCCAACGCGCGATCCACCAGGTGCACATAGGGCTCTCCGGCTTCGCCACGTCGGATGTTTTCGCAAATGACCTGCGCGGCTGTGGCCGGGCGGGTCTCGGACGCGATATGAGGGGTCACAGTCACGTTCGGATGTGCCCAATAAGGGTGATCGGGGGGCAAGGGCTCGACCCGGAACACATCCAGCGTCGCATTACCGATCTGACCCGAGTTCAAGGCATCCAGCAGCGCTTCGTCATCGATCAGGGGCCCGCGGCCCGGGTTGATGATCCGCGCGCCTTTGGGCAGCAAGGCCAGCGTTTTTGCATTCAACGCGTTTTCAGTGGTGGCGGTATCAGGCAGCAGCAAAACCAGTATCTCGGCCTGAGAAAGTGCATCACGCAGCCCGTCAGGACCGTGCAGGCAGGTCACGCCGGGGATGTCCTTGGCGGTGCGGCTCCAGCCAGTGACCGTGAAATTCAGTAAGGCCAGGGCGCGGGCCGCGGCTTCGCCCAATGCGCCGAGGCCCAGAATGCACACGTTGCGCTCTTGCGCCAAAGGTGGGGCATCCGGGGCCCAGACGCCATCCTGGATGGTGATGTGGCGATCCATTCCCAGATGATAGCGCAGCACATGGCCCACCACCCATTCGGTCATACCCTGCGTCAGCCCGTGATCCACCATCCGTGCCAAGGGGACGCTCAGCGTGTCATTGTCAGCGATCTTTTCAACCCCGGCCCAGAGGCTCAGAACCGCCTTCAGGCGCGTAAAAGGCGAAAAATCCAATAATCCGCCATTCGGAGCGTAGACTACGTAATCAACCTGATCCGGTTCAAAATCCGTACTGATCTCCGCCTGGACGCCAGCTTCTGCAAGGTATTGAGTGAGCAGCGGTTCATACACGGGCCAGAGGGCAGGGCGCGCGGAAAACAGAACGTTTACGGGCATCTGGGGCCTTTCAGATCAGCGGGGACGATGGATATGAGCGCTTTGGACGATGCCGAACGCGGCCATCAGCACCAGCATGGCCGAACCGCCATAGCTGACCATTGGCAGAGGGACGCCCACGACCGGTGCCATGCCCATCACCATCGACATATTGACGGCAAAGAATAAGAAAAAGTTCAGCGCGATGCCCAATGTGACCAGGGAGGAGAACCGATCCTTGGAGGCCAGCGCGGTCGCTATGCAGAACACAAGGATCAGGGCGTAGAGGACCAAGAGCGTGATGCCCCCGACAAAGCCGAACTCCTCGGCGAGCGTGGTGAAGATGAAATCGGTGTGTTTCTCGGGCAAGAAGTTCAGCCGGGATTGTGTACCCTGCATGAAACCGCGCCCGTTCCAGCCCCCCGAGCCAAGGGCAATCTTGGATTGCGTGATGTGATACCCGGCACCCAGAGGATCGGTAGAGGGGTCGAGAAACGTGTCGATCCGGCGGAACTGATAGTCCTTGAGCAACTGCCATTCGGTCCCGCGACTGTTGAACACGGCGGCGATCAGGCCCACGACGGCTGCAATGACGGCTGCAAAATACGCCCAGTGGACACCCGCAAGAAACATCAGCCCTCCACCGGCGGCCAACAGCAGGATCGACGTGCCGAGATCCGGTTGCTTCAGAACAAGCAGAGTGGGCAGGACAATCAGGGCCACGGGGATAAAGACCCAAAGAGGGCGGGACGTCTTGTGCGATGGAAGCCAGTCGTAATACGCCGCCAGAACCATGACCAGTGCCACCTTCATGACCTCTGAGGGCTGAAGACGCATGAACCCAAGGTCGATCCAGCGCTGTGCACCCATGCCGATGGTGCCGAACAATTCCACGAACACCAACAAGGCGACCGAACCGAGATAGGCCAGAACGGACATGTTGCGCCAGAACCAGATCGGAACCAGAGCAATGATGAACATCGCGGTCAGGCCAAGCCCAAAACGCTCCATCTGCGGCTCGGCCCAGGGTGTCCACGAACCGC
Organism: Ruegeria sp. YTSC106; assembly: GCF_059609765.1. Classification (NCBI taxonomy): domain Bacteria; kingdom Pseudomonadati; phylum Pseudomonadota; class Alphaproteobacteria; order Rhodobacterales; family Roseobacteraceae; genus Ruegeria; species Ruegeria sp. YTSC106. The sequence goes on from NZ_JBXWMI010000007.1 coordinate 198,149, forward strand.
CTGCGACCGAATACAGCATCAGGAATCCAGCGCTGGCGGTGCTGATCAGCAGCAGGGTCAGCGGCCAGTTCATGTACAGGAACTTCCGAAACCCCGACGGCGTGGATTTCACGGCATATTCAAGGTAGCTCATGCGCGGTCCTTTCCGTCGGGACGCGCTTTGGGGCGACGATCGCCCTCGAGCCGTTTTTGCTGTTCCTTGATACGCTCGCGGTCGGCAACAGGATAAGCCTCAAGCGGCGGGGTGCCGTTATAGAGCGCCTGAAGCATGATATCGCGGGCCACCGGTGCCGCCGCCTTGGACCCCCCGCCGCCATGTTCAACGACCACGGCAACCGCGTATTTCGGATTGTCATAGGGGGCGAAACAGACGAACAAGGCGTGGTCGCGACGTTCCCATGGCAGGTCCTTGTTGCTGATCACACCCGCAGCGCGTTCGGCCTTGGTGATGTTTCGAACCTGACTGGTGCCGGTTTTGCCGGCCATGCGGAACTCATCCGCGATGATGCGGCTGCGATAGGCCGTCCCTCGCCGATCATTCGAGACCGAGAACATGGCGTTACGAACCTGTTCCAGATTGTACGCGTTGATGCCCAGCGGCTCCCCTTCACCTGAGGGCTGTTCGACACCGTCGATCGAGCGCACAAGGCGCGGTGTCACGGATCGGCCGGTGGCGATGCGGGCGGTCATTACGGCCAGTTGCAGCGGCGAGGCCAGCATGAACCCTTGCCCGATGGACGCGTTGGCCGTGTCGCCCACCAGCCAATCCTGACCGTGTGTCCGCTGCTTCCATTCCTGATTGGGGGCGAGCCCCGCGGCGACCGCCGACATCGGAATATCGTGTTTGGCCCCCAGACCCAGCGTGCGGGCCATCTCGGATATCCTGTCGATGCCCACCCGCAAAGCCACGTCATAATAGTAAACGTCGCAGCTGCGTTTCAGCGACAGGTTCAGATCGACCGTGCCATGCCCGCCGCGCTTCCAGCAGTGGAACCGGCGGCTGCCGACCTTCAGGTGCCCCGGGCAATACACTGTGTTGCCGGGGCCTATCACGCCAGCCTCCAGCGCGGCCAATGCAGTGACCATCTTGAACGTCGACCCCGGGGGATAAGTGCCTTGCACGGACTTGTTGGCCAGGGGGCGATACTTGTCCTGCGTCAACGCCCGATAATCAGCGACCGAGATTCCGCGCACAAATAGATTTGGATCGAAACTGGGTGTAGAGCTGACAGCGCGCAGATCCCCGGTTTCGCAATCCAGAACAATTGCGGCAGCGCTTTCACCTGCCAGCCGCGCTTGCGCATATTGTTGCAAGTCGGCATCGATCGCCAATTGCAAGTCGGCACCGGGCTGACCTTCCTGCCGGTCCAGCTCTCGCATGACGCGCCCTGTGGCATTGACTTCGACGCGCTTTGCACCGGCTTTACCCCGCAGCGCAATTTCCTGTTTTGCCTCCAGCCCGACCTTGCCGATCTGGAACCGGGGAATTCGCAAAACCGGCTCGGGGTCTTCAAGCTTGCTGAGATCATAGTCGCTGACCGGGCCGACATAGCCGACGATATGGGCAAAATCCTCATAGCGTGGGTATTGTCGCGTCAGGCCGACCTCGGGCGTCACACCCGGCAGGGCCGGGGCATTGACCGCGACTTTCGAGATGTCTTCCCAAGTGACCTGATCCGCCAGTGTCACTGGCAGGAACGGGGCTGATCGGCGCATTTCGGTCCGGGCGCGCTCGATCTCATCATCGTTCAGCGGGATGAGTTCTGACAATTTGGCAATCACTTTGTCGACGTCTCCCGCATCCTCACGCACGATGACGATGCGATAGGATGGTGAGTTCTGACCGATGATCTGCCCGTTGCGGTCATAGATTCGTCCACGGGTCGGTGGGATCAGGCGAATGTTGATGCGGTTTTCTTCAGCCAGCAGGCGATATTCGTCGGCCTGATCCACCTGCATGAAACGCATTCGTGCAGCCAGCCCGCCGATAAAAGCCGCCTGCAAACCGCCCAGCACCAGCGCTCTGCGTGGCAGGCGTTTATAGGCAAGGCCCTGCGACTTGGGTTTGCGTTGCTTCATGCCCTGCCTCCCACGGCTCCGGCATCCGCCGCAGACAAGCGGTGGACACCAAATACGCTTTGGGTCAGCAACACGATGACCGGGTAGAAGGCGATTGTCAGCACAAGTTGAATCACCACTGACCACAAAGCGGCCTGCTGCACCGACAAGATCGACAAAACGACTCGGTTCATCAAAAACACCATGGCAATCACCACACCGACCGACATCCATTCTCCGACAAATCCCGTGTCCTTCATACCCGGAGCGGCGGCACGCAGATAGGCTGCGCCAAACACCACCAAGGCGGCCAGAAGGCCGGGCGGGCGTTGCAGTAAAAGGTCCGCCATCAGCATGACAAACGCAACCAGAAGGGTGGGCACATAATCGGGGCGCCGCAACACCCAGGCAAAGGTCAGCGCAATCAGCACATCGGGAAAGGGCCAGCGATCCGGTTGCGCATCAAGCGGCAGCAAATGCAGGAACAGCACGACAAAGGACAGCGCAGCGTAAAGGCCGCGCATGGCCCAGCTGTACGAGGCCGGCCTATCCATCACTTACCTCATCCGGTACAAGCGCAGTTTCGGGTCGCGTTGGCCCGACGATCCCACCCGGATCCTGAATTGGGGGGGGCGAATGGAAGCGCAGAACACGAAGAAATTCGAGCCGTTCAAAATCCGCCGATAGGCGAACGCGCAGGCGGCCGCCCGGATCCGCGGCGATCTGGCCGATTAGCAGACCTGCCGGAAACACGCCACCGTCGCCGGATGTGATCACCCGATCACCGGGACGGATCAGCTCTCGGTTTTCCAGGAACTCGACCACTGGGGCCGGGGTGTTATCTCCTTTGATCAGTGCGGTCTGACCAGAAGGCTGGATCGTTGCCGGGATGGCACTGGTGGCGTCCGTTACCAGGATCACCCGTGCCGTATCCGGCCCGACGCCGGAAATCCGGCCTACCAGTCCGATGCCATCCATCGTGGCCCATCCATCGACGATCCCGTCGCGCTCCCCCACATTCAACAGGACGGACTGTCGGAAGGGGGAGCCGCTGTCGGCCATCACGACGCCCGTGATGTATGTCAGGCGCGGGTCGAGGCGGACATTGTTCAGATCCAGCAGCCGTGCATTTTCCTGCTCCAACTGCAGTGCGGCCTCTTTCCAGGCACGCATCAGGCGCAGTTCGCTACGCAACTCGCGGTTTTGCTCGCTCAGGCGCTGATAGCTTTGGAAATCGCGGATAAGGTTTACAGCGGCAGTCACGGGCACCATGGCCCAATCCATCGAGGGCACGATCGTGTCCACCACCTGGGCGCGGAACCGCTCGACGCGCGGGCTGTCGATCCGCCAAACCAGAAAGATGCCCAGCAAGCACAGAATGACGATCCCCAGCAACAATCTGCGCAGAGGGGTCGTGTAGTCATCGCGCTGTGATCGGTCTTTTGCCACAGGTTACCTTCCCGTGCTGCTCGTGCCGAATTAAGCCTGTCTCTAAAAGGTGCGTGCCTTAGCTTTCGTAGTCAATCGCGTGGCGTAGCTGTTTTTCGTATTCTAGCGCCTTGCCCGTGCCCAAAGCCACACAATTCAGGCTTTCGTCCGCAATGGACACGGCCAGGCCGGTCTGTTCGCGCAGGGCGAGATCAAGATCGCCCAGTAATGCACCACCACCGGTCAGCATGACGCCCCGGTCCACGATATCGGCGGCCAGATCGGGCGGAGTGGTCTCGAGCGCAGTCATCACTGCCTCGCAGATCTGCTGGACAGGTTCCGACAGCGCCTCGGCGACCTGGGCCTGGCTGATCTCGATTTCCTTCGGTACGCCGTTCAGCAGGTCACGACCTCGGATATGCATCGACTGGCCGCGTCCATCATCGGGCATACGCGCCGTGCCGATTGTCGTCTTGATGCGTTCCGCAGTGGATTCACCGACCAGCAGGTTCTGCTGGCGACGCAGGTACGAGATAATGGCTTCATCCATGCGGTCACCACCAACGCGGACCGAACGGGCATAGACAATGTCGCCCAGCGACAGAACCGCCACTTCGGTTGTACCACCGCCGATGTCGACGACCATGTTGCCGGTCGGGTCGGTGATCGGCATGCCCGCGCCAATCGCGGCGGCGATCGGTTCGGCGATCAGGCCAGCACGGCGGGCACCAGCGGACAGAACCGACTGACGAATTGCGCGTTTTTCAACGGGTGTCGCGCCATGGGGGACGCAGACAATGATCTTGGGCTTCGAGAAAGTTGAGCGCTTGTGAACCTTGCGGATGAAGTGCTTGATCATTTCCTCGGCGGTATCGAAGTCAGCAATCACACCTTCGCGCATAGGGCGGATGGCTTCGATCGAACCGGGCGTTCGCCCCAGCATCAGCTTGGCATCTTCGCCGACAGCCAGAACTTTTTTCACGCCGTCCTTGACGTGATAGGCTACGACCGAAGGCTCAGACAGGATGACACCGCGCCCCTTGACGTAAACCAGCGTGTTCGCTGTTCCAAGGTCAATGGCCATGTCCGCTGTGAACAGGCCGCCCAGATTGCCAAAGATCCCCATGTTTCCCCTGATCCTGTATGTCGGTTTTTCTACTGCCCGCGACTCGACGGTTCCGGGACGGATGACTTATAGGGTGCCATCACGCCCGGTAAAAGGGCTGATTCCGCGACGATCAGCACCTTTCCGCCTTATTGATTGGGACTTTAGAAGGCAAAATGCTCTCTTATCAACACATTTACCATGCCGGGAATCTGGCTGACGTCCAAAAGCACGCGTTACTGGCGTGGGTGCTGGATTATTTGACGCGCAAGGACAAGCCGCTCAGCTATATCGAAACGCATTCCGGGCGGGGTCTGTACCAGTTGGACGCGGACGAATCCATGCGGACAGGCGAGGCGGCGGCTGGGATCGTGCGCGCGCAGAGAGAAGGGTGGTTCGGACCTGAACATCCAATGGCGCGGGTTCTGGAAAACGTACATGCCCGGCACGGTGACGCGGCCTATCCGGGGTCACCGATGATTGCAGCAAGTCTGTTGAGGTATCAGGACAGTCTGCATTTTGCAGAGCTGCACCCTCAGGAACATGCCGCGCTTTCTTTGGCGATGTCGCCGTTTGGGGCGAGGGTGTATCAGCAGGACGGGTTTGAACTGGTGCAGTCCCTGCTGCCTCCGACGCCTCGACGGGGAATGTTGCTGATCGACCCAAGCTATGAGGTGAAGACCGATTACGATCGACTGCCCGGTGTGATTGCCAAACTGCACCGGAAATGGAATGTCGGGGTGATCGCGCTGTGGTACCCGGTCCTGACGGGCAAGCGTCATGCCCGAATGATCGCGACGCTCAAATCGCAAAACTTCCCTAAGACCATTTGTCATGAGGTGACGTTTCCACCGGTGCGCGAGGGGCATCGGATGGTGGGATCAGGGATGTTCATCCTGAATGCACCATTCGGCATCGAGGAAGAAACGTCCCGTCTGTCGCAGCTATTTGAAGGTCTCTGAGGTCAACAACGGGATTCCAACCGATACTCCCGCCTTGTTTGCCTGCATCAGAGATGCCGTCAAACATGTTGAGCCCGGCAGCGCGCTGCCGGGCCCAAAGCTGCAAAGGTGTCCGGCGCAGCCGGGCAACCGCAGGTGCGGGAGCCCTTTATCGCGCCATTATTTGAATCAGGTCAGGTCTTTGTAGCTGATTTCGCGGGCATCCGCGCCCGGGCCGGTCTTTTCCCGGCGCACGATCAGGCGGTTCAGCGCGTGGATATAGGCTTTGGCCGAGGCCACGACGGTATCCGTGTTCGCCGACTGACCCGTGGCAATCATGCCATCTTCTTCCAGCCTGACCGAAACCGTGGCCTGCGCATCGGTGCCTTCGGTCACCGCATGAACCTGATACAGCTGCAAACGGGCTGTGTTGGGATAAATCGCACGGATCGCCTTGAAGGTCGCATCAACCGGCCCGTCACCATGTTCAGTTGCGATGACGTCCTTGCCGTTGACTTCCAACTCGACTGTCGATTCCGCCTGACCGCCGGTGCCGCAGGTGACTTTCATCGACACCAGTTGCAGATAGTCGTCCGCCTCATCCAGCGTCATCAGCGCAATGAGATCGTCGTCGAACACTTCTTTCTTGCGATCCGCCAGGTCCTTGAAACGCACAAAGATATCTTTGAGTTGATTGTCGCCAACTTCAAAGCCAAGCGTCTCAAGTTTGTCGCGCAGTGCCGCGCGCCCGGAGTGTTTGCCCAGTGGCAGGGATGTGCCCGACAGGCCGATATCCTCGGGACGCATGATCTCGAAATTGTCGCGATTTTTGAGCATTCCGTCCTGATGGATGCCGCTTTCGTGAGCAAAAGCGTTTTTGCCGACAATGGCCTTGTTGAACTGCACGTTGAAACCCGACACCGTAGCGACCCGGCGTGAGATATGCATGATCTTGGTCGTGTCGATCCCGGTGTGGAAGGGCATGATGTCATTGCGCGTGCGCATTGCCATAACGACCTCTTCCAACGCGGTGTTTCCGGCACGTTCGCCCAAGCCGTTGATGGTGCATTCGATCTGGCGCGCACCGCCGATGACGGCCGCCAGCGAATTCGCTGTCGCCATGCCAAGGTCGTTGTGGCAGTGGGTGGCAAAGATCACCTCATCTGCGCCCGGAACCGTCTCGATCAGGCGTTTGATCAGATCCGCGGATTCCAGCGGCGCAGTATACCCCACGGTGTCAGGGATGTTGATGGTGGTCGCCCCGGCCTTGATCGCGATTTCGATCACGCGACACAGGTAGTCCCATTCGGTTCGGGTTGCATCCATCGGCGACCACTGCACGTTTTCGCACAGGTTACGCGCGTGGCTGACCGTTTCGTGGATTTTGTCAGCCATCTCGTCCTGTGTCAGGTTCGGAATGGCGCGGTGCAGCGGAGAGGTGCCGATGAAGGTGTGAATGCGGTTCTGTTCCGCATGTTTGACCGCCTCCCAGCAGCGATCGATATCGGTGAAATTGGCGCGGGCCAGTCCGCAGATGCGGCTGTTTTTCGATCGTTGCGCGATCTCGGATACCGCTTTGAAGTCACCTTCTGATGCGATCGGAAAACCTGCTTCGATGATGTCGACGCCCATGTCATCCAGCAGTTCGGCAATCTCAAGCTTTTCGTCATGGGTCATGGTCGCGCCGGGGCTCTGCTCGCCGTCGCGCAAAGTGGTATCGAAGATCAAGACGCGGTCTTGGTCGGTCACGTTGGTCATGGGAATCTCTTTCTTGTCTGTCCTAAAGCCTGTTGGCGCGCTGGCGTCCTCCTCTGAGCGGGCGCGCCGGATGGCACGCTCAGAGGCGGATTAGGATCAGTAGGCCACGCAGAGACACACCGCGAAGGGCGGAGTCGACACAAAGGATATCTGCGCGGTTGATCATGGAATTGAGGTTATACAGACGACGACAAGAATGAAAAGAACCAATTTTCGACAAGTTGCGGTGTAGGCTTTTCCAAATTCCTTTTCCCTTGATTGATCCGGCCATGCCGCTAGCTGATCGCAGATGGATACAGCTTTGATCATTGGTGCGTCCGGCGGGATTGGTGCGGCCGTACGCGAGCAATTGGAGGCACAGGGCGTTGCGGTGACTTGCCTCTCGCGCTCTGTCGAGGGGTTCGATCTGATGGAACCAGACCGAGCGAGCCGGATGCTTGACCGCCTTTCAGGACCGTTCGATCTTGTTCTTGTCGCTTCCGGGGCGCTGGAAGTTTCAGGCAGTGCGCCCGAAAAGACCATTCGATCTGTTTCGGCAAGGGCAATGATGGACCAGTTTGCTCTGAATGCCGTTGGTCCGGCGTTGGTGCTAAGCCGGGCCCATCAGTTGTTGCCGCGACAGCGGCATTCGGTATTTGCTGTTTTGTCCGCGCGGGTCGGGTCCATCGGCGACAATCGGATGGGCGGCTGGATCAGCTACCGCGCGGCCAAAGCAGCGGTTAATCAGATCGTCCATACTTCGGCAATTGAATTGGCCCGGACACATAAACAGGCGATATGTGTTGCGCTGCATCCGGGTACGGTCAAGACAGAGTTCACTCGGAAATATCTGAACCGGCATCCCGCCGTTGAACCCGGCGAAGGCGCGCGCAATCTGTTGTCTGTGATTGGCGGGTTAAGCCCGGCAGATACCGGTGGCTTCTTTGACTGGGCCGGAAAACCTGTTCCCTGGTGAGTGATCATTCGCCAGATGGAACTGGTTGTACCGCCTCTGTATCAGGGTCTGTCTGCTGTGCCGGAGTGTCAGCGCCGCCCTGTTGATCCGGGGTTTGATTTGGCAACACACCGTTTTCCCAAATTCCGGTTTCCTCTTGCCCGTTGGCGTAACGCATGGTCCCGCTGCCCTGTCTCTTGTTGTCGACAAAGTTGCCCTCATAGACATCGCCGTTCGAGTAGGTCGCTATGCCTTCGCCGTTGATTTTGCCCTCGGACCAGTCGCCACTATACTTGAATCCGGCAGGGGTCCCGATTTCTCCTTTGCCGTGACGTTTTCCGTTCATGAAGTCTCCGGTGTATACCGTGCCATCAGAGTAGGTCGCCTTGCCTTTTCCCTGACGGACCCCGTTGAACCAATCCCCGTCATAGATCGAACCGTCTGCCCGGGTCATCACACCCTTGCCGTGGCTTTGCGCGTTTTTGAACTGACCCTTGTAGATCATACCGGTGGCATAGGTCGCCGTACCCTGACCTTCGATTACGCCCGCGATCCACTCACCCTCATAGGTGGAGCCGTCGGGATAGGTAATGCGGCCGTTTCCTTCCGCCAGGTCGGCCACGAAATCGCCCACGTAAACCGAGCCGTCGGGATAAGTCAGCTCACCCAGACCTTCTATCTGACCCTGGTTCCAGTCGCCGGTGTACACAAAACCATCGGTTCCGGTGAACGTGCCCTTGCCCTGGCGGCGATCATCGACAAAGTCGCCCTCATAGACGTCCCCTGACGCGTGAGTTACTTTGCCCTTGCCCTGGCGGCGCCCTTCCACAAGCTCACCTTCATACACATCGCCATTGGCATAGGTCAGGCGACCTGTACCGGTGATCTGGTCCTGCGTCCATTCGCCCTCGTATATCATTCCGTCAGGCATCGTCTGGGTGCCCGTGCCATCGCGCAAGCCGGCGTTGACATCGCCTTCGTAGACGCTGCCATCGGCATAGGTGATCGTGGCTTTGCCTTGCCGCTGGCCGTCCACCCAATCGCCATCGTAAATGTATCCGTCGGGAAAGGTCAGTTTGCCCTTGCCGTGCCGTTGTGCATTCTTGAACTCACCCTCATAGCTCGAGCCGTTGGCAAATTCAGCGACGCCTGTGCCGTTGATGGACCCGTCAGACCACTCACCGTCATAGCTGCTGCCATTGGCATAGACGATCTTGCCGCGCCCTTCCGGCTGACCTTTTGCGAACGAGCCTTCGTAAACCGATCCATCAGGGTACTTGGTGATGCCCTGACCCTGAATTTCGCCTTCCACCCACTGGCCGGTGTATTCGAACCCGTTGGGCAGCCGATACGTACCCGTCCCGTGGCGCAGGCCGTTTTCATAGGTGCCCTCGTAGACGCCGCCCACTTCGTCATCCTTGACGATAACCGTACTGTCCTGCGCGAAAGCGGTCACAGCTGCCAGGCTCATGGCCACAGCTGCAATTGAGTTTCGGATCACGTTCATTTTTGGTCCTGCCTGCCGGATCATCGTTGGTTGCATCCCTGTGCGCAAAACTAGGGTACCGTCGAGGGCAGGGCAACGGGTTTTGCCGCATTGGCCTTTTACTCGCGCGGTGATCTGCTAAATGGCAATAGGACTGACGAGGCAAGAGGGCAGCATGGCCGACCGATTCCGCATCACTCTGGCGCAATTGAACCCGACAGTAGGGGATATCGAAGGTAACGCGGCCAAGGTCGTTGCCGTGTGGGAACAAGGCAAGGCCGAGGGTGCCGATCTGGTGGCGTTCCCCGAGATGTTCATCACCGGCTACAACACGCAGGATCTTGTTCTGAAGCCGGTGTTTCATAACGCGGCCATGGATGCGGTCGAGTCTCTGGCCGAGAAATGCGCCAAAGGGCCCGCGATTGCCTTGGGTGGTCCGTGGGTCGATGACGGAAAGCTGTATAACGCTTATCTGATCCTGAAGGGGGGGCGGATCACCAGCAAGGTTCTAAAGCACCACCTGCCGAATGAGACTGTTTTCGACGAAGTGCGCCTGTATGATGCGGGTCCTCTGGGCGGTCCGTATTCGGTTGGCAACTTCCGGATCGGCAGCCCCATCTGCGAGGATGGCTGGCACCTGGATGTGGCGGAAACGCTTGAGGAAGCCGGGGCCGAGTTTCTGCTGATCCCCAATGGATCGCCCTATTTCCGGAACAAATACGATGTACGTCTGAACCATATGGTCGCGCGCGTGGTCGAAACGGGCCTGCCGCTGATCTACCTGAACATGGTTGGCGGGCAGGACGATCAGGTGTTTGACGGTGCCAGCTTCGGTCTCAACCCGGGCGGAGAACTGGCCTTCCGGATGCCGGTGTTTGACGAAGTGGTTGCGCAGGTGGATCTTGCGCGTGGCGATGACGGCTGGCGCATTGTGCCTGCCGAGATCGTGCCTCAGCCGGATGTGTGGGAGCAGGACTATCGCGCGATGGTTCAATCCCTGCGGGACTATATGGGCAAGACCGGTTTCAAAAAGGCATTGCTGGGATTGTCCGGCGGGATCGATTCCGCGTTAGTGGCAACTATCGCGGTGGACGCTATCGGGGCCGACAACGTTCGCTGCGTGATGTTGCCGTCGGAATATACCAGCCAAGCGTCATTGGACGATGCCGAGGCCGTCGCCAAGGCACTGGGTGTGCACTATGACTATGTGCCGATTTCGGAAAGCCGGGCTGCTGTCACCAACACTCTGGCTCCGTTGTTTGCGGGGTTGGATGAGGGATTGACCGAGGAAAACATTCAGTCCCGCCTGCGCGGGCTATTGCTAATGGCGATCTCGAACAAGTTTGGTGAAATGCTGTTGACCACCGGCAACAAGTCCGAGGTCGCGGTAGGTTATGCCACGATCTACGGCGACATGAATGGCGGTTACAACCCGATCAAGGATCTGTACAAAACCCGCGTGTTCGAAACCTGCCGTTGGCGCAACGCCAATCATCGAAACTGGATGATGGGGCCTGACGGAAAGGTCATTCGCCCGTCAGTCATCGACAAGCCACCTAGCGCCGAACTGCGTGAGGATCAGAAGGACAGCGACAGCCTGCCGGACTATCCCGTACTGGACGGGATACTTGATATTCTGGTCGATCAGGATGGGTCCATCGCGGATTGTGTCGCCGCTGGATTTGACGAGGCGGATGCGACAAGGGTCGAACATCTGATCTATATCAGCGAGTACAAGCGGTTCCAGTCCGCTCCGGGTACGCGCCTGAGCAAACGGGCATTCTGGCTGGACCGGCGGTACCCGATCGTGAATCGCTGGCGCGAACGTCGCTGAAAGCCGAAGGTTCACCAGGTAATTGGAAACAGTGAAGTTTCCTTTGCGCGCATTGTTCCCAGGTCGGGGGTTATTGCCTGTGGAAAGAGGCAAAAAAGGCCACCCCAGACTTGTTTGGATGACATTTTTCTGACACATTTTTGCTTGGAAGTTGCCCAATGTGGGGCGGATGCGACGCATTGTTTGTTGAAGTTGCAAAGCTGATTTTGGTGAACGCGACGTATCCGGGGTTGGATGTCTGAGTGAATGGTTTGGTGTTAAAATGTACGAGGACTATGAAAGATCGCTTCATGCGCCTTTGAGATGGCGTACAATGGAATCTTCGCCGCAAGAGTTGGATGAAGAGAAGCTGGATTCAGCAATTGCCGATTTGTTGAATGAGCAGCGGCAGTCGGAAGATCAGAGAGTGGCGATGTTGCGGCCAGAGTTTCCGCAATTGCATCCACAGGAAGATGTGTCTGCACAAGCAGCACTGAAAGAAAAACGGTTGTCTGCGATCTTGCGCCAGAAATGGGCGGAACTGTCCGGCGCAGCGTAACCTTCGGCCCGCATTCATAGCCTCAGGCGTCTGGGTCACAGATGCCAAAATTCGCTTGGTCGCGGTGACGGTTTGTATTGCCTATGCTTTGTCTCTTGGTCTCCATAACGGTCCAAGCGACAGAGTAAGGCCTATCGATGACCGCTCCTAAACCGACTCCTGTAGAATCTGATCTTGCCCTGCCGAAATCCGTTGATGTTGTGGTCATTGGCGGCGGTATCATTGGCGTTTCAACCGCGCTGGAACTTGCAGAGCGGGGCGCCTCGGTCCTTTTGTGCGAAAAAGGGCAGATTGCCTCCGAACAAAGCTCTCGCAACTGGGGGTGGGTCCGTCTTGGGATGCGGGACCCAAGGGAAATTCCCCTGATGCAAGAATCGTTGCGCATCTGGCAGACGCTGGATCACCGGCTGGACCGCAAGACAGGGTATACCCAATCCGGTATCCTTTTTGGCGCATCAGGTAAGCGGGATGCGGGGAACATGGAACGTTGGCTGCACCACGTGGAGGGTTTGCAGACCGGCGCGCGGATGGTTTCGGGCGGTGAGTTGGCAGACCTTTTGCACGGCAACCAAACGGGCATTGAAACCGCGCTGTACATGCCACAGGACGGACGTGCTGAACCACAATGGACAGCCCCTGTAATCGCCCAGGCTGCGCAGGATCGGGGCGCTGTGATCATGACGAATTGCGCCGTACGCAGTGTGGACGTTCAGGCTGGCTGTATCGCTGGTGTTTTCACGGAACGTGGCAAAGTTGCCAGCAGCAGTGTCGTTCTGGCCGGGGGCGCGTGGTCGCGCCTGTTTGCTGGCAATGCGGGGATCGAACTGCCGCAGCTGAAAGTCCTGAATACGGTGCTGCGCACATCCCCCATCGCAGAGGGGCCCGAGGCATCGTTGTGGTCGGATGACTTTGCGATCCGAAAACGGGCCGATGGTGGTTACACAATTGCGTCCGGTCACGAGAATACTGTGGACATCGTGCCGGACAGTTTCCGGTTGGCGATGCGGTTCCTGCCAGCTTTCGCACAGGAGTGGAAATCTCTGCGCTTTCGCCTGTCCAAACGCTGGACGGTCGAAGCAAAACAGAACCGGATATGGCTGCCAACCGATGTGACACCATTCGAACGGTGCCGGATCCTGGACCCTGAACCGTCGCAAAAAACGTTGCGACGCGCCTGGGCCAGCGCGTGCAAGGGATATCCCGCTTTGCAAAAAAGCGAGATCGTACAAAGTTGGGCAGGTATGATCGATGTGACCCCGGATGCCATTCCGGTCATCTCGGGCGTGGATGACCTGCCGGGAATGTACATCGCCACGGGGTTTTCAGGCCATGGTTTTGGAATCGGACCCGGGGCGGGACGACTGATGGCTGATCTGGTCTCAGAAACAGTGCCTTGCGTGGACCCGGCTGCCTTTCGCCTGTCGCGGTTCAGCGACGGTTCAAAAGTGCGACCGGATCCGGGGTACTGAAAGCTTAGCCCATCATCTGGTAGCTGACCGGGACAAAGCGGAAGCCTTCTCCGCGTGCCTCAACATAACCAGCACCGGGGAAAGGCATGTGATAGCCGACCATAGGCACCTTGTCGGCAGCCAGCATGCCAAGGACATTGCGGCGTGCGGCAGTTGCTGCGGCCTTGTCCATATCGAACCGGACTTCCCATTCGGGATGCGCGAAAGACCAGACATAGTGGTTGGCCATATCCGCTGTCAGCACCAGACGTTGCCCGTTGCTTTCCAGATGGTAAACCGTGTGGCCCGGTGTGTGGCCATAAGCGGCAACCGCGGTAATGCCAGCGGCAACCTCGCCCCCGTCTTCGACAAAGGTCATTTTCTCGGCCAGTGGTGTGACTTTTTCAGCGACCAGATCGCCCACACGATTGCCTGCGTCCTGCGCAGCCCAAAAATCATATTCCGAAGCCGCCGTCACGTAGCGCGCATTTGCGAAGGTGGGCGTGCCTTCGGTCGTCATGCCACCGATATGGTCAGGGTGCATATGCGTTATCACGACCACATCGATCTGATCCGGGGTCACACCTGCATCTGCCAGAGCGGCCTGTATGCCGCCTTGCCCCAGGCCGGTATCGAACAGAACCAGCTCTGAGCCTGTATTGACCAGCGAGGGGGTAAAGAAAAACTGTGTGACGTCCGCTGGAATAAAGTTCTCAGAAGAAACCCGGGCGAATTCTTCGTCCGACGCTCCGCCCCCAAAAATCTCTTTGACTCCGTCGCGTGGAAAGCTGCCATCCAGCAGGGTCGTGACCGTGAAGTCGCCAACATGAAATGACTTGGCGATGGTCGAGTTTGCTTTGGTTTCCGGGCTTGCGGCCAGAACCGGTGCGGCCGCAGTTGCAAACGGCAAGGCGGCAGCAGTTCCCAAAGCGGCGCGGCGTGTGAGTTTAATTGTCATCTTCGTTCTCCCTGTCAGGACTTCATTGGTTCAGTTAGGGCGTCGTGAGTCTGTTGCCAGTTTATACGCCATCCAGATGGGGTGCAGGGATGAATATTACGTGTTAAATTTTGTTCATGGCGCGATCAGACAACAAGACAGTTCCGACGGATCAAAGCGTTGAGCATTTCCTGACGACGGTTCAACCGGCACGTCGCGCCGAAGACGCGCACGAGCTTGACAAACTGTTTCGCGCCACCACCGGGTATACACCGCTCATGTGGGGACCGTCGATCATCGGGTATGGCCGCTACCACTATCGCTATAAATCGGGTCGTGAAGGGGACTTTCTGGCAACCGGCTTTTCACCGCGCAAATCAGCTTTGGTGATTTATATCATGCCGGGTTACGCAGATTTTGGAGATCTGGTGGCCAGATTGGGAAAGCACAAACTGGGTAAGTCCTGTCTTTATGTCAACAAGCTGGCGGATATCGACTCGGGAGTATTGTCCGAGCTAATTCGCGCCGGATTGGACGATCTCAACAGGGTGTGGCCGGTAAAACCTTTCTGAATCACCTGATGGACCAAGCGGCGGCTGGACAAAAACGCCCCCATGTGACAAGAGCCGCGCCAACAGGAGACACCCATGACAACCACCCGTTTTGCCCCGTCGCCCACCGGTTACATCCATGTGGGCAACCTGCGCACCGCCCTTATGAACTATCTGATTGCCCGCAAAGCAGGCGGTACGTTCATCCTGCGCATCGATGATACCGACCCTGAGCGGTCGAAAGAAGAATATGTCGATGCCATCAAGCAGGACCTGGAATGGCTGGGTTTGCATTGGGACCGGGTCGAGCGTCAGTCGGACCGTATGGATCGCTATGCCGAGGCGGCCGATAAGCTGCGCGCGATGGGCCGTTTGTACGAGGCATTCGAAACGCCGACCGAACTGGATCTGAAGCGCAAGAAGCAACTGAACATGGGCAAGCCGCCGGTCTATGACCGCGCTGCGCTGAACCTGTCGGAGGCCGAGAAAGAAGCCTTGCGCGCCGAACGTGGCAACGGCGTCTGGCGCTTCAAGCTGGATCATGAACGTATCGAATGGAATGACGGCATTCTTGGCGACATCTCGATTGATGCGGCGTCGGTTTCCGATCCGGTTCTGATCCGTGGCGATGGTCAGGTTCTCTATACGATTGCGTCGGTTGTGGATGATACTGAAATGGGCGTAACTGATGTTGTACGTGGTTCAGACCATGTGACCAACACGGCGACGCAGATCCAGATCATCAAGGCGTTGGGCGGGCGTTGTCCGCGTTTTGCCCACCACTCTCTGCTGACAGGTCCGCAGGGTGAGGCATTGTCGAAACGGCTGGGCACGCTGGCCTTGCGCGATCTTCGTGAACAGGGTGTGCAGCGAATGGCGTTGCTGAGCCTGATGGCGCGTCTGGGCTCGTCGGATCCGGTCGAGCTGCGCTCGGAAATGGAAGAGCTGATCGACGGGTTCGATGTGAACCGATTTGGCGCCGCGCCGACCAAGTTCGATGTACAGGATCTGTTCCCGCTGACCGCCAGGTATTTGCAATCGCTGCCGCTGGTCGATGTGGCCGGTGCCGTTGCGGATGCCGGTGTTCCCGATGAATTGGCGGAACCTTTCTGGGCCATGGCCCGTGAAAACATCACCACCCTGGCCGATCTAAAGGGCTGGTGGGAGCTGTGCCGTGACGGGGCCGATCCCTTGATCGCCGAAGAAGATCAGGAATTCATTGCCGAGGCGATGGCTTTGCTGCCCGAGGGTACGTTCGACGGCGAGACCTGGAGCACCTGGACCAAAGCCGTGAAAGAGGCAACCGGTCGCAAGGGCAAAGGCCTGTTCATGCCATTGCGCAAAGCGCTGACCGGCATGGAGCGCGGCCCGGAAATGGCTGCTTTGATGCCGCTGCTGCAGGTGATCCGCGCGCGCGGCTAACGCTGTGGTACACGACAGTTATGGGCCACGTCATCGGCGTGGCTCTTTTTCGTCAAGCCGGTTGCTCAATCCGAACCGACAAACTGGTCAGGCGGTCATCGACAAAATCACGCTCGACAGGTTTGAGTTGTTGGTGGCGTGGATAACGCGGTTCGGCGCGATCATTCAGGATCGGGGCGTCCCAGCCGGTTGTCGTCTCAAAGAACCGATCCGCGCCGTCCTCGCCGAAGGCCCGCAAGTAACCCTGCACGACAACATCGATATAGCTGAGCAGCAACGGGTGGTGATTGCTGGGCTGGTTGTGCCGATCTTGCGGGACGGCGTAGACAGCTATTTCGACATCGTGAGTCAGGGGATGCGAAACCGAATGCGTTGCAGGAATTCGGTCATACGCCCATTCCCGCTCATCCAGCGCGGCCCAGTCATTTTTTGGCACATGCGCAATCATGCCGTCGATCTCTGACTCGGGGTCGGGCACAGCAGTCAGAAACGCCACGGGTCGCAGATCAGTGTGCCTCCAGGCCCGCCGCCAACCTTTCAGTCGCGCGGGGCGCGGATCGGGAAAATCATGCGTCGTGAGGTTCACAAGGCTGCCATAGCCAAAGAAATAGGGGTCGGCCATCCGAGAAGTGTCCTTTCGGTCGATTGATGTATGTCAAACCGCTTTTTTCCCGGACATGCAATAAGGTTGCATCTTGAGTTTAGGGAGGCCCTCATGCGGATTACCAAACGGACGAATATCGCTGTGCGCCTGTTGATGTATTGCGCAGCTCACCCGGACAGGCTGGTCACGAAATCCGAAATCGCCGAAGTGTGCAACATTTCGGAAAACCATCTGGCGCAGGTGATCAATCAGTTGAGCCAGCTGAATTATCTAAGCACGCAGCGCGGTCGTAACGGTGGAATGTCGCTGGCGCGCCCGGCGGACCAGATACGCATCGGTGCGGTATTCCGGCATGTTGAAGGCGCTTTGCCCATTGCCGAGTGTTTCGCCGATGCTGACAACACTTGCCCGCTCACGGATGCCTGCCGGTTGAGGCTTGCGCTTCAGGATGCGGCAGAGGTGTTCTATGCGTCCCTGGACGATGTTACCCTGGATGCGTTGGTATGTGACAATGATCCGCTGCTGAGGCTCTTGCAGCCTGTGGCCTGCGTGCGCTGATTTCAATCGCTCGCGCGCAATATGCGCGCCGGACGCACCGAAAGTGGACGCAGGGCAAATGCCAGTCCTGCACATAACGTGACGCCTATCCCGGCCAGAACGATCCCGAAGGCCGATGACCAGATGACCGTGAACTCTGTGTCGAAGATGTAGGTGGCGACGGCCCAGCCGCCCAGAATGCCAATGAACAGCGCGACGCAACCCGCGGCGGCCCCAAGCAGAACAGATCGCAGGCCAAAGCTGCGCAGAATATGGCCGCGGTCTGCACCTAATGTCTTGAGGATTGCTGCTTCGTATCTGCGGGCAGGTTCGCCCGCCGCCGCTGCGCCGATCAGCACCAGAAATCCGGTCAGCAGAGATACTCCTGCGCCATACGAGGTTGCTGCGGCGATGCCTGCCAACAGGCCCGATACACGGTCAATGGCGTCGCGCACCCGAATGGCCGTGATATTGGGGAACTGGCCTGCAAGATCCCGCAGGATGGCCGCCTCCGCCTGTTCTTCGGCATAGACTGTCGCGATAAAGCTGTGCGGCGCACCAGCCAGCGCAGACGGGTTCATCGACATGACAAAGCCCATTCCCGCCGTGGAGAAATCCACCTCGCGCAGGGACGTCAGTTCTGCCGTGATGTCACGCCCCAGGATATTGACGGTCAGCTGGTCGCCCAGGTTCAGACCCATCTCTTCAGCTTCTTCTGCGGCAAAACTGACCTGAGGCGCACCCGCGTAGTTTTCAGCCCACCATTCCCCTGCGGTCAGGCGTGCGTTCGGCGGAGGTTGAACCGAATAGGTCACGCCGCGATCCCCTTCCAGCACCCAGTGATCTCCGGCCACGTCCCGAGCGGGCCGGCCGTTGATCTGCGTGATGATCCCGCGCAACATCGGTGCGCTTTCAATGCGGCTGACTGCGGGGTCGCTTTGCAGGCGCTCGGTGAAGCCGGGCATTTGATCCTTCTGAATGTCTACAAAGAAATACGAAGGCGCGACATCCGGCAGGTTGCCCGAAATAGCGTTTCGCAGGGTGCCGTCGATCTGCCCGACCGCAGCCAGCACTGACAAGCCCAACCCCAATGACAGAACCACAGACCCTGCGCCTTCGCGCGGGTCTGAGATGGCGGACAATGCCCATCTGAGTGTGGGTCGGCCGCGGGCCAACGGAGCACTCGCCCGGGCCAGTTTGCGAACGGCATAAGCGGCGAGGCTCAAGAGCGCCAGTGCGCCAACGAGCCCGCCACTGGTCCAGAGGGTGAGCCGGGTTGAGCTGCTGAACCATGAAGCAAGGGCGATCAGCAACGACAACCCAACTCCTGTCGCCACGACAAAAACAAGCCGCGGAAAGGGGCGGGCCGAGTTTAATGCGTCGCGAAACAACGTCGCGGCGCGCACATCCTCGGTTCGGGCCAAAGGCCAAAGGGTGAACAGGAACGCTGTAAGCAGACCGTAAATTGCTGCCTCAATCAGCGGCTGTGGATACAGGGAAAACACTGCGGGAACCGGCAATTGGCTTTCCAGCAGTGGGGCCAGAACAAGCGGTGCCAATCCACCCAGGGTCAGGCCGATCACGATCCCGATGACAGACAGCACGCCAATTTGAATCATGTAGGTTTGAAAAATGGTGGCGCGATCGGCCCCCAAGGTGCGCAGCGTCGCAACGGTTTCCGTCTTCTGCGTCAGATAAGCACGCACGGCAGCAGACACGCCGATGCCGCCGACGGCAAGCCCGGACAGCCCGACAAGGACCAGAAAAGCACTCAGGCGATTGACGAACTCGGATATTCCGGGGGCACCGTTGCGCGCATCCGTCCAGCGCATCCCGGTGCCTTCGAATGCCGCATCAGCCTTTGCGGATACATCCGAAAGGTTTGCGTTCTGGGGCAAGATCATCCTGTATTTTGTCGAAAACAGCGTTCCGGGTTCCAGCAGACCGGACGCCTGCAACGCCTCGGTTCGTACCAGAGTGCGCGGCCCAAGGCCAAATCCATCCGCCGCGCTATCGGGCTCGTTCAGCAAGGCCGCTGTCAGGATGAACTCTTGCGTACCAAGCGCAAATCGATCACCGATGGACACCCCAAGCCGGTCTATCAGCGCGGGTTCCATCACAGCCCCGGGTAAGTCGGAACTGCCGTTCAGAGCGTCTTGCAGCGGGATGTCGGGTTCCAGCCGAACCGTTCCAATGAGTGGGTATGCATTGTCGACCGACTTGATCTGAGTCAGTGCTCGTTCCGGATCCGTAGCGCCGGGCACAACGGCCATCGAGCGGAAATCGACAATCTCGGAAACTCGCGCAGACGCTTGTTGCATCCAGGCGCGCTCGGCCTGGTCGGCAAAACGATAGGTGAACTCAAGTTCGGCATCGCCGCCCAGCAGCGATGCTCCTTCTTGTGCCAGCCCCGTCTGGATGGCTGTACGGACCGATCCGACGGCGGCAATTGCTGCGACCCCCAGTGCCAGACAGGCAAGCAATATCCGAAAACCGCGCAGGCCACCGCGCAACTCGCGACGCGCGAGCCGCCCGGCCATCCGCAGGCTCATTCCGCAGCCTCCTGCCGGGTCTCTTCGGTGATCCTGCCGTCGCGTAACCGAACGACCCGATCACATCTTTCTGCCAACGAAAGGCTGTGTGTCACCAGAACCAGGGTTGCATCGAATTTCCGGCGTAAACCAAACAGCAGATCAACAATCGCGGCGCCATTCGTTTCGTCCAGATTCCCGGTCGGTTCATCAGCCAACAGGATTTTGGGACGTGGCGCAGATGCTCGCGCCAAGGCAACACGTTGTTGTTCACCGCCCGAAAGTTGCGCCGGATAATGATCACGACGGTGCGACAGGCCCACGGCTTCCAGCTCATTCCCGGCCCGGTCGAACGCATCCTTGTGCCCCGCCAGTTCCAGTGGGGTCGCCACGTTTTCAAGTGCCGTCATTGTCGGGATCAGATGGAAGTTCTGAAACACCACCCCCATACTGTCGCGTCGAAACCGGGCCAGTGCGTCCTCATCCATTCCAGTCAGGTCCTGACCCAGAGCGACGACCTGACCGCGCGTGGCCTGTTCCAACCCTCCCATCAACATCAGCAGCGAAGACTTGCCCGAGCCCGAAGGCCCGATAAGCCCCAGCGTCTCGCCCTTGTTCACTGTCAATGAAATGTCATGCAGAATATCGACCCGCCCGGCATTGCCATCCAGTGACAAAGCGGCATTTTGGAGGGCAAGAACAGCAGTCGTCATGGGTCTACCCGAAAAAGGAGCGGTCTTTTGGGATATGGAGCGATCACTACATTGCGCAAGGCTTTGATGGCAGGCCTTTTCACGTGGTGCGGTTTTGCGGCCACAGCCGAACAAGTGGTGATTGCGGCTTTGGGAGACTCGCTGACTCAGGGCTATGGGCTGGTGGAGGAGAGCGGGTTTGTTCCGCAGCTTGACCGTTGGCTGCACGCGCAGGGGGCGGATGTCAGGGTAATCAACGCCGGCGTTTCGGGCGATACCACAGCGGGCGGGGCCGCGCGCGTGGATTGGACCCTGACGCCGGATGTGGACGGTATGATTGTTGCCCTTGGCGGTAATGACGTGTTGCGTGGGATCGATCCAGCCGTCTCGAAGGCCAATCTGCGCAGGATCCTGGACGTGGCGCGTGACGCGAATGTACCGGTTCTGCTGATCGGCATGCAGGCTCCGGGTAACTACGGGGCCGATTACAAGCAAGCTTTCGACGGGATGTACCCTGACTTGGCGAACGAGTTCGACGTCCTCTTCGCTGCAGGTTTCTTTGAAGGGCTTGCAGCAGGGGGTGACCCCGGTGCGGTATCACAGTTCATGCAGCCTGACGGAATACATCCAAACGCGGATGGGGTGGCAAAGATCGTTGAATCTCTGGGCCCGTCCGTGCTGAAGCTTGTTGATCAAGCCGGTGGAGAAAGATAAGCGCCCACCCAGGGACGATCAGACGACTGTAACGACAGTTCCGATTGGGACCCGGCTGTATAAATCGATCACATGCTCGTTCAGCATTCGAATGCAACCGTTGGACACTGCCCGACCGATGGTTTGTGGCTGTGTCGTGCCGTGGATACGGAAATAGGTATCGACACCGTTCTGGAACAGATACAGCGCCCGCGCGCCCAGTGGGTTGTCTCCGCCTCCGGGTTGGACATAGTCATTGTCCTTGAATTTTGCGTAAGCGACGGGATCACGTTCGATCATTTCAATGGTCGGACGCCAGGTCGGCCATTCCTTTTTCACATCGATGGTAGCTGTGCCGGTAAACTCCAGCCCGGCCTTGCCGACACCGCAGCCATAGCGGATCGCTTTGCGAGGTTCAGTCACGTAGTAAAGATAGAACGAGCGGGGGGCGACCAGCAGCTGACCGGGCACAAACTGCTTTTTGATGCGCACGAATTGCGGTGTCGGATCATACTCGACCGCTTTTTTCGCGTTGGCGATACCCGGCAACATGCTGGCCGCAGCCCCAGCCAAAAAAATACGGCGTGTAAACATCGAAACCCTCATCGAATGACCAATAAAACCTGAGTACCAGTTTCATCATGATATGATATTTGGTCAATTCTAGGGCAGACATCACGTGGACGTGATGTGTCCTGCCTGCCACCGGAGGTCGCGGCGGGAAGAGGGCGAGGGGGATCCCCTCACCCGATATCAAGCTTAGGCCAGCTGGATGCTGTCGGCGCTTTCGCGGCCGTCACGACCGGCACGCAGCTCGTACGTGACTTTCTGGTTGTCGGCCAAGCCGGTCAGGCCCGAACGTTCAACGGCCGAGATGTGTACGAATACATCTTTGCCGCCCTCATCCGGTGCGATGAAGCCGAAGCCTTTAGTGGTATTGAACCATTTTACGGTGCCTGTAGGCATATCCGTGTCTCCTGTTTTAGTGCTGCCCACGGAGTTGCGGCAGCCTGGCGTCGTCGGTCTGTATCGATAGACTGACTGCCGATGAAGGAGACAGTAGGTCGAATAGATAAACGTAAGCTCTTTTCATATGGCATCGGGGCGAGACTGTGACAAGAGATTTTGTTGGATTTGTGCAAGGGTTTGCGGGTCAATTGTCCGGTTTGTACAAGATTCCGCCGACGGGTTTGACCATCGTTTTGAGTGCTTTCTATATGATGTGTTTTTTGGGTCGGAGCATACAAACGGAAATCAGAATCCGTTAACCAGGCCCGTGATCTGGTCACGGCACGAGCGATGTCCACAGTGCTCGCATTCCCGGTGCCGAAGGTTCTTCTACCGCGTTGCTGCCTTGCCCAGCAGTGTCAAACGGATTGAGCGGCCACTCTTGATTTTCACGGCTGCTGTGCGGCTTGGCATTCATGCTGCCCCAGGCTCTCTCAATCAGAAGGTCACACCCTTTTCCCGCAGCCACGCTGGTCGCGGTGCTGTTTGCCATTGGACAGGTCGTGCCCAAGTCGGGGTGGCCAGAGACAAGTGGACATGTCGATGGTTTTACCCTCTTTCAGGGGCATATGGGCTTTCTTGATGTCTTTCCGTCGAACCGACTGACCGAAAGTACTAAACCACTCTCACTGCCAGCTCGAAAACACTTCGCGGGCCTTTTCACTTTCCGGGCGCAGATTCTCGATCCCTCCGTAGGGCACACCTTTGCCCAGTGGCAGGTGAGGGTACTTTTCGATCATCTTCTGGTGCCTCTTCATCATGTCCTGAAAGGACGCACCGGACCAGAGTGAGCCGCCGATGTCCGGCGTGGATTCACGAGGGTCACGCAGTATATTGAAAACCGGGGCTGCGGCGCCGGGCACACCCGGCGGTGGCATGTGCATCTTGAATTCCTGCTTAACAATCGAACGCAAAACAGGGCCTTCGTAGATATAGACATAGTCTCGCCGTGAATTCCCTTCGCCCTCCAATAGCAAGGCCGTCTGGTCGATCCCGTCAATTACCCGATCACGCGGGATATGTTCACTGCCGCCCGCGATCCGGGCAAGCGTGGTGTACAGGTCTGAGACATGAATAATATCACCGGCATAGCTGCCCGCTTCGATTGCGGCCGGCCATCTGACAAAAGCATCGACGCGCACGCCTCCCTCAAGATGTTCAGCTTTTCCGCCCCGATAGATCAGTTCCATCATTCCTGAATCCGGGGAATACTGCTTGAAAATCCCGTTGTCCGCCATCAGGACGACAAGCGTGTTTTCGGACACGCCCAAGTCATCAATCCTGGACAGCAACTCTCCTATCCATGCATCCACAACTTCCATCTTGTCCGCCATGAAGCCGCCATTCCGGCTGGTTTGCTGTTCGGAATAGGTGAAGTTCAGCGGGTACAATGGCCAGTATTGAAGAAAGAACGGAGCGTCTTCCTGTGAAAGCCTTTCAAGCTGCTCCATCGCCTGAGCTTGGTAGCGTTCGTTCATCCGTTCGTAATGCGCCTGCGTCCATTCTTCACCCGGAGCAAGATCGACTTCACGGGCCAAACCGCCTTCTTCAGCTTCCAGGCCCGTTACAAGCCCGTAAGGTTTGAACAACTCGTCGATGGCAAACTGACCAGATTGTGTGGACCGGTGCCAACCATTCAGGTTGGTCGCTGCCGCGGCTTCGGGAGTCATCAAGCTCAACTGCACTTGCTGATGAACGGGAAAGAACGCCTGATCAAACCCCTGATTATGCGGGAACGATTGCTCAATGTCCCCCTGATGCCACTTGCCAACATGGGCGGTGTTATATCCCGCTTTCTTTAGGATCTCTGCCAGAGTCACTTCGTCCGCCGACAGACCTTCGCCAACCAATGCAACCTTAACTTCTTCCTGGCCTGCACGAACAGGGTGTCGACCTGTCAGGAATGCAGTTCGCGTAGGGGTACATGATGGCTCTGTATACATTCGCATCAACGACAGGCTTTCTGATGCAAAATCGTTGATCTCCGGGGTGTCAAATCCAGCCACGTAATTCAGCGCTCGATTGCCCATCAGGCCGAAACTCACGTCGTCAATCAGAATATAGACAATGTTCGGAGGGCGGTCGTTGTTGGCGGATCGAATATCTGCCAGCTTTGCACTCAAATCGGCATCTTGGGCGTCCCATCGGTCGCCGAACTGAGCCCTGAGAAACTGGTACTCACCGTCATGCACTATCGGCTGATCTTGAGCATGAAGAAGTGTTGCGGCAGTTACGGCCAGTGAAAAAACAACGTGAAAACGCATCTGTCCCCCCCAGACTAATTCACATGGAGGATAACGGCCGGAAGCAAGTAGTCAAATATTCGATTTGGAGAAAGTGAGTAGCCGCGTTTCGCCTAGAGACGTACGGCTGCACCTTGGGTGCGGTCATGAGTGCACCGTTTGCGAGGTTTTGGTTGCGCTCAGCCTCGCTGAACGCGCCCTTTACCCGTAAAGTGCTCGTGCCTCGGCGAAGGACAACAGGCGGCGGCTCTGCTCGTCCCACAGATGCAGGCGCGCGTTGGCGAGGCTTTCGCGGATTGTCATCCGGTTGCTGTTCGCCAGCTCATCATGATCGCGCAGCACTTCGGTCAGGCGGTAGAACGGAATACGGCTGTAGAGGTGGTGTACATGGTGGATGCCGATATTGGCGCTGAACCACTGCAACACCGAGGGCAGGATGTAGTGCGAACTTCCGTGCAACGCCGCTTCGTGTAGTTGCCAGTCTTCATCGGATTCCCAATGTGTGTCCTCGAACTGGTGTTGTACGTAGAACAGCCAAACTCCGGCCGTAGCGGCAATCAGTGTCGAGGGCAGGAAGATCAGCAACATCGGCATCAGCCCGCCAAAATAGTAGATGGCCACGAGTGCAACCAGAATGGCAAGATTGGTGGCCATCGCGCTGACCCAGAACCTGACGCTGTCTGTCAGGCCCAGCGGAAGGCGGTTTTGAAACAGGAACAGATAGCCAGGGCCAAGCACGAACAGGGTAATCGGGTTTCGATACACGCGGTACCAGAACCTGTTCATCGGTGTTTTGGCCTGATACTCGGCCACGGTCAGGGTGTGGATATCGCCCATCCCGCGCTTGCCCAGATTGCCGGAACTGTTGTGATGTGTGGAATGGGTGCGGCGCCAGACGTCATAAGGCGTCAGCGTCAGAACTCCGATTCCACGCCCGATCCAGTCACTGATCGTTCGATTCTTGAAGAACGCGCCGTGCCCGCAATCATGCTGAATGGCGAACAGTCGCAACAGGAAGGCCGCGTTGAGGACGGAAATCGCAAAGGCCAGCCAATAGCTGACTGACAGCGACATCCAGGACAAACCCCATAACGCGAAGAAGGGGATAATACTGACACCCAACTCGAAGAAGCTGCGCAGCTGGTCCGGTTCGCGATATTTGGCAAGCGTCGTTACCCAGTCGCGTGCAGCGGTAGTCTCCGGCTTATCCCGGAGCGAGAGAGAGGGTTCAGTCATACGCCTGCCAGTCTAGTGTTTGCAGGCAACCGGATAGACTACCACCCCGGCATGGCAAGAGGTTTTTGACAAAGTTGCTATATTTCGCAGTCAATTTTCGGTCAGAAGCGGGCTGGGGTGCCCTTTCTGTATCACTTGGACAGCCTGGTTCGGGACCATCTGCCGACATCGCAAGGCGGATGGCAATCTACAGGCTTGTCAAGTGTGTTTATCGGGCCTATACGCCTGCGGTGGCATTCCGCCACGAGAATCAAAACCAAGAAATGCCGTGTTTGGCCCATCACGCTTCGGGGTCATATCCGGCTTAGGAGAAGCGAAATGAAACTGAATGAATTGCGCGACAATCCCGGCGCCTCAACGAAACGCACGCGCGTCGGTCGTGGTCCGGGTTCCGGCAAAGGTAAAATGGGTGGCCGTGGTATCAAAGGCCAGAAATCCCGTTCGGGTGTAGCCATCAATGGCTATGAAGGCGGTCAGATGCCCTTGTACCAGCGTCTTCCCAAGCGTGGCTTCAACAAGCCGAACCGCAAGGAATTCGCCGTTGTCAACCTGGGGCTGATCCAGAAATTCGTCGAAGCCGGCAAACTGGACGCTACGGCTGCGATCACCGAAGACGCTCTGGTTGCGTCCGGTCTGGTCCGTCGCAAGCTGGACGGTATCCGCGTTCTGGCCAAAGGCGAAATCAGCGCCAAGATGAACCTGGAAGTGACCGGTGCTTCGAAATCTGCTGTCGAGGCAGTTGAGAAAGCGGGCGGTTCACTGAAGGTCACAAAAGCTGCTGCGGCAGAGTAATCGCTTGTGAGCGGGCAAAGACCCGCTTACATAGACCTCAGAGTTTTCCAAGACGCCGTCCGAGCCGGAAAACGGTTCCGGGCGGCGTTTGCATAAGAGAGACCGATTTATGGTATCAGCAGCAGAACAAATGGCAGCCAACACAAGCTGGGCTGCTTTAGGCAAAGCCACCGATCTGCGCAACCGCATCCTGTTCACGCTGGGTTTGCTGATCGTCTATCGTCTGGGCACCTTCATTCCGGTGCCGGGGATCGACGGAGCAGCATTGCGCGAATTCATGGAGCAGGCGGGGCAGGGCATCGGCGGCATGATTTCGATGTTCACCGGCGGGGCGCTGGGGCGGATGGGTATCTTTGCCCTCGGCATCATGCCCTATATCTCGGCCTCGATCATCGTTCAGCTGCTGACATCGATGGTTCCCGCGCTCGAGCAACTCAAGAAAGAGGGCGAGCAAGGGCGCAAGAAGATCAACCAGTACACCCGGTTCGGCACCGTGGCGCTGGCCACCGTTCAGGCCTATGGTTTGGCCGTTTCGCTGGAATCGGGCGATCTGGCGACCGATCCGGGTCTCTATTTCCGGATGTCGACCATGATAACGCTGGTTGGCGGCACCATGTTCCTGATGTGGCTGGGTGAGCAAATCACCGCACGCGGTATCGGCAACGGCATCTCCCTGATTATCTTCGTGGGTATCATTGCCGAGGTTCCGGCCGCTCTGGCGCAGTTCTTTGCAAGCGGACGCAGCGGTGCAATCAGCCCTGCCGTCATCGTTGGCGTGATCGTCATGGTGATCGCTGTCATCACCTTCGTGGTGTTCATGGAACGTGCATTGCGCAAGATCCACATTCAGTATCCGCGCCGTCAGGCCGGTATGAAAATCTACGAAGGCGGCTCCAGCCACCTGCCGGTCAAGGTCAACCCTGCGGGTGTCATTCCGGCGATCTTCGCCAGCTCGCTGCTTCTGCTGCCGGTCACGATCTCGACCTTCTCGTCAGGTGCTGCGAACGGACCGATCATGTCTTGGCTGCTGGCCAATTTCGGCCCCGGACAGCCGCTTTACCTGCTGTTCTTTGCGTCGATGATCGTGTTCTTTGCGTATTTCTATACGTTCAACGTGTCGTTCAAACCGGACGATGTGGCGGACAACCTGAAAAAGCAGAACGGATTTGTGCCCGGTATCCGGCCCGGCAAGAAAACCGCTGAGTATCTGGAATATGTGGTCAACCGCGTTCTGGTGCTGGGTTCGGGCTATCTGGCGGCGGTCTGCCTGCTGCCCGAGATCCTGCGCGGCCAGTTCGCCATTCCGTTCTATTTCGGTGGCACCTCGGTTCTGATTATCGTCTCTGTGACCATGGACACGATCCAGCAGGTTCAGAGCCATCTGCTTGCGCATCAATACGAAGGGCTTATCGAAAAGTCCCAACTGCGTGGCAAAGGCAAGAAACGCGGCAGAAAGGGAGCTGCTCGTCGATGAACATCATTCTTCTGGGCCCCCCGGGGGCAGGCAAGGGAACGCAGGCGCGTCACCTGGTTGAAACCCGCGGTATGATCCAACTGAGCACGGGTGACATGCTGCGCGAGGCGCGGACCAGCGGCACAGAGATGGGCAAGAAGGTTGCAGCGATCATGGACGCGGGCAAGCTCGTCACCGATGAGATCGTCATCGGTCTGATCGAAGAGAAACTGACCACCGAAAAAGGTGCTGGCTTCATCTTTGACGGTTTCCCGCGCACATTGGCACAAGCCGATGCGTTGGCAGCTTTGCTGACCAAGCTGGGCCAGTCGCTGCACACTGTGATCGAGATGCGCGTAGACGATGACGCCCTGGTGGATCGGATCACCGCACGCTCGACCTGCGGCGGATGTGGTGAGGTCTACAACGACAGGACCAAGCCGATCCCGGCTGATGGAAAGTGCACCAATTGCGGCAAGGAAAATGACTTCGTGCGTCGCGCCGACGACAACGAGGAAAGCCTGCGCACGCGTTTGATGGAATATTACAAGAAGACGTCGCCGCTGATTGGGTATTACTACGCCAAGGGTGATCTGCGTCCGGTGAACGGGCTGGCGGATATCAAGGAAGTCACCGCTTCGATCGAAGCCATCTTGAGCTGAACGTCAGGTTTTTGGTGTTCTAGAATGCCTACAACAAGGCTTCTGCCGTATTTCTGGTTGGCCTTCTTGGGGGCATTGTACTGTGTGGATTAGCCGTGATGAGTACTAGGTGGCCTGAGTACCCATATGGATTTTTGTAACGACCAAACCAGCATTCATTTCATCTTCGATCAGTATGTCAGAGAGAAGGTTTGCTGGCCGGATTGATATGGACTTGACGCCAAGCTTAAAAGCCCATATCGACCCCCATCCCTAAAGGGAATCAAGATCGCGTGAGGGATTCGTCGCTTGCGCCCCGACCACCTCGAATAATACTGGACCCTCTGGCGTCACTGCCACGGTCAGGTGTTGTGAAAAAAGGTTCCGGAGTTACGGAACCGCAACAAAAAGGAAAGTGACACGTGGCACGTATTGCCGGCGTAAACATCCCGACTGCAAAGCGGGTACCTATCGCCCTCACATATATCACCGGTATCGGAAACACCTCGGCCAAAGCGATCTGCGAAGCCGTAGGTATTGAAGCGCACCGTCGCGTCAATGAATTGTCCGACGCCGAAGTTCTGGCCATCCGCGAGCACATCGACGCAAACTTCACCGTCGAAGGTGATCTGCGTCGTGAAGTTCAGATGAACGTGAAGCGCCTGATGGACCTGGGCTGCTATCGCGGTCTGCGTCACCGCCGCAACCTGCCGGTTCGCGGTCAGCGTACCCACACCAATGCTCGTACCCGCAAAGGCCCCGCAAAGGCCATTGCTGGTAAGAAGAAATAAGGGAGGGTCTGACTGATGGCACGTGACAAGACTCGCGTTAAGCGCAAAGAGCGCAAGAACATCGCATCGGGCGTTGCCCATGTGAACTCGACCTTTAACAACACCAAGATCCTGATTTCGGACGTGCAGGGCAACGCCATTGCATGGTCCTCTGCCGGGACCATGGGTTTCAAAGGGTCGCGTAAATCGACACCCTACGCCGCTCAGATGGCTGCAGAAGACGCAGGCAAGAAGGCGCAGGATCACGGCGTCAAAACGCTCGAAGTCGAAGTTCAGGGGCCCGGTTCGGGCCGTGAATCGGCACTGCGCGCGTTGGCTGCAGTGGGCTTCAACATCACATCGATCCGAGATGTGACACCGATTGCTCACAACGGTTGCCGCCCGCCGAAGCGTCGTCGCGTCTAAGCGATTTGGAATTGAGCTGGGGCTGTGTGTACGCACGGCCCCAGCACGTCATTTTGAACCTCGGGCGTCTGCACCTTGTTGGTCATGGGGCGCGGACAGGAATGGAGGGATTACATGATCCACAAGAATTGGGCAGAATTGATCAAGCCGACCCAGCTGGAAGCCAAGCCGGGTAATGATCCTGCACGTCAGGCCACCCTGGTTGCTGAACCGCTGGAGCGTGGCTTTGGTCTGACCCTGGGCAACGCCCTGCGCCGCGTCCTGATGAGCTCGCTGCAAGGTGCGGCCATCACCAGCGTCCAGATCGACAACGTCCTGCACGAGTTTTCGAGCGTGGCAGGCGTTCGTGAAGACGTCACCGACATCATCCTGAACCTCAAGCAGGTTGCCTTGCGCATGGAGGTCGAAGGCCCCAAGCGCCTGTCGATCAATGCCAAAGGCCCCGCAGTCGTCACCGCCGGCGACATCAGCGAGAGCGCCGGCATCGAGGTTCTGAACCGCGATCACGTCATCTGCCACCTGGACGATGGCGCAGACCTGTTCATGGAACTGACCGTCAACACCGGCAAAGGGTATGTCTCGGCTGAGAAGAACAAGCCGGAAGATGCACCTATCGGCCTGATCCCGATCGACGCGATCTATTCGCCGGTCAAGAAGGTTGCCTATGATGTTCAGCCGACCCGTGAAGGTCAGGTTCTGGACTATGACAAGCTAACCCTGAAGATCGAAACCGATGGTTCGATCACGCCGGAAGACGCGCTGGCTTTTGCCGCTCGTATCCTGCAGGATCAGCTGTCGATCTTCGTCAACTTCGACGAGCCGGAATCGGCAAGCCGTCAGGACGAAGACGATGGTCTGGAATTCAACCCGCTGCTTCTGAAGAAGGTGGACGAGCTGGAACTGTCGGTCCGTTCGGCAAACTGCCTGAAGAACGACAACATCGTTTACATCGGCGACCTGATCCAGAAGACCGAAGCCGAGATGCTGCGCACCCCGAACTTCGGCCGCAAGTCGCTGAACGAGATCAAGGAAGTGCTGTCCGGTATGGGCCTGCACCTCGGTATGGATGTCGAGGACTGGCCGCCCGACAACATCGAAGACCTTGCCAAAAAATTCGAAGACGCGTTCTAAGCGCGTCTTCATCAATGCCCGGGTTTCCGGGGACAAAATGGGCATATCCGCCCCAAGGAGAGCCGGTGACACGCATCGCCGACCAGACAAAGCAAAACGCTGAAGAAGGAACTAGAAAATGCGTCACGCACGTGGTTACCGCCGCCTGAACCGTACTCATGAGCACCGTAAGGCTCTGTTTGCGAACATGGCTGGCTCGCTCATTGAACATGAGCAGATCAAGACAACTCTGCCCAAGGCAAAAGAACTGCGCCCGATCATCGAAAAGCTGGTCACTCTGGGCAAACGCGGCGATCTGCACGCCCGCCGTCAGGCCGCATCGCAGCTGAAAGAAGACAAAGACGTCGCCAAGCTGTTCGAGGTTCTGGGCCCTCGCTACGCCGAGCGTCAGGGCGGTTATGTCCGCATTTTGAAGGCTGGCTTCCGCTATGGTGACATGGCCCCGATGGCGATCATCGAATTCGTTGACCGCGATCTGGACGCCAAAGGCGCGGCCGACAAGGCACGCGTTGCCGCCGAAGAGGCTGCCGAAGAATAAGATCTGACACATGGTCAGGTTCGAACCTCCGTTCGGGAAACCGGACGGAGGTTTTTTCGTTCTGGCTTTCCGGGACATGTTACGGGACCTACTGGAGCGCCGACTTGCAATTCAGATTGCGTGTCAGCATATCTGGGCCAATCACAAAAAAACGGAGCCACCATGATCCGCGCAATGCTGACCCTTGTTGCTTTGACCTGCGCTACGCAAGGTATGGCCGAAACGACAGTTCCGCAGTCACAGGCTGAGATTTCGCTGGGATTCGCACCGGTCGTAAAACAGGCCTCACCAGCGGTTGTGAACATCTATGCCAAGATCGTCCGGCAGGACCGGGCAAGCCCGTTTTTTTCGGATCCGTTCTTTCAGGACTTCTTTGGCCGGGGTTTTGAAGAACCCCGTCAGAGAGTTCAAAACTCGCTGGGTTCTGGGGTTATTCTGTCTGACGATGGGTACGTTGTTTCCAACTATCACGTGGTCGGGTCCGCGACCGAGATCCGGGTTGTCACGACGGACCGGCGCGAGTTTTCGGCTGAGGTTGTGCTGGGTCACGAGGAAAGCGATATCGCGATCCTGCGTCTGGAAGGGGCCGAAGACCTGCCTTACCTGACCCTTCGCGATTCCGATCAGGTCGAAGTCGGAGAGCTGGCCCTGGCCATCGGAAACCCATTCGGGGTGGGGCAGACGGTGTCATCCGGCATCATCTCGGGGCTGGCGCGCACGGGCACGGCAACCGGGAATAGCCGCGGGTATTTCATTCAGACAGATGCTGCAATCAACCCGGGTAACTCCGGTGGGGCGCTGATCGATGTGAATGGCCATCTTATCGGGATCAATACTTCCATTCTGACCCGATCGGGTGGATCAAATGGCATCGGCTTTGCTATCCCTGCCAATCTGGTGGCGCAATTCCTGAAGCAGGCGCAGCAGGGGAATGACAGTTTCGTCAGCCCGTGGGCGGGAATGTCGGGTCAACACATGAGCGCAGATATCGCGGAGTCCCTTGGTCTGGCCATCCCGTTGGGCGTTGTGATCTCTGACCTGCATGAACTCAGCCCGCTGCGCGACGCGGGGCTCAGAGTGGGAGATGTGGTAACGCATGTGGACGGGGATGAGGTAAACTCGCCCGCCGAGATGAAGTTTCGGATGTCGGTCGCCGGGGTTGGTGGAACCTCGGTTCTGACCCGTTTGCGCGGCGCGCAAAGTGAAGATGTTGAGGTGGCCCTTATCAAAGCCCCCGATGTTCCGGCCGCCGAAGAAACGACGTTGAATGACAGAACCGTTCTTCCGGGCTTGGTGGTATCTCGGGTCAATCCTGTCATGATCACCAAGATGGGTTTGTTGCTGTCGCAGACCGGTGTCGTCGTGGTGGATCCCGGTCCGTACGGCGCAAGGGCGGGTTTGCGATCCGGTGATATTCTTGAAAGCATCAATTCTGAAGAAATCCAGCGCCCTCGGGACGTTGAGACCGCGCTGACCGACCCGGGCCGTCGCGTGCAGATTGGTCTGCTGCGCGGGGGGCGGTCCGTTTCTTTGCGGTTCCGGTTGTGACCTGTGAGTGATCTGTTCGATACCGGGCCGGCAGAACCCGCCGCTTCCCCACACCGGCCTCTGGCTGACCGGTTGCGGCCTCGATCCCTGGCCGAGGTGATCGGGCAGGAACAGGTGCTGGGCCCCGAAGCCCCGCTGGGTGTTATGCTGGCGGCAGGTAGTTTATCCAGCCTGATCTTCTGGGGCCCACCCGGAGTTGGAAAGACGACGATTGCACGGCTGTTGGCACAGGAAACCGATCTGCACTTCGTTCAGATCAGTGCGATCTTTACTGGTGTGCCGGATCTGAAGAAAGTCTTCGAGTCCGCCAAAATCCGCCGCCAGAACGGGCAGGGCACGTTGTTGTTCGTGGACGAGATCCACCGCTTCAACAAGGCACAGCAAGACGGGTTTCTGCCCCATATGGAAGACGGCACCATCCTGTTGGTCGGCGCAACGACCGAGAACCCGTCCTTTGAACTGAATGCCGCTGTACTCAGCCGGTCGCAGGTGTTGGTGCTGGAACGGCTCAGCCTTGCCGATCTGGAGCGTCTGACCCAGCGGGCCGAAAAAGAGCTGAACCGTGCGTTGCCATTGACGCCTGCCGCACGCGATGCGTTGCAGGAGATGGCCGATGGCGACGGTCGGGCTTTGCTGAACCTGATCGAACAGGTTTCAGCGTGGAAGGTGGATGCGCCGCTGGGCCCCGATGCGCTGTCGACGCGATTGATGCGGCGGGCTGCGAAGTACGACAAGTCTGGTGATGAGCATTACAACCTGATCTCGGCCCTGCACAAATCGGTGCGCGGCTCTGACCCGGATGCGGCTTTGTATTGGTTTGCGCGCATGCTGACCGGGGGCGAGGACCCAAGGTATCTTGCACGCAGGATCACACGCATGGCCGTCGAGGATATAGGCTTGGCCGATCCACAGGCGCAGGCCATTTGCTTGCAATCGTGGGAAACCTACGAACGTCTGGGTTCCCCGGAAGGAGAGTTGGCGCTTGCTCAGGCGCTGGTCTATCTAGCCCTGGCGCCAAAATCCAACGGCACCTATGTCGGCTACAAGGCGGCAATGCGATTGGCCAAGCAATCCGGCAGCGAGCCACCGCCCAAGCATATCCTGAACGCGCCGACCTCTTTGATGAAGGATCAGGGATATGGTGCAGGCTATGCCTATGACCATGATGCCGAGGACGGGTTTTCCGGTCAGGACTACTTCCCCGAGACAATGAAACGCCCGGTTCTGTATCAACCGGTCGAACGTGGGTTTGAGCGTGAGTTGAAGAAGCGCCTCGATTACTTTGCCAAGTTGCGGACGCAGCGGAACAGCTAGTTACGCAGGGTCAGTTGTGGACCTTCCGCAGCGTCACAGACGACAGGATTGAAATTGGACGCTTCCCTTGGGTTAACGCTTGCAGGGGAGGACTTGGTATGCCGATTTCAATCGAAAAATCCGAGAGTGTCTGGACCGTCATCCACGACAGGCCGGATGCGCGGAATGCCGTTGATACGGAACATGCCGAGGCTCTGGTTGAGGCATTTCTGAGTTTTGAGGCCAGTTCGGCCAAGGCTGCGGTATTCTGGGGCAAAGGTGGCAATTTCTGTGCAGGGTGGGATCTGAAACTTGCCGCATCGCTGGCCGATCCCGAGCGACGCGAAGCATATTTCGACAAACACAGCTTCCCCATCGGGTCGGCTCCTTCAACGCTGGGGCCCATGGGGCCTTCGCGGTTGGAGCTTACGAAGCCCGTCATTGGCGCGATTGAGGGCGCGGCAGTGGCCGGAGGAATGGAGCTTGCCTTGTGGTGCGATATCCGGGTCATGGCGGAAACGGCTTACTTGGGTGTTTTTTGCCGACGTTGGGGGATTACCCTGATGGATGGTGGCTCGGTCAGGTTGCCGCGTCTGGTGGGGCAGGGCAAGGCATTGGAGATTGCTCTGACCGGGCGCAAGGTCGAAGCTGAAGAGTGTTGCAGGATTGGGTTGGCGGAAAAGGTCGTCTCACATGGCACAGCACGCAGTGCAGCCGAAAAAATGGCCCATGAAATAGCCCGTTTTCCACAAGAGGCCGTTCGTGCAGACCGCCGATCAATCATTGAAACACATGGAATGCCGGTTCGGGACGCGCTGAAGATCGAATGGGCCAACGGGTTGGACGCCATTCGCCGAGAAGGTACCGCTGGGGCTGGCCGGTTTCGGGATGGAGCAGGGCGACACGGTAACTTCTCGAACATCTGAGAACCACAGCCAGATACCTTGACTCTTGCCGCGTTGCGCGCGACAGACGCCCATGATTTCTGGGACACGGGTAAACACGCAATCCGGGCGGATCACCCGCGCGGAACAAGGGGTAATGGCATGAGTGGCGTACAGATGATTACAGTCGCTGAAGGGGATGGGGACCAGCGTGTAGACCGTTGGCTGCGCCGCCTGTTTCCGCATGTCAGCCAGGGCCGCATTGAAAAAATGTGCCGCAAGGGAGAATTGCGTGTTGACGGAAGCCGCGCCAAGGCCTCGACCCGACTAGAGGTAGGGCAGGTGGTTCGCGTGCCGCCCCTTCCGGATGCCGATCACAAACCGGCTGAGGTCAAGCATCGTATCTCGGATGCGGATGCCAGGATGATCCAGTCCTGCGTGATCTATCGTGACGATCACATTCTGGCCCTGAACAAGCCGCATGGCTTGCCGGTGCAAGGCGGTAGCGGGCAGACGCGACATGTTGACAGCCTGTCCGAAGCATTGCGGTTCGGCTATGACGAGAACCCTCGGCTGGTCCATAGATTGGACAAGGACACGTCAGGTGTTTTGCTGCTGGCCCGCACGCGGGAGGCCGCCAAGGGTCTGACTGCCGCCTTCCGTCATCGTGATACGCGCAAGATCTACTGGGCGCTGGTTGCCGGTGTTCCGACACCGTACCTGGGTGAGATCAAAACCGGCCTTGTCAAAGCGCCGGGTCATGGGAAGCACGGTGAGGGTGAAAAGATGATCCCCGTGCATATGAGCGAAATTGACAGCACTCCGGGCGCGAAACGCGCGCATACGCATTACGCAACCCTCTATCGGGTTGCCAGCCGCGCTGCATGGGTGGCGATGGAGCCGATCACCGGACGTACGCACCAATTGCGGGCTCATATGGCCGCAATCGGGCATCCGATCATAGGCGACGGAAAATACGGCGGTTCGGGTCAGGAAAACCTTGGCGACGGATGGGGTGCGCAACTGGGCGGGGTCATCAGCAAAAAGCTGCATTTGCACGCACGGCGGCTGTCCTTCCTGCATCCGATGACGCGGAAACCGGTGACGGTGACGGCGCCCCTGCCGGAGCATATGAAACACAGCTGGGATACGTTCGGGTGGAGCGAGGATCTGGCGGCTGACGACCCGTTTGAGGAGCTGCAATGAGCGCACCCTTGCGGCTGGTCCTGTTCGACGTCGATGGTACCCTGGTCGACAGTCAGGGCAGCATTGTTCACTCCATGACCACCAGCTTTCAGGCCGTGTCCGTGCCGGTTCCGACGCGTGAGGCGATCCTGTCCATTGTCGGCTTGTCGCTGCCGCACGCTATCGCGCGGTTGGTGCCGGAACAGCCTCTTTCGGTCCAGAACGATCTGGTCGAAGGATACAAAGAGGCTTATCACGCCCATCGGCTTGACTTGGGCGCGGCAAGTTCGCCGCTGTACCCCGGCGCAAGAGAGGCAATTGAAGCATTGTACGCCGTACCCGACGTGCTTCTTGGCGTGGCAACCGGCAAGTCGCAGCGCGGGTTGGACGCGCTGATCGAAGCGCACGGGTTGGAAGCGTATTTCGTGACCAGGCAAGTCGCGGATCACCACCCTTCAAAGCCGCATCCGTCCATGGTGCAGACCGCATTGGCGGAAACCGGGGTCGATCCGGCCTGTGCAGTGATGATCGGCGATACGAGCTATGACATGGATATGGCTGCGGCTGCCGGAGTTCGCGGCATCGGCGTAACCTGGGGCTATCATGACCGATCGGCTTTGACCGCTGCCTCTTGCACTATCGAAACCTTTGACCAGTTGCCAAATGCGCTGGCCGGGATGTGGGACTAGAACATGAGCGACTGGAAACCGAAGCGCTTTTGGAAAAACAGCACCGTAGTCGAGGCCGATGGCGGGTTTACAGTTGAGCTTGATGGACGCCGTGTCAAAACACCCGCCAAGGCAGGATTGATCCTGCCAACCCGTCCCATGGCCGAAGCGGTCGCAGCGGAATGGGACGCCCAGGAAAAAGAGGTTGATCCCGCAGAAATGCCGTTCACCCGTTCTGCAAATGCAGCGATTGACAAAGTCCGCATCCAGCACGGGGAGGTTGCCGACATGCTGGCCGACTATGGCGACTCTGATTTGTTGTGTTATCGCGCAACCCATCCGCAAGAGTTGCAGGATCGCCAGACCGCCGAATGGGACCCCGCCCTGGATTGGGCCGAGACCGCGCTGTCCGCCCGTCTGGTTCCGGTTGCCGGCGTACTGCATCAACCGCAGTCGGGAACTGCCCTGGCGACATTGCGGTCTCGGGTGCGTGGGCTGGATGCGTTCCAACTGGCCGCTTTTCACGATCTGGTCAGTTTGTCGGGGTCATTGATTCTTGGCTTTGCGGTCGCCATGAACTGGCGCAAACCGGACGAGATATGGCGCATTTCTAGGTTGGATGAAACCTGGCAGATTGAACAATGGGGCCATGACGAAGAAGCCCATGAGGTTGCCGAGGCCAAGAAAGCGGCCTTCATGCATGCCAAACGCTTCTTTGACCTATCGGTTTGATCCTTAATTCCTGATTTTTGAGCAAATCTGTAAATAGCTTGGGGCCTGATCCATCGTTTTCGATGATCCGGCTCTTGACGTTTGTTTATGAATACGCCCAAACTCAGTGCCACTAAAGGGGAGACACCTTTGGGGTAACCTATCCGGCATCCACTTGCCGGGCAGAGCCGTCTCGGACGGGGCGGAAAATCAGGAAGAGGTAAAAATGAAAAAATCCGTAATCTTGGGCGCGGCAACGATTGCCGGTCTTGCTGCTGGCGCAGCCATGGCAGGGACCGTTGACGACGTTAAAGCACGCGGCAAGCTGAATTGTGGTGTGACCACCGGTCTGGTTGGTTTTGCTGCGCCCGACGCAAATGGCGAATGGCAGGGCTTTGACGTATCGCTGTGCCGCGCTGTTGCTGCTGCCGTTCTGGGCGACGCCAACGCCGTTGAATTCGTTCCGACCACTGGTAAGACACGCTTTACCGCTCTGGCCTCGGGCGAGATCGACATGCTGGCAAGGAACACCACCTGGACCTTCAGCCGCGATGTTGACCTGAAGTTCGAATTCACCGGCGTGAACTATTATGACGGTCAGGGCTTCATGGTTCCCAAAGCGCTGGGCGTCAGCTCTGCCAAGGAACTGGACGGTGCCCGTGTCTGCATCCAGACCGGTACCACCACCGAGCTGAACCTGGCCGATTTCTTCCG
Organism: Ruegeria sp. YTSC106; assembly: GCF_059609765.1. Classification (NCBI taxonomy): domain Bacteria; kingdom Pseudomonadati; phylum Pseudomonadota; class Alphaproteobacteria; order Rhodobacterales; family Roseobacteraceae; genus Ruegeria; species Ruegeria sp. YTSC106. The sequence goes on from NZ_JBXWMI010000007.1 coordinate 236,887, forward strand.
TGCCAACAACATCAGCTACGAGCCGGTTCCGATCGAAACCAACGCCGAAGCGCAGCAGCAGTACCTGGCTGGTGCATGTGACGTCTACACCACCGACGCATCGGGTCTGGCTGCAACTCGCGCCACCTTCGAAGCGCCGGACGAGCACATCCTGCTGCCCGAAATCATCTCGAAAGAGCCGCTGGGCCCGCTGGTCCGTCATGGCGACCACGAGTGGGGCGACGTCGTGCGCTGGACTCTGAACGCACTGGTTTCGGCTGAAGAGCTGGGCGTGACATCGGCAAACATCGACGAACTGAGCGCCGGCACCGACAACCCGGAAATCAACCGCCTGCTGGGTACAGAAGGCACTCTGGGTGAAATGCTGGGTCTGGACGCCGACTGGGCTGCCAAAGCGATCAAAGCTGGTGGTAACTATGGTGAAATCTTCGCCAAGAACATCGGTGAAGAAACACCGATCGGTTTGGCGCGAGGCCTGAACGCACAGTGGACCGAAGGTGGTCTGCTTTACTCGCCTCCGTTCCGCTAAGACATCAATGGAAGAGGGCGCAGGGCAACCTGCGCCCTCTTCTACAATAAATTGCTGCGGGCAGATGCAGAGCGGGGAAAACCTCGCCGATATTTAACAGCTCGCAAGCCACGGGGATCCCAAAATATGTCGACTATGACTGACCCACCGAAAGCAGATTTTCGGTTGTCTATGCTCATAAACGATACCCGCTATCGCTCTCTTACATTTCAGGTGATTGCGGCCATCGTTATTGCGCTTTCGATCTGGTATCTGGGCAACAACCTGATCCAGAACCTCAGGGCCGCAGGGCTCAATATTTCCTACTCTTTCCTCGGCGATTCCGCCGGGTATGACATCAACCAGCGTCTTGTAGAATATGACAGTCAGTCATCACATGCACGCGCAGCGCTCGTAGGTTTGCTGAACACACTGCTTGTCGCCTTTCTGGCTTGTATTACAGCAACGATTTTTGGTGTGATCGCGGGTGTTCTGAGACTGTCGAACAACTGGCTCGTATCGAAGCTGATGGCGGTATATGTCGAGATCTTCCGGAACATACCGGTGCTGATCTGGATCATCATCATCTTCACGATCATGACGGCTGTGCTGCCGCCGCCAAGCGAGTTCCGTGGGGAAAACCCGACGTCATCGATGCTGTTTGGTTCTTTTGCCTTTACCAACCGGGGCATTTATTTCCCGCGTCCTGAATTCGCCAGTGGCGTGTTTGCATCGGCAGCCCTGAACTGGTTGCTGGTCATCGCCGTTCTGATCGGATCGTGGTTTGTCAGTGGCGAAGTTGAAAAACGCGCAACGAAGAAACAGGAAGAAACCGGCGAGCGTCCCGCGACGCTGTTGCCGAAACTGGCAATCTGGCTGGTGCCGTTGGTGCTGTTGATGGTCATCATGGGCCTGACCTGGGACGTCCCCGAGCTGAAGCGCTTTAACTTCAGCGGTGGACTGAATGCAGGCGGCCCGCTGATTGCGTTGTGGTTCGCCCTGTCGATCTACACCGGAGCCTTTATCGCGGAAAACGTGCGCGCGGGTATTCAGGCGATCAGCAAAGGTCAGACCGAGGCTGCCGCCGCGCTGGGCCTGCGTCAGGGACGGATCATGAAACTGGTCATCCTGCCCCAGGCATTGCGGGTTATCATCCCGCCGCTGATCTCACAGTATCTGAACATCACCAAGAACTCGTCTCTTGCGATTGCTGTTGGCTATGCGGATATCACCGCGACACTGGGTGGTATCACCCTGAACCAGACCGGTCGAGCGATCGAATGCGTTCTGCTGCTGATGTTGTTCTATCTCACAGCTTCACTGCTGATTTCGACGGGGATGAACATCTACAACGCTTCCGTCAAGCTGAAGGAGCGCTGAGCCATGAGTGATCAAGCAACAAACCCGATCGCCTTCGTGGCCGAAGGCACAATCCCGCCCTCTCCGCCGCCGGCGAATGAGACGGGTGTCATCAAATGGCTGCGTGAGAACCTGTTTTCAGGGGTCGCCAACTCAATCCTGACGGTGCTGTCACTGATCCTGATCTACATTCTTCTCAAGAATACCCTGCCATGGATTCTCAACGGAGTGTGGAATGCCAACTCGCTGGCAGAGTGCCGCGAGATTCTGGGGGATAAGACCGGAGCCTGTTTCGCGGTTCTGACGGAACGCTGGCCTCAGCTGATCTATGGGTTCAAGTACCCCACCGATGCTTTTTGGCGCCCGAATCTGGCCTTTGTGCTGATGCTGGTGGCCATTGCCCCGGTGCTGTTCTTTGACCTGCCCCGCAAGATGCTGTTGTTCACTGCGGTCTATCCCTTCCTGGCGTTCTGGTTGATCTGGGGTGGCACGATCCTTGTTCCTCTGGTTGCACTTGTCGGCTGCGTTGCTGCTGGTGGCGTTTTCCAGAAGCTGGGCAACAACAGCTTTGCTGCCGGGTTCTTCGGAGCAATCGTGACCGCCCTGGTCATCTGGAAAGTCGGTGGAGCCCTGATCCCGGAAGGTGCATCAGATAATGCGTGGCTGACGGCCGTTCCCAGCCGTGATCTGGGTGGTTTCATGCTGAACATGATGCTGGGCGTGACCTGTGTTTCGCTGTCGGTGCCACTCGGGATCGCACTGGCCCTGGGGCGACAGTCGAACATGCCGCTGATCAAGTGGGTCTGCGTCATCTTTATCGAATTCATCCGCGGCGTGCCTTTGATCACGCTGCTGTTCGTGGCTTCGGTGATGCTGGCGTATTTCTTCCCGCCTGACAGCACGGTCGACCTGTTCCTGCGCGTCGTGATCATGATCACCATGTTCTCATCCGCCTATATCGCCGAGGTGATCCGCGGCGGTCTGGCAGCGCTTCCACGGGGGCAGTACGAGGCGGCAGATAGCCTTGGGCTGGATTACCCGCAGGCAATGCGGCTTATCATCCTGCCGCAGGCCCTGAAGATCTCGATCCCCGGGATCGTGAACGTGGCCGTGGGCCTGTTCAAGGATACGACACTGGTTTCGGTCATCTCGATGTTCGATCTTGTGGGCATGATCCGGGGTCCCATCCTGGCGTCGACCGAATGGAACGGCGTTTACTGGGAACTTCTGGGCTTTGCTGCGCTTCTGTTCTTCGTCGTCTGCTACGGCATCTCTCAATATTCACAGTGGCTCGAGCGTCGCCTTGCCACCGATCATCGTTAAGGAGTTCAACGCATGTCTGAACTTGCAATTGACCGCGAAATCGACCGCTCCAAGATGCAGGTGAGCGACGAAATCGCCATCGACATCAACCAAATGAACAAGTGGTACGGGTCCTTCCACGTGCTTCGCGACATCAATCTGACCGTCAATCAGGGCGAGCGGATCGTGATCGCGGGCCCGTCGGGCTCGGGCAAATCCACCCTGATCCGCTGCCTGAACGCGCTGGAGGAACACCAGCAAGGCACCATTGTGGTGGACGGAATCGAGCTGTCGAATGATCTGAAGAACATCGACAAGATCCGGTCCGAGGTTGGCATGGTGTTCCAGCACTTCAACCTGTTCCCGCACCTGACCATTCTGGAAAACTGCACGCTGGCCCCGATCTGGGTGCGCAAGACGCCCAAGAAAGAGGCCGAAGAGCGCGCCATGCACTTCCTGGAAAAGGTGAAAATTCCCGAACAGGCCGACAAGTTTCCCGGTCAGCTTTCGGGTGGTCAGCAGCAGCGTGTGGCGATTGCCCGAAGCCTGTGCATGATGCCGCGTATCATGTTGTTCGATGAACCGACATCGGCGCTGGACCCCGAGATGATCAAAGAGGTGCTCGACACCATGATCGAACTGGCCGAAGAAGGCATGACCATGCTGTGTGTAACCCACGAGATGGGTTTTGCCCGCCAGGTCGCCAACCGCGTGATCTTTATGGATGCCGGTCAGATCGTGGAGCAGAACGAACCCGAAGAGTTCTTCAACAACCCGAAAAGCGAGCGGACCAAACTCTTCCTGAGCCAGATTCTGGGTCATTGATCCACACAAGGACTGAAAGAGCGAAGGCGGGGTATTGCCCCGCCTTTTTCTATTCGATCAAGTCGCGTGGGATGGTGAACCCCAGCACTGTCCCGGTGCGCCATTTGACTTCGGCCCAGCTGTTTTCGTCGAATGCCATAACAATTGTTGCACAGGTTGGATAATCGAAAAAGCGTATGTGATCAGGCGGTTGTCGCACCAGACGGTCGGCGAAATCGGCAATCCCGGGATTGTGGCCCAGCATCAACACAGTCGGTTCCGTAGCGCCCGAAAGCTCTCGCAACATGACCTCTGAATCAGCGTGGTAGAGCGCGCTGTGAAAACAGATTTTATCGGCCTGCAAGCCCATCCGATCCCATGTCTCACGGGTACGGGTTGACGTCGAGCACAAGATTTCATCCGGGAGCCAGCCGTTTTGCCGCAACCAAGCAGCGATGGCCGGGGCAGACTTTCGTCCACGTTTGTTAAGAGGGCGTTCATGATCACCAAGACCCGGGTTATCCCAGCTGGACTTCGCATGACGTGTCAGGATCAGAGTTCGGATCATGACGGATGAAAGGCTCTCATATGATGGGCCGATTGTTCGGGGTCGCGCCCTGCGCCTGTACTGAGGGGGCACGCAAGGCGGGCCAGACACCCACCAGACATGCAGGTCTGACCTTCAGAAGTGTCAAGATGGTCGTGGCAGCCACCGATGTTGTAGAAGTCCTGCGCGTTCAGGGCGCTGACCGGACAGGTCCTCGTGCAAGGCGCGGCGCAGGTTTCGCAAGGCGATACCCCGGAGGGGTCTGGGATGGCGAATTCTTCGGCAAAATGCAGTGCGCCCCGATAGGAAATCATCATGCCAACGGTATCATGCACCAGTGCGCCGACCGGGCTGCTGAACGTACGTCCTGATTTGAGCGCCCAGTTGATAAATGGGGTGTACGGGGGGCCGCCAAACGGAAAATACGCCTGGGCGCCGAGCGCCTCGGCCATCTGACTGACCACCCTTTTCGACCATTGGTCTACGGGGTCGGGCCGGTGCCATTCTGGTGAGGCTTTCAGTACGGGCCAGAAGTCTGCGCCGGCCCCCAACAGGATCAGGGTTCCGGCGTCCAGTTGTTTGGCTGCAACGTGGCGAGGATGCAGCGCGCCCATGACCATCAACCCTGCATGGCTGGCGGCGTTTTCAACCTGTTCATAAGGCGTAACGTCAGGATCAGAGGAAGGCTGTGCAAGATGTGTCATGTCTCCTCCTCTCGTGCGGGGATCAGTCCGGACGTATCAGTGACCCGGCCCCATGTTCCGTGAACAGCTCCAGCAGCACGGCATTCGGTGCACGCCCGTCCAATATGACAACCGCCCGCACGCCGCTGTGTAGGGCGTCCAGCGCGGTTTCTGTCTTTGGTATCATACCGCCTGCAATAGTGCCTTCGCGGGTCATTTCCCTTATCTGACCGGCCTTCAGTTCGGTCACAACGTCACCCGCAGCGTTCTTAACACCTGAAACATCCGTCAGCAGCAACAGACGGTCTGCCTTGAGAGCTGAGGCAATCGCCCCGGCTGCCGTGTCACCATTTACGTTGAATGTCTCGCCGTCGCGACCCGCACCAAGCGGCGCAATGACCGGGATTACGTCATGGGAAAACAGATCATGCAGGATCTTCGGATTCATCTCGGCAGGAGTGCCGACAAAGCCCAGCGACGCATCTGTCTGATCGCAGACCATCAGGCTTGCGTCCTTGCCAGACAAGCCCACGGCCGACCCCCCCTGATCATTGATCGCCTGTACGATGCGTTTGTTCACGAGGCCGGACAGAACCATTTCGACCACTTCAACCGTGGCCTTGTCGGTCACACGTTTGCCGTTTACGAAATCGGATTGAATGTCCAGCTTGCCCAGCATTGCATTGATCATCGGACCACCGCCGTGGACGACCACCGGGTTCACACCGACCTGGCGCATCAAAACCACGTCCCGGGCAAAGCTTTCCATCGCCTCGTCGCTGCCCATGGCGTGACCGCCAAGTTTGATGACGACGATGGCTCCATCATAGCGCTGCAGATAGGGCAGGGCGCTATTGAGTGTGGCTGCGGTGGCGATCCAGTCCCGGTTCATATCTCGTGTCTTCATTGCTAAAGTCCTTCTGGAAAACCGTGTTAGGACCTTTACCGCACGCTGCCAAGGGCGAAGCTATTCCAGATGCGCAATGATGGACCGCAGGGTCGCGATGCCATCGCCCTTCTCGGAAGACGTAAGCACAATTTCCGGAAAGGCTGCGGGATGTTTGGACAACGCGGCCCGGGTTTGTTCCAGCACCTTCTCGCGCTCGTTGGCTTTGACCTTGTCTGCCTTGGTCAGCACGCATTGAAACGTCACGGCGCTGGTGTCCAGCAGCTTCATGATTTCGTCATCGACCGGTTTTACACCGTGGCGTGAGTCAATCAGGACAAAGGCACGGCGCAGCGTCTGGCGCCCGCTGAGATATTGTTTCAGCAGCTTCTGCCACTTCTCGACCACTTTCACCGGCGCATTTGCATAACCATAGCCCGGCAGGTCCACGAGATAGAGTTCCGGGCCTTGGGTGAAAAAGTTTATCTCTTGCGTGCGACCGGGTGTGTTGGATGCGCGGGCCAGACCCTTCGTGCCGGTCAAGGCATTGATCAGGCTGGACTTGCCCACGTTCGAGCGCCCTGCAAAACAGACTTCCAGCCGGTCATGGGCAGGCAGACCGTTCATGGCGACAACGCCTTTGACGAACTCGGAAGGGCCTGCAAACAGTTTGCGGCCTTGTTCCATGGCGAATTCATCAGGGTCTTCGACCAGAGGGAAGGGTAGTGTGGTCATAGCACCTGCACCTCATCGTTGACGCGGATTTCGCCGCCTTTGATGACCTCGGCGTAAACGCCGAAATCCTGATGATCCCAGCTGTTCAGGGCGCGCAGCGTGTCCGCGTCCCGCTCGCCGGTTTCGGGATTGGCGGTGGTGGCCATACAACGCGTGATCCGCTCGCGTACGCGAAGCACGGCCTCGCCAATGCGAACGTCACGGCCCAGCCAGTCAAACTCATCCCACAACGGCAGACCTTCGAACCAGATATTGCCGCGCCACCGATCAATGGACAGAGTCTGGTCCAGTTTCTGTTCGACTGCGCGGTGCGATGCCATGTTGCACAGGCTGATCGACGGGAAATCGCTGTCGGTCATGCCGCGCCCGGGAACCCGAACGATCCGGGCAGATGCTGCACGATCCGCAGGCATAAGCGGCTTAACCCAATCCAGAAAGACTTCTTGCTCCGTATCAGGTTCAAAAGTCAATTCCGGTCGCTGCGGGTGGCGCAATGTGACCCGGTCGCCCAGCAATTCGGCCGAAATGGCCATCAGCTGCGGCGCTTTCGAACAGCGGCTGAAATTGAAACAGGGGGCCCAGTTCGAACCATCGGTTTTGGCCGCCTCATGAGCGACCGCCCAAACGCGATCCCCGGGCATGGTTTGCCTGGGGATGACTGTGACTTGGCTCAGGGCTTCACGCCCGTGGCTTTTGATCGGGTGGCGCCAAAGGCCTGAAACCATTCCGCTCATTTGTTGTCCGTATTTGGCGTCCGCTTGAAACCGGACTTGATGTTTGCGAACACATCCGGTTTGTAGCCTTGGCTGCGCATGATCAGATATTGCTGCGTGAACGTGATCGTGTTGTTCGCAATCCAGTATACGACCAGGCCACTTGCGAAACTACCCAGCATGAACATGAAGACCCAAGGCATCCAGGCAAAGATCATTGCCTGCGTTGGGTCAGTTGGTGCCGGGTTCAGCTTCTGCTGCAGCCACATCGAGATACCCAGCAGCAGCGGCAGAATACCGATGAAGACCAACGCCATCAGGGTGTCAGGCTGCGGGCCGGCCCAAGGCAGCCAGCCGAAGAAATTCATGATCGATGTCGGATCCGGCGCGCTCAGGTCCTGGAACGGGCCGAACCATGGGGCCTGACGCAGTTCGATCGTCACGAAAATAACCTTGTACAACGAGAAGAAGATTGGAATCTGCAACAGAATTGGCAAACAACCCGCGGCAGGGTTTACCTTTTCCTTTTTGTACAGCTCCATCATGCCCTGCTGCATCTTCTGACGGTCGTCGCCTGCGGCCTCTTTCAGGGCTTCCATCTGCGGCTGCAATTCCTTCATCTTCGCCATCGAGACGTAGGACTTGAAGGCCAGCGGGAACAGGATTGCCTTGATGATCAGCGTCAGGCCGATGATCGACCAGCCCATGTTTCCGATCAGGGCGTTGATGTTGTGCAGCAGCCAGAAGATCGGCTTGGTCAGGAAGTAGAACCACCCCCAGTCGATGCTGTCGATGAACTTCTGAACACCTTCTGCCTGATACTCTCGGATGGTTTCCCATTCCTTGGCACCGGCGAACAGTCTGGTCGTGACCTCTTCCGTGGCGCCGGGCGCGACTGTAAGGGTCGGCAGTACTGTTTCTGTCTGGTAAATCTTGCGACGTGAGTCGTACTTGGCAGCGGCCTTGAAAGCAGCGCCCTCGGCCGGGATCAGGGTGGTCATCCAGTAGTGATCAGTGAACCCGACCCAGCCGCCTTCTTTAACCTGATAGACCTCTGCCTGCGCGCGTTCATCGGGATCGATATCGAAATCGCGCACATCGCCGTAGTCGATCTCATCCAGAACGCCGTCAGCCATGACCATAACGCCTTCATGAAGAATGAAGAAATTCTTCAGGCCCGGCAGGTCACCGTCTTCGCCGATACCGTGGCGTGCGAGGATACCGTATGGGGCCATGCCGACCTCGGCGTCTGTGGCGTTTTCGACCGACTGAGTGACAGAGAACATGTAGTTTTCATCCACGGCAATGGTGCGGCGGAAGGTGAGGCCGTTCCCATTATCCCAGGCCAGAGTAATCGGTGCGTCAACACCCAGAGTTTCGCCCTGCTCAAGCGTCCAAAGGGTGTTCGGGCCGGGAACGTCCGTGGCCGACAAGCCTGCGCCGGGGGCCCAGCCATAAAGGGCATAATATGCGGATTCACTTCCAACCGGGGACAGAAGCTCGACGATCGGAGAATCCTCGGCCAGTGAAACCTTGTAGTCTTTCAGCGACAGCTCATCAATTCGGCCACCGGCAAGCGACAGGCTACCAGTCAGACGGGGCGTGTCAATGCTGACCCGGGGCGCCTCGGCTTCGGGTTCGGCTTCGGTGGCGGTCGCAGTAGCTTCGCCGACGGTGCCGGTATCGGCGGCGCTGGGCGCCTGAACCTCATTCCCTTCGATGCTGGCGATTTCAGCCTGCTCCGTGGTTGGTGTGGGTTCCGGAGGAGGGAACAGCACGAACCAGACCAGGATCACGAGAAAGCTGAGCGCGGTTGCGAGGATGAGATTCTTGTTCTGATCGTCCATCTGGGACAGCCACCTTGAGCAGTGAAAGACACCCGCAGGGTTCAACAGAGTGCAGGCCCAAAGGTCAAGCGGAATCGCTCGTCATTTCGTCACGGATCGGTCTTCTGTGGCGCAGTTTTCGGTTCTTTAGCCCGTTTGCCGTCCGATTTTGGGCATTCCGTCTATCTTGTTGCGATGAGATGTGATCCAGTCCTTAGTTTTTTCAAAAGGCATGGCCTTGCCGATACCGAACCCCTGAACATGGTCACATCCCAATTGCGCCATCAAGGCATGTTCCCCTGGCGTCTCGACACCTTCTGCGAGTGTTTCCAGATTCAACCGTTCTGCCATGGTCAGAATTGCGCTGGCCAGCTGCTGCTGGCTTGGGTCCTGGTCGGCCTTTGTCACAAAAGAGCGGTCGATTTTTATCCGGGACACATTGAACCGCTTGATTGACGCGATCGAGGCATGCCCTGTGCCAAAATCATCCAGATCAATGCAACACCCCATCGCGGCCAGGCCCGTGACATTGCGGGTGATTATGTCATCCGGCCGTCTGGAAAACACGGTCTCCAACACCTCGACCGCCAATCTGCCCGGCGTCAGATCGAATTGATCCAGTTCCCATTTCAGGCGGTCGATCAATCCCGGGTCGCGCAACTCGTCCGACGAGAAGTTGATACCGATGCGCGGCACAATCAGACCGGCGCGATCCCAGTCGCGCATTGCGGAAAAGGCGTGATGCCGCATCGCCTGTCCCAGTTTACCCATCAACTCGGCCTGTTCAGCAAAGGGTAGAAAGACATTGGGACCCAACACGCCCTTTGTCGGATGTTCCCAGCGGGCCAGCGCCTCAAACCCGGACACGCGCCCGGTATCTGTCGAGATCTGAGGTTGAAACCATGGACGAATTTCACCACTTTCCAACGCAGCGTCAAATTCCCTGCGCAGATTGGTTCTGACCTGAGCTCTGCGACGTGTTTCGGACGAAAAAGCACGAATCGTCGAGGGCCCGTTTTGCTGTGCCTCCTGCAGCGCGTTGTTTGCAGCGTCGCACCAGTCTGTCGCAGAACCGTCGGGGGCATTGCTGCTGAGGCAGAAACCAATGGAGCAGGACATGTAAACTCCGGTGCCGTTCAACATGATCGGGTCTTCGACTGCGGATTGCATTCGTCCCGACATCTGAATGCAGGTTTCCAGATCAAGCTGTTGTGCAGGGTGCAGAACAACCAGCATCTTGTTTCCATCGACCCGGGTTGCGGAGTCATTGGCGCGGATCATAGACATGATACGAGAGCAGAATTGCTGCGCTACGTGGTTTGCTGCTGCCTGGCCATGTAGATCAAGCATTTGCACATAGTCGTCCAGGATAACAGCGAAACAGGCCGAAGTTTCACCCCTGCGGCGGCTATCCGAAAGTACCTCTGCCAGAACGGTTCCGAACCGGTCTTTCGGCAGCAGACCACCCTGTTGTCGTTTCCTCTTTGCCGGGTTGGGTGCAATTGCCCCAATGCCGGCAAGTATCAAAGGCAAACCCAGTGTCACTGCGATCAAAGCGCGTTCACCGCCGAGCCAGAATGCACCCAGGCTCATTGCCGGAACAAAAGCAAGAACGGCAGGGCCGTATGCCACGTTTCTCAAAGATTCAAAAAACGGTCGACAGAAGGATGATTCCGCATCGGGTCCTGGCCTTGGGCATGGATTGTATGCCGAGCCTAGGAAACCAGTCTGAGTCAGTCGTTAACGCAGAAGCGGCATTTCTTCCAAATTTTCTGTTTTTTCGTCAGAGTTTACGGAAAGGTTAATAAAATCAAAGAGTTTCGCATCCAGAAGGTGTGACGGGCGCGCATTGGTTAACGCGCGGAACATAACCTGACGCCGACCTGGGCTGTTCTTTTCCCACTGATCGAGAATTTGTTTGACCTGCTGCCGTTGCAACCCGTCCTGACTGCCGCACAAATCGCAGGGGATGATCGGATACTGCATGGCCTTGGCAAATTTCGCGCAATCGGCTTCGGCGACGTGGGCAAGCGGGCGGAAGACAAAAAGATCGCCCTCTTCATTCACCAGTTTCGGCGGCATGGTGGCCAGACGGCCTCCGTGGAAGAGGTTCATGAAAAACGTCTCGAGAATATCGTCGCGGTGGTGCCCCAGCACAACGGTGGAACAGCCTTCTTCCCGGGCAATGCGATACAGGTTGCCGCGGCGCAGTCGCGAACACAGGGCGCAATAGGTTCGGCCCTGCGGAACCTTGTCCATCACAACAGAGTAAGTGTCCTGATACTCGATCCTGTGTGGCACGCCCATGCGGTTCAGAAACTCTGGCAGGACCGTGGCCGGAAATCCGGGTTGCCCCTGATCCAGATTGCAAGCCAGAAGATCGACAGGCAGCAATCCGCGCCATTTGAGTTCGTAGAGGACGGCCAGCAGCGTATAACTGTCCTTGCCGCCCGAAAGGCAGACAAGCCAGCGTGGCGGTTTGCCGTCCTTGTCGTGGGCGGACGGGTCCACCATCCCGTATTGCTCGATCGCTTCGCGGGTTTGGCGTAAGATGCGTTTGCGCAGTTTCTTGAACTCGGTGGTCGAGGGCGCGCCAGCAAAGAGCGGGTGGATATCATCTGCATCATCAAACATGCGCTGCCCCTACAGCAGATGGCGCAACCGGGCAAGTGGCGGGTCAGCCAAGCCGCGCCAGCAGGGCGTCGGTATCCAACCCGGCTACTGATCCGGGAATGCGGCCGCTATCACCGGAAAGACGTGTGGCAATAAAACCGTCAGCCACCGCCCCGGGCGCATGGCGCAGCAGTTGCGAGGCTGTCAGCAGCAGTGCCGTGCGTTCAGTGTACCAACGCGCTTCGGCCTCAGGCGGCAGACCGGGCCAGCGGTTGCGATGCGCGGTCAGTGCTGCGTCATAATTTTTGTCTGCGCCTGTCACCGTATCCAACTCGGCCTCCAAAACCTCGGCAGCCAGCGGCTCACGTACCAGAGTGCGCAGGATATCGAGGCAGATCACATTGCCTGACCCCTCCCAGATGCTGTTCAGGGGCGCTTCGCGGTAGATCAGGGGCAAGGGTGTGTCTTCGACATAACCCATGCCGCCCAGTACTTCCATCGCTTCGATGACGACGACCGGGCAGCGTTTATTGTTCAGGAACTTGGCCAATGCGACACCGATCCGGGCGAAGGCCTTGGCTTCGGGCGTTTGACCGTCAAATGACTGCGCGACACGCATTCCCAAGGTCAATGCGCCTTCCCAGTCCAGAACAAGGTCGGACAGGACCGCTTGCATCAGCGGTTGATCGATCAATCGGCGCTGAAACGCGCTGCGATGGGTCACCCAATGATGCGCCTCGCTGAGCGCGGCACGCATCAGCCCGGCCGGCGCCATGGCTGTATCGAGCCGCGTGTGATGCACCATTTCCAGTATGGTGCGCACACCCGCTCCTTCTTCCCCCAACTGAAAGGCCAGCGCGTCATGATACTCGATTTCCGAGGATGCGTTGGATTTGTTGCCCAGCTTGTCTTTCAGACGCATCAGGTGGATTGCATTGCGCTCGCCCTCGAGCCAGCGGGGAACCAGAAAGCAGGTCAACCCGCCGGGCGCCTGCGCCAGCGTCAGGAACCCATCCGACATTGGCGCAGAGCAGAACCACTTGTGCCCACGCAGGCACCAGTGATCCCCGTCGCGGGTCGCAACGGTCGTATTGGCACGTATATCCGAGCCACCCTGTTTCTCGGTCATGGCCATCCCCAGCGTCGCGCTGATCTTTTGACCGATCGGTTCCTCCGAAGGATCATAGTGCCGGGCCAAGAGTTTTGGCTGCCAGATTGAGGCAATGTGTTCATTGGCAGCGAGTGCAGGGATTGCTGCATAGGTCATGGTCATCGGGCAGCAATGCCCGGGTTCGACCTGTCCTGCCAAATAGACCATCGCCGCATGGGTCGCATGTCCGCCGGGCTGTCCATCCCAGGCCAGTGCGGCATAGCCCGCCGATTGGCTGATCTGCATCATCTGATGATAGGCCGGATGAAACCGCACCTCGTCCAGACGTCTGCCACCCGGGTCGAACAGACGCAGCTCTGGTGGATGCCGGTTGGCGTCCCGTCCCAGTTCCTGCGTTTCTTCGGTTCCGAGCGTCTTACCATATGCCGCCAGATCCAAAGCGCGCGCGCCCGCTGTTCTTGCTGCGTCCTGCAGGACCGGATCGGACAGCCAAAGATCGGTGTCGCCGCGCACGGGCGGTTGGTTCAGGACATCGTGGGTCGGCAGGGTGTCGCGCGCTGGGGATTTCATCGGGACCTCGGGTTGGACTGGTCCAACTGTTCAGGCGCTGCGTATACCGGTCAAGTCTGACGGGGGGTCAGGACGAAGGGTCGTTATGCCTGTGGTCAGGTACCGGATCATACCCGTCGCCGCCCCAGGGGTGGCAGCGGCAAATCCGGTGAGCGGCCAGATAGGAGCCTTTAACTGCCCCGTGTTTCTCCAGCGCCTCAAGCGCGTAGGCTGAACACGTGGGTTGGTAGCGACAGTTGAAACCGACCCATGGGCTGAAGAACAGCCGATACGCCCGAACAGGCAGGGCGACGATATGGGACAGGAAGGTCATTTTTCTGCCGCATGCACCTTGCGGAGCGCATAGCGCAGGTCGTCCAACAGTGCGTCATAGGGGCGGTTGGCGGTGACTTCGGCACGGCCGATCAACACGTAATCCCACCCGTCGCGGCCGGCCTCGGGCAGGACGGCCCGTGCGGCTTCGCGCAGACGGCGCTTGGCACGGTTGCGGGCCACGGCATTGCCCACTTTCTTTGAGCAGGTGAATCCTACGCGCATCCCGTTGCCCTCGCCGGGGGCACGCTTGCGGGCCTGCACCATCATCGAAGACGTACCTTGTCGACGAGCACGCGCGGCTTTCAGAAAGTCGGACCGTTTCTTGAGAACGGTCAGAGGTTCAGACACACAAACGGACGCCGCCGGGGGCGTATTCCCGGGGTGGTTCCTACCAACCTCAGGGGCCTCCGGCGGCGTCATGTTCATAACCTGATCGGTGAGCGGTTTACGCGCTCAGCGATTTGCGGCCGCGTGCGCGACGTGCGTTCAGGATCTTGCGGCCGGCCTTTGTGGCCATGCGCGCGCGGAAACCGTGGCGGCGTTTGCGAACCAGGTTCGAAGGCTGATAGGTGCGTTTCATCGCTCCGTCTCCAATCTATGCGGTCGGGTGCGGCGCGGATTCGCCTGCCCGTGGTGTTCGAAGCCCGTCCTCTACTGCCAAGCGGGGGGTAAGTCAAACCCCAACGGCCAGGTTTTCGCAGCTTTTGCAACAATTCTGTAACCGGCAACGGCAAAAGGTTTCAAAATACCCGATTATCACCGAAATCCCTCACATTCGATGCCATACAGATCAAGGCCCCGTGATCCCCCTGTTGCTGGCCCTCCAAGCAGCGCATCTTGGGCACAAGATGAAGAACAAAGAACCGGAAAACCTGATGTCCGACACAAGCCATGCACCGCGCAACGGTTTCGCGCGCCACATTCCGCTGCTTGTAATCCTTAGCGTTGCCGTTGTCGGCTTTTTCACACTTGGGGATTACCTGACCTTCGAGACCTTGCGGGACAATCGCGAGGCGCTTCTGGCGTGGCGGGACGGTCACTATTGGATCATGGCTGCCGCTTTTGTTGCCATTTATATCGCCATAGTGGCCTTTTCCCTGCCGGGTGCTGCGGTGGCTTCGATGACGGGCGGCTTTCTTTTCGGTCTTTTTGCGGGAACCGTTTTCAATGTTGTGTCTGCCACCATCGGCGCGTCGGCGATCTTTCTGGCGGCGCGCTGGGGCTTGGGCGAAGCCCTGACGTCGCGGCTGGAATCTTCAGAGGGGACAGTCAAGAGGCTGAAAGACGGTCTGCGGGAAAACGAAATCTCGGTCTTGTTTCTGCTGCGTCTGGTGCCGGTCGTGCCGTTCTTTGTTGCCAATCTCGTGCCGGCTTTGGTCGGTGTAAAGTTCCGTAACTTCCTTTTGACGACCGCGCTGGGCATCATCCCCGGAGGTATCGTGTACACGTGGATCGGAGTCGGTTTGGGTGGTGTGTTCGACCGCGGGGAAATGCCTGATGTTTCATTGCTGTGGGAGCCGTTCGTGATCGGGCCGATTATCGGGTTGTGTGTATTGGCCGCCTTGCCCATCGTTTTCAAAGCACTGCGCGCGAAAAGGGGCACCTGAGCCATGAAAGACCTGAAAACCGATCTCCTGGTCATTGGCGCCGGGTCCGGAGGATTGTCCGTCGCCGCTGGTGCAAGCCAGATGGGTGCGGACGTTATTCTGCTGGAAGGGCACAAGATGGGCGGTGATTGCCTGAATTTCGGCTGTGTCCCGTCGAAGGCCCTGATTGCAAGCGGCAAGGTGGCCTATGGTCAGGCGCATTCCATTCGTTTTGGCGTCGCTGATACAATCCCGCAGGTCGACTATGCCGCCGTAAAGGACCATGTCCATGATGTGATCGCTCAGATCGAACCGATGGACAGCCAGCAGCGGTTCGAAGGCTTTGGCGTGAAGGTCATTCGCGAATACGGCGCGTTCATATCCTCAGAAAAGGTGCAGGCCGGAGATCATGTCATCTCTGCGCGTCGCATCGTCATTGCGACCGGTTCGTCGCCGCTGGTGCCGCCGATTCCGGGGTTGGACACGGTGCCCTATTATACGAACGAAACCATCTTTGACTTGAGAGAGCGGCCAGATCATCTGCTGATCATCGGGGGCGGCCCGATCGGGATGGAGATGGCGCAGGCCCATATACGCCTCGGCAGCAAGGTGACGGTTGTCGAAGGGCTCACAGCCTTGGGCAAAGACGATCCCGAGGCTGCGTCCGTGGTGCTGGATACCCTGCGCAGTGAAGGAGTGGATATCCACGAAAACGCCTTGGTCGCGCAGGTCCGCGGAACAGAAGGTGCTGTGGAAGTCGTTACCGAAAACGGTGATATTCATCGTGGCTCACACCTTTTGATCGCTGCCGGACGCAAAGCCAATATTGAGCGTCTGAACTTGGACGTGGCCGGAATTGATCGCACGAGAACCGGCCTCAGGACGGATGACGCGCTGCGCACGACCAATCGCCGCGTCTATGCGATCGGAGATGTGGCAGGTGGCCTGCAATTCACCCATGTTGCCGGGTATCATGCAGGTGTCATCATTCGTTCGGCCCTGTTCGGTCTGCCGTCCAGGGCGAAAACGGCACATATCCCGTGGGCCACCTATACAGACCCGGAGTTGGCCCAGGTCGGACTGACCGAAGCTCAGGCGCGCAAAGCGCATGGTGAAAAACTCGAAATTGCTCGCTTTGACTATCACCACAATGACCGGGCGATTGCTGAGCGCAAAACCGAAGGTTTCATCAAAGTCATAGTGGTGAAAGGCCGACCCGTCGGCGTCACAATCGTCGGGCATCAGGCAGGCGAGTTGATCAACTTGTGGTCGTTGGCTTTGGCCAATAACCTGAAGATGGGACAGATCGCTGCTATGGTTTCACCTTATCCGACGATCGGAGAGCTTAACAAACGTGTGGCGGGTGCTTATTTCTCGCCAAGGCTGTTTGAGAATCAGACAGTTAAACGAGTGGTCAGGTTCGTCCAGCGCTGGATTCCCTGACCTGAGGAGGGGCGCAAATTGAACTCGCTGTCGGGCCGATTTCTGATCCTGACGACGGTCTTCGTCATGTTGGCCGAAGTCCTGATCTTTGTCCCGTCGATCGCCCGGTTTCGCGAGGATTTTCTGCTGAACAGGCTCGAACGCGCGCAGATCGCCTCGCTGGCTTTGCTAGCGGACGATATGCTGGCGGAAGATCTTGAGGCGGAACTGCTGGCAAACGCAGGCGTCTATAATGTCGTATTGCGACGGGATGAGGTTCGGCAACTGATGTTGTCGTCGCCTATTCCGGGCCCAATCGGCGACACGTTCGATTTGCGGGATGCAAGCCCCTGGGTTCTGATCCGGGATGCGATCAGCCGCTTCTTTGAGCCCGAAAACGAAGTCATCCGGGTCATCGGAGAACCCGTCAAGGGTGCAGGCCTTCTGATCGAAGTCACCACGGACAGCATGCCCTTGCGAACGGCGATGGTTGACTACGGGTTGCGTATTCTCGGCCTGTCTTTTGTCATTTCCATCATCACGGCGTTTTTTCTGTTTCTCGCTGTGCGCGTTGTACTTGTGCGCCCCATCAAAAGCGTTGTCGGCTACATGCAGCGCTATGCCAGTGCGCCAGAGGACGCGCGTGGCATAATCACACCGAATTCGAAGGTAACGGAGCTGCGCGAGGCCGAGGAAGCACTGAAGATGCTGCAAACTGACCTGACCCAGGCGCTTAAACAGCGAGAAAGGCTGGCGCAGCTGGGGGGGGCCGTAGCCAAAGTCAGCCATGACCTGCGCAATATCTTGACGTCGGCGCAGTTGTTTACGGACCGGATCGAGGCCAGCGATGATCCGCTGGTGCGGCGGATGGCACCAAAACTGGTGAATTCCATCACCCGGGCTGTGTCCCTTTGTGAAAGCACATTGGCGTTTGGCCGCGCGGAAGAGCCCGCGCCCACTCTGACAATGGTTCCGATACGCGCAATCGCGGCGGATGTCGCGGCAAGCGAACAGCTCGCCGTTGCCGATGCCTGCATCGAGATCGTGAACGAAGTGCCCGAAGCGCTTGTCGCCCGCGCGGACCCCGAACAATTGTACCGGGTCATCATGAACCTCGTGCGCAATGCAAGACAGGCCCTGGTTGCTTCCGGAAAACTTGGTCGGGTTACCATTGCCGGGTGTGAATACGACGACACGTGGTGCATCGAAATTCGCGACACGGGGCCGGGCCTTCCCCCCAAAGCACGCGAAAACCTGTTCACGCCTTTCCAGGGGGGGGTCCGAAAGGGCGGCTCTGGCCTGGGGCTGGCAATCTCTCAGGAGTTGGTGCGCGGGCACGGGGGTGATCTGGTCTTGAAAGAGACGGGCCCCGAGGGAACTGTCTTTGAAATCAGCCTTCCGCGTGGGGACATGACTTTTTGATTTTTTTTGAAGAATCGGCTTGCACGTCTCGGGCGGCAGGTCTAAACAGCGCCTCACCAACGCGGACCGATAGCTCAGCTGGATAGAGTACTTGACTACGAATCAAGGGGTCGGGGGTTCGAATCCTCCTCGGTCCGCCACTTGGTAATTTTCCCCAATTTTGATGGACCACACTAGAGTGTTAAAACCTTTGTGTTTTATGGCTGTAGTCTCAATAGCGTGTTTCATTGGATTTTATCCGATTACACCACTATACTTTCATTGAGTGGTATATTTTGTGGTATTTTCATGGCTGCGCTCAGCGGGAAGCTGACCAAGAAGCTGGTAGAGAATCTCGGCCCGGGTCGGCATGGCGACGGTTCTGGCTTGTACCTTGTTGTTGATCCATCAGGTGCACGGCGCTGGATTGTGCGCGTAACGGTCAAAGGGCAGAAGAACCGCAAGGGCGCACCGCTGAGAACGGATTTTGGTTTGGGCGGCGCAGATGTTGTCACTTTAAACCAGGCTCGAGAAAGGGCGCTCGAATATCGTCGGATGGCGAAAGCCGGGTTGAACCCGCGTTTCAATGCCCAGCGCGAAATCCCGACCTTCGAAGAACTCAGCCGTCAGGTCCACATCGACCGCCTGCCTACATGGAAGAATGCAAAGCACGGTCAGCAATGGCTCAACACCTTGCGCGACTATGCGTTCCCCAAGATTGGACGCATGCCTGTGGACAGCATTGATCAGCCCGAAGTGCTGATGTGCCTGTCCCCCATCTGGACTGAGAAACACGAAACCGCAAAGCGACTGTCACAGCGGATCAAGACGGTACTCGACGTGGCAAAGTCGAAGGGCTTCCGCTCGGGCGAGAACCCGGTGACTGCGATCCGCGAAGGTAAAGTGCTGCCCACCGTCAAAACCAAGGTCCAGCACCACGACGCGATGCCGTGGCAAGAGGTGCCCGTGTTCTATGCCGAGTTACAGGCCCGCTCAGCCATGGCTGCCAAGGCGTTGCAGTTCACCATCCTGACCGCCTGCCGAACCTCAGAGGTGCTGAAGATGAAATGGCCCGAGGTCGACGTCGATGCGCGCCTGTGGACCATACCATCAGAGCGCATGAAAGGCGGGCAGGTCCACCGCGTGCCCCTCGCTGACGAAATGTTGGCCATTCTGGAGCCGCTGCGTGCGCTGGCCTCTGACTATGTGTTCGAGGGTCAAAAGCGGCATCAGCCGTTGTCGAACATGTCCATGCTGATGCTGCTGCGCCGGATGCGGCAAGATGGCGTCACCGTGCATGGCTTCCGCAGTTCGTTCCGAGATTGGGCGGCGGAGTCTGCAAACGCGCCTCGAGAACTGGCAGAGGCGGCTTTGGCCCATCAGATTGGGTCCGATGTGGAGCGGGCTTACGCGCGGTCGGATTTGTTGGAAAGGCGGCGAAAGTTGATTGAAAAGTGGTGTGAAATTGTGGCGTGTTGAGCGGCGGGAGGAACCCAAAATTGACGGATAAAGAGCCGATTGATGGGTATTCCGAGATTCCAGATCTCGAAATGATCCACTGGGTGTCAGAAAAAGAGTCAATGAGAGGTAAGGCACTTGCAAGCGGTTATCGGCCAAAAGAGCAATACAAGACGTACGATGATCTTTACAAATCTTTAGAGGTACACGGGCCACTCGTAGTTACCAGCTCAGTGGTCGATGTAATTTTTGTTGCAATAGGAGGCGAATTTGACGGTCACGTTATGGCAATTCGCCAGTCGGGCCTAAACATACGTCGCTTTCTCATCCGCTCAGATACCTTCGAGGAAGAATTCGGTAGCTTCCAGCATTGCCTCGATCACATCAGGAGTAATAATGCAGTTGGTGTTGAAATCGAGTTGAAACACTTAAGCGACTTAGCCGAAAAGCTCGAGCTAGACCCTTTTGCGATAGATCCAGAGCGATCCTACGATAGATTAGAAATTGACGTAGTCGCAGCACTACAAATCAGGAATCTTGCTCAAAACATTATAGAGGATGATGAAAGGCTAGACTGGGTTTTCCGGCTCGGATTTTGTGTGGGTAGATTGTTTTCGAGTGCTCAAAACTTGGCGACCCTCGAGCCAGACGCGCGACGAGCTTATGAGTATGAGCAAAGCTATCGTGAGCGAGGCCTTAAGGGAAAATCAAAAGATAGAAAACAAATGCGCTTGGACCATCTTTTTGCCCATATCCAACAGTTGGTGGAGGTAAATCCCGCATTATCAAGGATGAAGCCAATTGACGTTGCCAAATTGGCGTTGGCTGATGCGTCGACGGAAAATCCCTCGCTTTGGTCGCAAGGAAAAGGGCAACTTGAAGCATACATTACCTCTTTCGCAAGCGAAGAAAGGTTTCGATCAAAGTATAGAGCACTATTCCCAAAAACCGGCTAGCAGGTTTCAAAAAAGCTTAGGGTTGGCTAGGTGATATACGCTATCTGTAAATGCGCCTAAGTGCTTGTTTTTCATTGCTGACAATTGATCTATTCTGCCCATAATTGGGAGCCATCGCAACTGATCCAAGAGGATTTCAACGATGGCAAACGTCTTCAATGACGACCGGGTCTATTTCCCAGAAGACCCTGAAATGCAATTGCTGGGAAACCGCGAGAAGTTGGCTCAATGGCGCCACCGCATGTGTGGTCCGGCCTTTATCCGCATCGGTCGGCGGATCGCCTATCACGGCGCTGATCTGAACGCCTGGCTTTCGGCCCGTCGCACCGATCCCAACAACGAGGCTGCGCAATGAAAAACCCCAACTCCAAGCGCGGAGACGGGGCTTTTCCAGTGACATCAACTGTCACCCTAGCAAGTCCAGTTGATGCCACAGGATGCCCCGCGCCAACAAGACAAAACGAGCGCCGGTACTACTGGTCGCCCCTGAGCCATTCGGTTGAACGGGTGATCGTGCGGAAAGGACGGATCGAGCATGGCTGATATGTCCTTTTCCAAATCGCGCAATCAAAGCTATGAAAGCGGGCTTGAAGAAGGCCCCGTTTCCCAGACCGATCATCGAGAAACCGCTGAGAACTACCAGGGCGAACTCTTTCGCTATGGTATCTACCGCGTCGCCGAGTGCCGGGACAGTATCCAATGGCTGTTTCAGCGTCAGAGACCTCAATTTCCCGCCGGGGGAGCGGCCTGGGACACGCTCGGGTACAGTGTGTCCAATTCCGGCCTAACCCGGCTCGTCCGGGCGCATATCGGGTGTCACATTCCCGAACTGGATGCTTTGCCCATGCACTTCGAGCGGAGGTGTCGCGATGAGTAGGAGGCGGCCACCCAATGGTAAAAGGTCGGATGAGGGCCAATACATCCCTCTGCCCTACGCGATGATCAAATCTCCGGCGTGGCGGGCATTGTCCGGACCTGCAGTGAAGCTCTGGCTGGAGCTTCACACCCGCTACAACGGCGGCAACAACGGCAAGGTGTTTTTGTCGATGAACGAAGCGGCAGAGATTCTTGGATTGGGCAAGGCCACGGTTCAGCGGGCTTTCGAGGATCTGCAGGACAAAGGCTTCCTTGTGCTGGAACAGGAAGGCAACTGGTATCACCGTCGCGCCCACGAATGGCGGTTCACGACCAAGGCGACGCAGAACCGGTCCGGCAAAAAAGCCGCCACAAATGACTGGCGGTCCTGGCACCCCAAAAAAACAAAACGCGGTTCTGAAATGGATCTGTCAGCATCTTCTGTGGTTCCGTTTGAGAACCCAAAGACCTCCCATGGTTCAAAATCAGAACCCGTCAGGCCGATTTCTCGACGGTCCATCGGTTCTGAAACGGAACACTAATAATAACCACTCCCTGTTACGCGAGGCGGACATGAGCAAGACACAGACAAACAGTCGCAACGAACTTCGGACAAAGAACTCCGAGCTTGCCGAAGCGGAGACCAACGCGGTTGCCGATCTGAGGGAAAGGAAGAGATCATACGTCCGGGCCCCGGACATCAAGTTGGATTTTGATGAAGACACACGACGGCTCACGGTTGGGCACAAAGGAAAAGATCCAACCGCTGCCTGTGCTTTGGCAATGCATGAGCTCGGCACCGTTGATTATCGGTTCCTCGAAGGGGTCATGGACCAAGTCGCGACTCTTGGGCAGCAGGACAGCTCTGTCTCCGAGACGGCATCGAACTTCGTAATGTCGGTTGTTGCTGGGGTTAAGCCGCAGGACGAGATCGAAGCCATGCTTGCGATCCAAATGGGCGCTGTCCATCAGGCCACGATGATGATGGCACGTCGCCTGAACCACGTAAAAACTCTCCCGCAGCAAGATTCGGCAGAACGAGCGCTCAATAAGCTGGCGCGGACCTTCACCAGCCAGGTTGATACCCTGAAGAGGTATCGCTCCAAAGCAGATCAAACCGTCCGGGTCGAACGCGTTGAAGTTAAAGAAGGCGGGCAGGCAATTGTTGGTAACGTTCAAAATGGGGGGCGGTCGGATGACAAAAAGTGACGACAACCTCATGGACCCAACGAAAAGGCTCAGAGATGCACCGAGGTGTATTGCCAGGGCGAAGTCTACCGGGAAGCGATGTCGTGCTCCGGCTGTTAAAGGCTGGAGTGTTTGTCGCATGCATGGGGCTAGAGGTGGGCACGCTGCTGGGCTAAGCCATCCTTCGTGGAAGCACGGAGGCAGATCTCAAGAGGCCGAGGAGGCACGCAAAAACATCAACGACCTGATCCGTGCAGACAGAGAACTGCAGAAGCTGATCGACTAGGATAAAGTTACATGAATTAACAACAGAGGCCTGTGTTTCTCAAATGCTGCAAAATCGAAAAAGGACGGCTTAATCAGTTTGATGATTTTTGGCTCAAATTAGCTCGAGATCTCGACCCGACATTCGAGACCACCGAGGGTACTGGAAGCGCCCAAAATCAGATGGGTGTCATAAGCTTTCAGCAAATCGACTGCTATTGTCAGCCCTAGGCCGCTGCCGGTGACCGACGTGTCCAAGCGACCGCCGGACCGAAGTGCATCGCGGCGGGCCTCCTCGGGAATCCCGGGGCCGTCGTCTTCGATACTGATTTCGATGCAATCAGGGTTGCGCTTGGCCGTCAAGCGTACACTTTTCCGGCACCACTTGACTGCGTTGTCCAGCAAGTTGCCCAGCACCTCTTCAATATCTTGTGCATCCATGCGTACCCAGAGACCGGGGTCACGCACGATCTGCAGAGATTTGCCTTCGCGATCCGCTATTGTTGCAAACAGCCGTTCCAGCCTGTCGATAGCGTTTGTCAAATCCGTTCTCGAATGGGTTAAGTCCGCGGTATGCAAGGCCCTCAATCTGGCGAGAGATCGGCTCAATTGAGCATCGATCCGGTCCAACGCCTCCCGCGCGGTGCCCGTTGCAACTCCTGCGCCGGAAAGTGTTTCCAGTTCGTTCCGCAAAATTGTGGCAGGAGTTTTCAAAGCGTGGGCTAGGTCTGCTGCCTGACGGCGAGATCCTGACACGATCTCACGATTCCGACGCAGAAGTTTGTTCAGGTCTTCAACCAGTGGAGCGACCTCTTCTGGATAATCAGCTGGTCTGAGATCTTCATCCTGATCCCAGCGATGCGCGACATCGGAACGCAATCTTCTCAAAGGCCCAAGTATGATAGTCATCAATAGAAGAGATCCGGCCACTCCTATTAGACCGACCAGGGCAAATACGGGCAAAAGGCTTTGCTGTGCGGCGCGGCGTTCGGCCGCAAGTTGAACCCGACTTTCGGCGACACTTACGCCCCAGACAGAGCCGTCTTCGTACGTGATTTTTTGAAAGGCACTGCGCAGAACCTCACCTTCAGGGCCATTCGTAGTCCACAGCGTTGGCGTATCTGGGTTGCCGGAAGGTTCGGCGATAACTTCGTCAAACAGTGACGCAGACGTAAAAATTTCTCCTTCATCGTTGCTAACTTGCCAGTATCTACCAGAGTATGGAGAACTGTAAGCCGGATCGAACATCAGATCCCTGAGTGAATCGGGGCTTTGGGTGGTTACGCTCAAACCCACTACAAGCTGTGTGTGGCGGTCCAACAAAGCAGTGTCGAAGCGATCTGATACGCGGTTGTTGATGTAAGAAAAGACGGCAAGTGTACCTAATCCAACAGACACGGCTCCGGATGCAAAGCCTCCTAACAATGCCCGTTGACGCAGTGACAACATCAGGCAGAGTCAATCATGTATCCGCGGCCCCGTACCGTTGTAATCAAGTCGGAGCCAAGTTTTTTGCGCAGACGGGTTATGAAGACTGCGATGGTATTGGAATCCCTGTCGCCGTCGTATTCATAGATATGTTCAGAAAGCTCGGTTCTTGAAATCATGCGCCCGGCATTGTGGGCCAGATAGGTAAACACAGCGATTTCCTGAGCCGTTAGATCGATCGGAACACCTTCAACCGTCACTCGCCCGTTGCGCGTGTCCAGGACGACATTACCCATCTCGATCACCGGGTTCAACTGGCCACTTTGCCGTCGCAAAATGGCGCGGACCCGGGCCGCCAGTTCTGGCATGTGGAACGGTTTGGTCATGTAGTCATCCGCACCGGCATCAAGCCCATCGACACGCTCACTCCAGCCATCACGGGCGGTGAGTATCAGAACCGGGGTTTTAATGCCTGAACCACGCCACTCGCGCAGCACCGAGATACCGTCCCGTTCCGGCAGGCCGATATCCAGAATGATCACGTCGTACGGTTCGGTCGCGCCCAGATGTAACGCGTCGAGACCGTTGTTTACCACATCCACTACGCGACCTTCGGCATTCAACAGCTTTTTGATCTGATCGCAGAGGTGCGGTTCATCTTCTGCAAGCAAAACTCTCATGCACCAGCACTATATGCGCGTGTCTCGAAGTTTAAACATCATCTTTTTCCGCCGCCTTTACCCCCGCCATTACCGCCGGAGTTTCCACCACCGTTGCCGCCGCTGTTTCCCCCGCCGTTACCGCCGGAGTTTCCACCACCGTTGCCGCCGGAGTTTCCACCACCGTTGCCGCCGCTGTTTCCCCCGCCGTTACCGCCGGAGTTTCCACCACCGTTGCCGCC
>NZ_JBXWMI010000008.1:0-197319 GCF_059609765.1 Ruegeria sp. YTSC106
GTTATACCCCTGAAGCTCGCGGGTATGAATCACGCAGGCGGGATGGCGACAACCAAATTAATAGGTCCAGAACCTAAGCATACATGCTGAAGATTCCATGCTTCCAACGCATGGTTTTTTGTTCTTGGCAGGCACGCAATTTTCAGGCGCGATGTACTTTACGTCACCCAAAAAGTTGAGGATCACTAATTGGCTAGAAAGACGTAAAATCGACGTAAAGCTTGAAAATTCGCCCCGTAAGTGGTTGAAATTAAAAGAGCTAGAATCCGCCCCCCAGGCACCATTAACTCACTGAAATAGTTTGTAAATTCCGAACGTTGAGAGTTCAAAATTTCAGCCGTAAAAGTTATGCACTGTTATGCGCTCCTAATTCGGCTCCGACTTGTCCAAAGATTCAAAAAAACCAAATCTCCAAGCAAAAACCTCTGCGTCGAGGGCTGGCTATCCTACAGTATGATCGTAGCCCCTATTGGCACGTTCGCCTTTGGGACACAATGAAGGGCGGATATGTACTGCGGTCCACAAAGGAAAAATCACGGATCGAGGCCATGGAAGTGGCTTAAGAGTTTGCCGACACGTACCGCAGCATAGCCAACAGCGACCACGCCAAGAAGAAAGCCACCAGCTTTGAACACTATGCCAAAAAGCTGATAGGGGTGCAAAAGGGCAAGTCCAAATGGTCGGGTATCCCACCTTGTATCTCACAGCCGGAGGACTGGGATACACGACGGGAGGAAGGGGAGGTTTTCCCCTTATTTTTCTGGCTTTTCTGGAAAAGATGGCTGGGGTGGTAGGATTCGAACCTACGATACACGGTACCAAAAACCGCTGCCTTACCACTTGGCTACACCCCAACGGTGAGCGGCTATCTACGATTGTTGCTGGCAGGGATCAAGAGCGTTTTGTCAAAAAAACTCACGTTGAACAGATTTTTTTCAGGGCGGTCATTTGGTGTCGATCAACACAGCTCCGGTACGGTTTCCGTCCTGCACCATTGCATGAGCGGACGCGCATTCTTCCAGTGCAAAAACCTTTTGAACAGGGCAGGTCAAAGCGCCATCAGCCAAGGCCCTGTGAAGGGTCTTCACGGCAAGGGTACGCAGATCCGACGGAAGAAGATAAATCAAAATGGTCTCAAGCGTCATGGCTTTGAACATCATCGGTCCGAACGGAAACACGGGTGTCATGTCTTGGGCAGAGCCATAGGCGTTGATGCGGCCGTTCTCGGCGATGACCACGGCGTTTGTTTGAATGTTTCGACCGAATTCGACGTCGACGATTCGACCGATTGCTTGCCCGCCATTTGCTTCGAGAATCTCGGTCGAAAGATCTTCGCTGGCGTAATCAAGTACGATATCTGCCCCGGCTGCCTTGACCCTGTCAAAGTTGCGAGGGCTGGCGGTCGCGATCACACGCGCGCCTGCCCATTTGGCAAGTTGAACAGCCAGAAAGCCGACGGTGCCAGCGCCACCGTGTATCAAGATCGTATGCCCATCGGGGCAGCCGCCTGAAAACACCGCATGGCTGGCGGTGAGACCGGGGATGCCCAGAATCGCACCGGTCTGTAACGACACTGTATCCGGCAGGGCGACGGCCTGCGCATCGGGAAGAGTGATGTGGCTGGCGGCGGTGCCAAACGGGCGTTGCCATTGCCCGTTCCAGATCCACACGCGTTGACCGATCCGAGATGCGGATACTCCATCGCCTACGGCCGAGATCACACCGGCGCCGTCACTGTGCGGGATGATCAGGGGGAACTGCGGCTCTGTCACGCCCGGTCTGGTCCCAGCGCGGGCTTTGACGTCGGAAGGGTTCACTCCGGAAAAGGACAGCTCTACCGTGACCTCGCCCGGACCCGGCCGGACCGGAGGGAGGTCCTGTATCCGCAGGACATCAGCCGGGTCTCCGAAGGTGGAATATGTAACTGCGCGCATGATCGTCTCCGTTTTGGTCGAGTTTCACAGCATATCGGCGGGAAACTCAAACACCTTGTCGCGAGTCCGCGATGCGGGGGAGTTCAGCCCAGTGGTTATTCGCGAATCTCGGACGGGTCGACACCCCAAAGGTTCGATTTCAATGTCCAACCCCGATACCCGCCGGCGGTGATCCGGCACCAGTCCAGCGAACAGGTTCCCAGCCGGGCCACTACCCCGGATTCGAAATGCGCATTCACGGGCGAGGTCGGATCAGGTCGGGCATAGACAGGCAGCATTTCGGCTTCAACCAGCACTGTCCGAACGCCCGACAGCAAAGCGTAGTGAACCCAGCCTCCAGCGCCGTCGCGGTCCTGAACCCTTCGCCAATTGCCGTATTCGGCAGTAACCTGCAGCGGCATGCCGCGCCGTTTGAACACCCAGTCGATTCGGTGTGTCAAAGAAGGCCCGCGTCGAACGTTGCCTTCGGCCGCTTTCATCGAGACATAACGGGGTAGGGGCAGGTTGGTGACTGATCCACGTTTCACGTCGGCATGAGCAGCCCACGCGCCGAACATGACCAGAAATACGGATAGTGCCGCCAGACAACGGCGTTTTACCGGTCGAATACCACTCACTGACTGCCTGCTCTTATGCCTGTTGATCCGGTTCCGAAAAAAGGTCGACTCAATGCCAAAGGGGTTCTTGTGCCCCGCCTTTTCCTGCGCCACGATGCCATGGCGCGCGTCCGTTTGCAAAGCAGTGGGAGGGCCGAGGTGCCAAGAGAACGTTTGAGTGTTGTCGTTACGCGACGGTTGCCCGAAGCGGTCGAAACACGTTTGAGCGAGTTATTTGACGTGCGCTTGCGCGACGATGACACTCCGATGACGCGCGAGGAACTGGTGGCCGCAGTGCAAGACGCCGATGTGCTGGTGCCTACGGTAACTGATGCGATTGATAGCGGTCTACTGGGGCAGGCGGGCGAAAAGCTGAAGCTCATTGCCAATTACGGGGCTGGTGTCGACAATATTGATGTGTCCACAGCGCGTCAGCGCGGTATTCTGGTGTCGAACACGCCGGGTGTGCTGACTGATGACACCGCCGACATGACGATGGCCCTGATCCTGGCAGTTACCAGACGCATTCCCGAAGGTCTGAGTGTGATGCAGCAAGGAGATTGGTCCGGCTGGGCACCCACCGCTTTTCTGGGAGGTCGTATCGGAGGTCGTCGTCTGGGTATTCTGGGCATGGGACGGATCGGGCAGGCAGTAGCGCGGCGTGCAAACGCGTTTGGAATGCAGGTCCACTATCACAACCGTCGCAGGCTGCGCCCAGAGACTGAGCAGGAACTGGAGGCAACCTATTGGGAAAGCCTGGATCAGATGGTCGCGCGGATGGACGTGATCTCGGTCAATTGCCCCTCAACGCCGTCGACTTTCCATCTGATGAACGCACGTCGTCTGAAACTGATGAAACCCTCGGCAGTGATCGTAAACACGTCACGTGGCGAAGTCGTGGATGAAAATGCCCTGACCCGGATGATCCGTGCAGGTGAAATTGCGGGGGCGGGGCTGGATGTCTACGAACAGGGCACTGACGTGAACCCGCGCCTGCGGCAGTTGCCCAATGTGGTTCTGTTACCTCATATGGGATCGGCAACGCTGGAGGGCCGGGTGGAGATGGGCGAGAAGGTCATTATCAACATCAAGACTTTCGAAGACGGCCACCGCCCGCCGGATCAGGTTGTGCCGGCGATGCTGTAGCACTCCGGAAAGGAGCAGGAATGGACGTTTATGAAGGAGGATGCCGATGTGGAAATCTGCGCATCAAAGCTTCAGGTCGTCCTCTCAGGGTCGGGATTTGTCACTGTCTGGATTGTCTCAAGCATCATGGCGCTTTGTTCTATGCGGCGGCCGTTTTCCCGGATGACAGAATTGAGGTTTCCGGCGAAGCGCGCGGCTATGTTGACAGGTTCTTTTGCCCTGGCTGCGGCTCTCCGGTCTTTGCGCGCAGCGGAGCTGAAGTGGAAGTGCATCTTGGGTGCCTTGATGCGCCAGACCAGTTGACGCCAACTTATGAAAGCTGGGTCACCCGGCGTGAAGCGTGGTTGCCTGATTTCTGTGGAATGACCCGCTTTGACCAGGGTCGATTGGCAGACGGCTTAAAGGCTTAACTCATGTGGCGGAAGTCTGCCGTGTGTTCATGCCCGTGCAGCTTATCCTTGTTCAGAGTGTGTTCGGCGTACAGTTTTGATAATTAAGGATGTATTGGAGGATTTGATCAGATGAGACGTGTTTCAGTTCTACTGCTTTCTGCATTGTGTTGTGCAACCCAGGGGTTCGCTCAGGAAGCGGCCGATGCCGTTGCGCCGGAAACGGCCACGGAAGGGCAGGTGCAGGCCATGACAGAAGAGGTCATCGCCGCGCTCGAGGCCAAGCTAGATGGTATTCCGGTCACGTCTGAGACCTGGATGATTGCCGCAGCCAACCCGCTGGCCGTGGAAGCCGGAGCCAGAGTATTGCGCGCAGGTGGATCCGCCGCAGACGCAATGGTAGCGGTGCAGGTCGTGTTGGGCCTGGTCGAGCCTCAATCCTCGGGCTTGGGCGGTGGTGCGTTTCTGGTCTGGTACGACGCAGCGACCGGGCAGATGACAACCCTAGACGGACGTGAAACCGCACCGCTTGCGGCCACACCGACCCTGTTTCAAGACGAAAGCGGAGAGCCGCTGAAGTTCTTCGACGCAGTTGTTGGTGGGCTGTCCGTGGGTACTCCGGGCACACCTGCTTTGCTGGAAGAGGCGCATCGCCGCTGGGGCCGTTCTGCGTGGCCGGGATTGTTTGCCGATGGAATCCGGTTGGCGGACGAAGGGTTCCTGGTGTCCCCACGTCTGGCCAGCCTTGTCGAAAACGATGCCGAGCGCCTGTCGCACTTCCCGGAAACCGCTGAATACTTCCTGCCGGGAGGCGAACCGTTGCAGCAGGGGCAGCGCCTGATGAACCCGGCTTATGCCGAAACACTGCGTGTGTTGGCCAGTGACGGGGCGGCTGGATTCTACGGTGGTGAGATTGCAGCAGATATCGTGCGCACGGTTCGCAACGCTCCCGGCAATCCCGGTGTTCTGTCCGGCGCGGATCTTGCGCTGTATCAGGTGATCGAACGCGAGCCGGTTTGCGCAGAATACCGTGCCTATGAAGTCTGCGGCATGGGCCCGCCGTCGTCGGGTGCGTTGACCGTGGGGCAAATTCTGGGGATGCTGAACAGCTATGATCTGGCGGCCATGGGCTCGGAAAGCGCCGAGGCGTGGCGGCTGATCGGAGACGCTTCGCGTCTCGCCTTTGCGGACCGGGGCCGCTACATGGCCGACAGCGATTTCGTACCCATGCCGACCAGCGGGCTGGTCGATCCGGCGTACCTGTCGCAACGTGCTGAATTGCTGGACTCCGAAGGCGCTTTGGCAGAGGTCGGACCGGGGCAACCAGAATTCGATCACGCGCTGAACTGGGCGGATGATGTGTCGCTGGAATTGCCCTCGACCTCGCATATCTCGATCGTGGATGGCTATGGCAACGTGCTGTCGATGACCACGACCATCGAGAACGGCTTTGGTTCACGCCTGATGACAAACGGGTTCCTTCTGAACAACGAACTGACGGATTTTTCGTTCAAGACCCACAGTAACAGCGTGCCGATTGCCAACCGGCTGGAGCCCGGAAAACGTCCGCGTTCGTCCATGAGCCCGACCATCGTGATGCAGGATGGCGCGCCGGTTTTGGCTATTGGTTCTCCGGGTGGCAGTCGGATCATCGGCTATGTGGCCAAGTCGATCATCGCCTGGGCCGACTGGGGAATGGATGTGCAACAAGCCGTGTCACTGCCGCATCTGGTCAATCGTTTCGGGACTTACGACGTCGAGGCCGGGACCTCTGCAGAAGGCTTTTCTGACGGGCTGACCGAGCTTGGCTTCGAGGTAAATCCGCGTGACCTGACATCTGGCCTTCACGCCATCGAAATTGGCGGCGGGCTGAGCGGTGGTGCCGACCCGCGCCGCGAAGGTATTGCGCTGGGCGAATAGTTCCTCGGTATTTGTGGGGATTGCCCGCACTTAGTGGGCCAATTAGTCATAGACTGAAAGGCCCGCGATGTGTTGGGGAAAGGGAGGATGACGATGGTGCAGGCGACCGCTTTGCCTCGGAATGAAACAGGTATCGAAACCGTCATAGGTGTTCTGAAACAACGCTTTGGCGACAGGTTGCAAACTGGTGCCGCAATCCGGGAACAGCACGGACACACTACGACCTGGATTGAAAACCAGAGCCCGGATGCTGTGGTTTTCCCGCATACAACGCAGGAGGTTTCGGAAATCGTCAAAACCTGTGCCGCGCACAGGGTACCGGTGATCCCCTTCGGCACTGGAACGTCGCTGGAAGGGCATGTGAATGCGCCAGCGGGGGGAATCTCGGTCGATCTGATGCAGATGGACAAGGTGCTGGCGGTCCACGCCGGAGATCTGGATTGCGTCGTGCAGCCCGGCGTCACGCGTGAGGCGCTGAACACCCATTTGCGGGACCAGGGTCTGTTCTTTCCGATTGACCCGGGGGCGAATGCCTCGCTGGGCGGTATGGCCGCGACCCGCGCTTCGGGCACCAATGCGGTGCGGTATGGAACGATGAGGGACAACGTTCTCAGCCTTGAGGCGGTCATGCCGGACGGCCAGATCATCCGTACCGGTCACAGAGCCAAGAAGTCATCGGCCGGGTATGATCTGGCACGTCTTTTGATTGGGGCGGAAGGTACGTTGGGGATCATCACCGAGTTGACTCTGCGGTTGCAAGGCATCCCCGAAGCGATCAGCTCGGCCAGGTGTTCTTTTCCATCGGTCGATGCAGCGTGTCGTGCTGTGATGATGACCATTCAGTATGGCATTCCGGTCGCCCGAATAGAGTTGCTGGATGAAATGTCGGTTCAGGCGGCAAACGCCTATTCCGGGCTATGCCTGCCGGAAACGCCGTTGTTGCTGCTTGAATTCCATGGCTCTGAAAACGGTGCAGCGGAACAGGCTGAAACCTTTGGTCAGATCGTCGAGGAGTTCGGCGGCACTGACTTTGCTGCGACCTCGACCACCGAAGAGCGGAACAAGCTTTGGCAGGCCCGGCATGATATGTATTGGGCGTGCCTGCAACTGCGCCCCGGCGCGCGTGGCATTTCCACAGATGTCTGCGTGCCGATCTCGCGTCTGGCGGAATGTGTGACCAGCACCCAACAGAAGGCATCCAATCTTGGTTTGCTCGCGCCAATGGTCGGGCATGTGGGGGATGGGAACTTCCACTCGCTTCTACTGATCGACATGGAAAATACCGAAGAAGTTGCCAAAGCCGAAGAGTTTGTCGGCTGGTTGAATGATCTGGCAATTTCAATGGAAGGCACCTGTACAGGTGAACACGGCATCGGTCAGGGCAAAATGCCTTACCTCATCAAGGAACTGGGTGCTGCCACGCAGTATATGGCGGCGATCAAGGCCGCTCTGGACCCCGAAAATATCATGAATCCCGGCAAGGTTTTGTCCGACCAATCGTAATGATTTTCGCGTTCTGGCCCGCATTGCGCCTTCAAATCGTCCACATGTTTTGGTTTCTCAGACTTGATTGAGAACAGGTGGTCGACATGAGTGCAAAATATCTGGCAGGGTTTGCAGCAGTCTGTGCGGTGGTCGTTGCTGGGCTGGATTATACTCAG
This sequence comes from Ruegeria sp. YTSC106, assembly GCF_059609765.1. Taxonomy (NCBI): domain Bacteria; kingdom Pseudomonadati; phylum Pseudomonadota; class Alphaproteobacteria; order Rhodobacterales; family Roseobacteraceae; genus Ruegeria; species Ruegeria sp. YTSC106. Next base: position 7,647 of record NZ_JBXWMI010000008.1, read on the forward strand.
CAAGCCAAGGCATCCGAGACTGGGCTGGGTATCAAAGGTTATCTTGCCTCGGTATCCTCGCGTGTCGGAATCTCGGACAGTTGGTTCGAAGCAGAAGCTCAACCTGTACAGCCAGAGGAACCTGCGGCTAAGACGCCGTCAGAGGACATTCGGAAGCTCGTCTGCACCACGATCGGGACAAGCAAGCGCTGTCGCTCCAGCGGTTGAGATCAGGGGTTTCATGCCTGATCTTCGATCCGCTTTCGATGTTCGGGTCGTTTTTTTCATATCACTGGTCGGATGAATGTCGCGCGATCCCCCTCAAGTGCGCCATATGGTGTCAACTGATTTCAAGGGGAGACGCCCGGTTATGAAAACCCAAGTCAAAGCATTGGTCGTTGGCGGCGGCGCCGTTGGGACCTCGATTGCCTATCATCTGGCCAAAGCGGGCTGGGATGATGTGATGTTGATCGAACGGGACGAGCTGACGTCCGGGTCCACCTGGCACGCGGCTGGTCTGCTGCCACTGTTCAACATGTCCTATGCGACAACTCACATCCACAAGTACTCGGTCGACTTCTACAAGACGCTGGAAGAAGAAACCGGGCTGAATGCGGGTTTTGCCGTTGTCGGCAACCTGCGCATGGCACAGACGCAAGAGCGCATGGATGAGTATATGCTCTACGCCTCGACAGCGGAGACCTGCGATGTCGCGTACGAATGGCTGACCCCCGACCAGATCAAGGAGCGTTGGCCCCTGATCGAGACATCGGATCTGAAGGGTGCGATCTATCACACCGAGGACGGCTACATTAACCCGGCTGACGTGACTCAGGCGATGGCCAAGGGGGCCCGTCAGCGTGGTGTAGAGATCGTGCGCAAGATGCAGGCGGATGCCTTCCACTGGAATGGCACCCATTGGGAAGTCACCTGCACCAAGATGGTGGAAAAAGGCGGCAATCTTGTCGAGAGCGATGAGAAGGTCGTGATCACTGCCGAGCATGTCGTCACTGCATCGGGCAACCACGCACAGCGCACCGCCAAGATGCTGGGCATCAAGATGTCGGCGATCCCGGTCGAGCATACGTTCATCGTCATGGACAAAGACCCGGAATTGGTCAAATGGCGTGAAGCGGGCAACCCCGAACACCCCGTTGTGCGCGATGCGGACAACGAATCCTATGCGCGTGAAGAGCGCGGTGGCTGGATTCTGGGTATCTATGAACACGGCGCCCCCGCGCGGTTTGAACACGGTGTGCCGGACAGCTTCCGCGCAGACCTGTTCCCGCTGGATCTGGATCGGATTGCGGATCAGTACATGGCCATGGCCGAGCGTGTGCCGTCCTGCGCCGAATCCGGCCTGAAGGACGATTTCAACGGCCCGATCTGCTATACGCCTGACGGCAACCCGCTGGTTGGTCCTGCACCGGGTCTGCGCAATATGTGGTTGGCAGAAGGTTTCAGCTTCGGTATTACCGCCGCCGGCGGCACCGGCTATTATCTGGCGCAGTTGATGGTAGATGGCGAAGCCGAGATCGACATGGCCTCGCTGGACCCCAAACGCTACAGCAGCAACTGGATGACCACCGAGTTCGCGGCCCGCAAGAACGAAGAGTGCTATGAGCACGTCTATATCCTGCACCATCCGGACGAAGAGCGTGAAGCCTGCCGCCCGCTGCGGACCGTTCCAGCCTACGACCGTCAGAAAGCGCGCGGCGCACAGTTCGGCTGGGTCAACGGCTGGGAACGTCCAAACTATTTCGGCCCCGTCGATGCGCCGGATAACTTCGACAAGGAAAGCCGTTCGTTCCGCCGTGGTGGATGGTGGCAATATGCCGTCGAAGAGGCCAAATCGATCCGCGAAGGCGTTGGCCTGATCGACGCATCGGCCTTTACCAAGCATGTCGTCAAAGGACCCGGCGCCACCCAGTTCCTGGATTGGTTCACCTGCAACAAGTTGCCGAAGGTCGGTCGGATCAACCTGACCTACGCGCTGACGTCGCACGGTACCACCCGCACCGAATACACCATCGTCCGCAATGGCGAGAACAACTACTACATCGTCTCTGCCGGTGCCTGGACCGAGTATGACGCCGACTACCTCCGTAAGGCGGCCGAGGACAAGATGGAGGAGTTCGGTTACATCGAAATCCAGGACGTGACCACGCAATGGGGCGTCTTCGCCATCGCCGGACCCAAGTCGCGCGACGTTCTGAAAGAGGTCATCAAAGACGCCGATCCGGAAACCGCGCTGTCCAACAAGCGTTTCCCGTGGCTGTCGGCCCGTCAGATCGAACTGGGCATGTGCCCGGTCAACGCGATCCGCGTGGCCTATACCGGCGAACTGGGCTGGGAGCTGCACCACCCGATCGAGATGCAGAACTACCTGTTCGACCTTCTTGAAAAAGCCGGTGAGAAGCACGGCATGAAGCTGGTCGGTGCGCGCGCCCAGAACTGGCTGCGGCAGGAGAAATCCTATCGCGCCTTCGGCACCGAACTGGGCCGCGATGCGACCCCGCTGGAAGCCGACCTGCCGCGCTTTGTCGATTTGTCGAAAGACTTCTACGGCAAGGCCAAGCTGGAAGAGACCGGCGTGCGCGTGAAGTGCTGTACCCTGCTGATCGACGGCCCGGAGGATGCCGACCCATGGGGCCGCGAGGCACTGTACACACCGGAAGGCGAGCGTGTGGGTCGATTGACCTCGGGCGGTTATTCCGTGGCATTCGAGAAGTCCATCGGCATGGGTTATGTAAAGCCCGAGCTGGCAGTCGAAGGCACAAAGCTGAAGGTCAAAATGCAGGACAAGCTGTGGGATGCGGTTGTCACCTGCGACAGCCCCTATGATCCGAAAAACGAAACCATCCGCAAGGACGGCTGATCAAAGAAAGGCCCCGGCAACCGCCGGGGCCTTTTCTGTTGGTCATGCGGAAAGCTCGTCGAAGCATTCAAGTGCCTTGGCTGCGTACATCATGGCTGGCCCGCCGCCCATCTGAATGGCCATGGCCAACACGTCGGACACCTCATCTCGCGTCGCACCCGCTTTGACCAACGCTTCGGTGTGCAGCGTAATGCAGGGTTCGCATCGCAGGCTGACCGACATGCCTAACGCAATGAGTTCCTTGGTTTTGTAGTCGAGTGTACCGCCCTCTTTGACGGCTTTGCCAAGCGCTCCGAATGCGCGCGTCGTGTCGGGGATAGAACCGTTCAGGTTTCGCAAACTCTTTCGTGTTGCCGAGAGTTTTTCTTGCCATGCCATTTCTGAGTGCCCTTCTTCATATTTCGCAACCGGAATATGAAGTGGGGTACAGCTGTTTGACTTTGATCTCGATCAGACGACAGGGCGCTCGGCAATGAATGCAAGGTTGTTGGCAGGCATCTCGACCGTAGCCAGCATGTGCAGACCGACGTTTTTGAACAAATTCAGAATGTCCCCGTCGTTTTTGTAGCCGATTTCGGGGTCTTGTTGAAACAAAGCCGCATGAAAGCGGACATCCCCGTCACTGGTGAGTTGGCCCGAGCGTTTGAATGGGCCGTACAAGATGAACCGCCCCTTTGGTGACAGCGATTGGGCGACTTCTGAAACGATGGTTCTGGTTTCCTGCCAACTGATCAAGTGAATCAAGTTGATCAGAACGATCAGGTCCTTGCCGTAAATCCGCCTGTGCCAGCCTGAATTCGCTGCATCCAGTTCTACGGCCTGCGCGACATTGGGCGAGTTGCGGGTATAGGCGTCGATACTCACGCGCCGCTCAGGTTCAACTTCCGAAGGCTGCCAGGTCAGCCCGGGCAGCACTTCGGCGAAGGCACTGACATGCTGACCTGTCCCGCTTGCAATTTCCAATGCCTGGCCTTGGGACGGGCCCCATTCTTGCAGCAATGCACACAGGGCGTCCGTGTTTCGGGATGCTGCCGGGGCCACCAGCTTGCCATCTTCAGACGCATTGGCAACACTTGCAGAAGAGGGGAGGCTGCGTTTGATCATCGTTTTAACCTGTCAGGGGTCAACATGCCTACTATGTCAGGTTTCAGCTCGGGTGTGTTTCCAACAACAAGATCGCACAACAGTTGCGAGGCCGCCGGTGAGGTTTGAAAACCATACCCGCCCTGACCGCCACTCCAGACAAACGAAGGGTCCAGTGGGTCGCGCCCAAGCACCAAGGTCCCGTCAGGGGCAAAACTGCGCAAACCTGCCCAATTCGTTTCAACCCTTGTGACCGGCTCGGTCATCAACTCTTCATACCGCGCCAGACCCTCTGCCAACACCATATCATCTGCATAGGCATCCTGCGGCGGAACCGGATCGGCTTCGGAGGGAGAGACCAGAAGCTTGCCCGCATCCGGTTTGGCGTACCATGTCTCGCCAGCGCCCAGCATCATGGGCCAGACAGAAACGTCATGCCCTCCGGGGGCGGGCAGACGCGCCATCGACCGACGGCGAGGTGTGATGCCGATACCAGGCAGCCCTGCAAGCTGTGCAACCTCATCCACCCAGGCACCGGCTGCGTTGACCAGAGTGCGGGCGTCAAAGATCTCATTGGCCTCAACCACCCAGTGCTTTTCTTTTCGAATGCCGGTGACTTTGCTTTTCGTCGAAACCGTTCCTCCGTTTTGCCGGATGGTCCGGGCGAAATCCTGCAACAGGCGATCTGTATCGATGTCAAAGGCCGCTTCGCTGATGGCTGCAAACCCGACTTTGTCCGGGTTCAGGATCGGAACGCGCGATATGGCCTGATCCATCGTTATCTTCACCATGTTCAGATCGGCGCGATCGGCTTCAAAAATGTCGGGTTGTTCAACCGCTCCGACCAGCATCAAACCCCGCGGGGTCAGGTACCCGCCATTCTGTGTGCGCAAGAAGGCGGCCCCCGCTTTGTTCAGGGCGACGACCGAGGGAGGCCCATAGCTTTCTTCGAACAACGCCGCCGACCGGCCCGATGCGTGATAGCCCAGGGCGTCTTCGGCTTCGAGAACCACCACAGTTCCATGTTTCGACAGGCGCGCACCCGCACTGAGCCCGGCAATTCCGCCGCCGATGATAAGGAAATCAATCATGATTTGCGATCCGTTCGAGACAGATATGCAATGGGTTTCTTGAATTTCATGCTGACCCTAAAGCTCCTCATTCGCCACGCGTTTGGGTTTTCAAACTATAAGCAGCCTTGAAATTGTGCTTCAACCCGGTCAAAGAAGTATCAAAATAAACAGGAGGGTAAGGTGACCGCAGCAGACCTTCATCCAATGGCCACAGGGCATATTCCCGGATACGTTGTCGCAGCTGACGGAAGCGATTACCTTTTCTCCGCCATGGTCGTTTTTTTCGTCGTTCTGGTGGTGTTGATCGGTGTCGGATACCTGACACTTCATTCAGTTCCTGAAAAAATGGCCCACGAAAACAATCACCCGCAATTCCAATTGGTGGGTATTCTGGCGCTGCTGGCACTGTTCACACATAATGGGCTTTTCTGGGTTGCCGCCATATTGGTCGCGGGGTTCCAGTTTCCGGATTTTGCCACCCCGCTTAGAAATATTGCCGACGCCATTCGTTCTCTTGGTCAATCTCCTGTTCCGGAACCGGTGCCTGAAACAACGGTACCGGCATCGCTGGATTCCGAAGCCAGCGATGCGCAGGAGCAAACCACATGATCGAGACCATGCTCTGCGCCCTGATAACGGTGCTGCCCGACTATCTGTTCCGCCGGTTCGTTCAGGGTAAGCGGATCGGTCACGAGATTACCTTGTTTACCATGTGGTACGAACTGCGGTGGGGGTTGACCACCTGTGCCATTCTGGCGCTGACCGTGATCACCACGCTGTTTTATTTTCATCCAGCCAGTAAAACCGCGGCGTCCTATTTCCGGACAGTGACCATTCTGCCGCAATTGGGTGGCCGTGTTTCCGAGGTTTTTGTCAAGAACAACGAGCTGGTAACCGCTGGGCAACCGATTTTCCGGATCGAGGATTTTAGTCAGACTGCACAGGTTCAGGCGGCAAATGCGCAGATTGCACAGGTGCAGGCCTCACTTAAGGTTGCGGAAACCGACTTGGCCGAGGCCGAAGCTGGAATTGCCGGTGCCACGGCAGCGCTTGCGCAGTCTCTGGAGGATCTTGAGCGCAACACAACCCTGCGTGACGAAGGTTCAAGCGCGGTAAGGTTGGCCGAGATTGAGAGGCTGGAAAACCTTGTTGCCCAGCGAGAGGCCCAGGTTCTTGCCGCGGAATCCAAACGTGCTGCGGTTGAGCAGCAGATTGAAGAACTGATCCCCGCGCAGCTGGCAAGTGCCATTGCGCAACTGGATGCTGCGCAGACCGAATTGGACAAAACCGTAATCATCGCGGGCGTCACGGGGCGGGTCGAACAGTTCGGCCTGCAGGTCGGTGACTACGTAAGCCCGTTGTTGCGACCTGCTGGTATTCTAGTGCCATCGCACACCGGACATGACCGCTTTCAGGCCGCTTTCAGCCAGCTGTCTGCTCAGGTGATAAAGCCGGGCATGATTGGCGAATTGGGCTGCATGACCAAGCCATTCACCGTGATCCCCACTGTGGTGGTCGAGGTGCAGGATGTCATTCCTTCCGGCCAGATCCGTCCATCGGATGAATTGCGGGACGTGCAGACCAACAGCAATCCCGGCTCGATTCTGGTTTATTTGGAGCCGCTATACAAAGGTATGGCCGATGACATTCCACCGGGCAGCAATTGTCTGGCCAATGTCTACACAGACAACCACGAGCGGTTGGAGCACGGGGATCTGGGCTTTTGGGAGGCGGCTTTCCTGCATGTGGTTGACACGATCGGAGTAGTGCATGCGGCCGGTCTGCGTTTGCGTCTGATCCTGATGCCTGTCAACACACTGGTGCTGACCGGGCACTGATCTGGTACAGGCTGCGCAGTTTTGTAGGGCCCGGCAGAAACTCACTGCCGGGCCCTTGGTTTTACAGAGCTGCCTTGAACAGCTGCGTCAGGTTGTCTTTCGTCAACTCAATCGGGTTTCCGCCGCATGAAGGATCGACGATCGCCCCTTCGACAAGCTCTGCGATTGAGGCTTCGGTCACACCCAGGTCGGACAGAGTGCGGGGGATGCCAAGGCTGTCGTTGAAATCCTGCACGAAGGCGCGGAACCCATCGAAGCCACCGTCGATGTCCAGATATGCCGCGGCTTGCTGGAACCGGTCTGCAATGGCCGGGGCGTTGAAGTCCAGAACAGTGGGCATGCAGACCGCGTTTGTGGTGCCGTGATGGGTGTTGAATACCGCACCAATTGGGTGGCTCATCGCGTGGATCGCGCCAAGGCCCTTCTGGAATGCCGTTGCGCCCATGGCAGCGGCGCTCATCATCTGGGCGCGGGCTTCGATATCGGTACCGTCAGCATAAGCGCGTGGCAAGTACTCCTTCACCAGTCGCATACCTTCCAGCGCGATGCCCTGGCTCATTGGGTGATAATGCGGGCTCGAGAAGGCTTCGACGCAATGCGCGAAGGCGTCCAGGCCTGTTCCTGCCGTAATGAACTTGGGCATTCCGACGGTCAGATCCGGGTCGCAAATCACAACGGTGGGCAGAACATTGGGATGAAAGATGATCTTCTTGGCATGGGTCTCGGAATTGGTGATGACGCTTGCGCGGCCTACTTCCGACCCTGTCCCTGCGGTGGTCGGAACCGCAATGATCGGCGCGATAACGTCGGCATCGGCACGGGTCCACCAGTCGCCTATATCCTCAAAATCCCAAACGGGGCGGGTCTGACCCGCCATGAATGCGACCATCTTGCCCAGATCCAGCCCGGAGCCGCCGCCAAAGGCGATCACCCCGTCATGGCCACCCGCGTTGTAGGTCGCAACTCCAGCCTCGAGGTTCTTCTCATTCGGGTTGGGGTCCACATCGCTGAACACCCCATGGCCCAGGCCAGCGACGTCCATGATATCCAGTGTCGCGGTGGTGATGGGCAGGTCGGCCAGCCCCTTGTCCGTGACCAGCAATGGTTTCTTCATTCCGGCGGCGGCGCAGGCTTCGGGTAATTCCCTGATGCGCCCAGCTCCGAATTTGATGGCGGTCGGATAGGACCAGTTTCCAACAAGTGTCATGTCAGGTTTCCTTTGCAAAATAAGGCCTGCTTCGGCGAGGGGGTGGGTCCGAAGCAGGCCGTCGTCCTTAGCCCGTTACCTTTTTGAGGTGGTAGGATTTGGGACGTGTCAGGTTGTGATATCCGATCACGGACAGACCGCCGCCGCGCCCGGTATTCTTGCAGCCCGTCCAGCACAGGCCGGGGTCCAGATAGTCGGCGCGGTTCATGAACACAGTGCCCGTTTCAATCCGGTCACCAACCCGCGCCGCACGATCCACATCACGGGTCCACAGGCTGGCGGTCAGGCCAAACTCACTGTCATTCATCAATGCGATGGCCTCTTCGTCGGACGACACTTTCATGATGCCCACCACGGGCCCAAAGCTCTCGTCCCGCATCACGCGCATGTCATGGGTGACATTGGTCAGGATTTGCGGTGTCAGGCACGCGCCACCATCGTCTTCAGCGAAGGTGTCGATATGCGCGACCGCGCCGGATGCAACCGCCTCGGCGATCTGTGCTCGCACCTCATCGGCAAAACGCACATTGGCCATCGGGCCAATCGTTGTCTCGGCATCCAGCGGGTTGCCCAGTTTGTACCCCTTCACGATGTCCACCGCCTTGGCGACAAAGTCATCATAGAGGCTTTCGTGGACATAGATCCGCTCAATACCACAACAACACTGGCCCGAATTGAACATCGCACCGTCAATCAGCGTGTCGACTGCGGCATCCAGATCGGCGTCGTCCATGACATAGCCGGGATCCTTGCCGCCCAGCTCGGTGCCGACGCCGGTAAATGTGCCCGCCGCGGCACGTTCCATCGCCTGGCCGCCGCCGACCGAACCGGTGAAGTTCACAAAATCAAACGCGTTACCCGCAATCAGGTCGTTCGTAACATCGTGGTTCAGGAAAACGTTCTGGAACACATCCTCGGGCACACCCGCCGAATGGAACGCCCTTGCCATGCGCTCGCCCACCAGCAAGGTCTGGGTGGCGTGTTTCAGGACGACCGTGTTGCCCGCGATAAGCGCCGGTGCGACCGTGTTGATCGCCGTCATGTAAGGGTAGTTCCAGGGCGCCACCACAAAGACGACCCCGTGCGGGATGCGCTTGATATAACGCTTGAACGTCTCATCCTCGCCCACAGCGATATCTGCCAGGGACGCCTCGGCAATCTTCGCCATGTGGCTTGCGCGTTCGTTGAACCCACCGAACTCACCACCATAACGCACCGGGCGACCCATCATATGGGCCAGTTCGGGCACGATCTCATCGTTCATGGCACCAATGGCGGCCACGCCAGCCATCACAAGATCAATCCGCTCCTGCAACGGACGGGTCGCCCATTCCGCCTGAGCAGCCCGAGCGCGGGCTGCGGCCCCGAAAGCGGCGTCTCGCGACAATACTTCACGTTCGGCAAAAACCGATCCGTCGATCGGCGAGACACATTTCAATATCTGCCCCATTTTCACTCCATTTCCTAAAGAAACAGGAACCCTGCTTCATCTGGCTAAAAATATCCCGGGGGCTGGGGGCAGAGCCCCCAGCACGACCCGAACTCACGCCCGCTCGAACCCGCGGGCGATTTCCCAATCCGTCACCACGCGCTCGAACTCCTCGATTTCGACCTCAGCAGCACGGGTATAGTGGTCGACGACGTCATCGCCCATGGCCGCCCGCAACATGACCGAACCATGCAGGGCATCCCGCGCCGCACGAAGGTTGCCAGGGATCATGCCAGTCTCGCCCTGATAAACGTCCCCTTGGGTGGGTGGCTGCAAGTCCAACTCCTCTTCGATGCCCGCGATCCCTGCCGCCAGCATGCCAGCCATCGCCAGATAGGGGTTCATATCTGAGCCCGGAATCCGGCACTCGACTCGCACAGCCTTGGTGCCGTCTCCGCACAGGCGGAAACCAGCGGTGCGGTTGTCCACTGACCAGATGATCCGCGTCGGCGCGAAGGTGCCTTTCATGAAGCGTTTGTAGCTGTTGATGTAGGGTGCCATGAAACAGGTATAATCCGGGGCGTATTTCAGCAGACCGGCCATGTAGTTCTTCATCAGCGCCGACATGCCCAGTTCGTCAGCGTCATCGTAAAAGGCGGGCTTGCCGTCGGCCCACAGTGACTGATGCACGTGGGATGAACTGCCCACCTTATCGTGATGCCATTTCGGCAGGAAAGTCGCCGCATGACCATGCTGCCACGCGATCTCTTTCACCGCGTTTTTGGCAATCGAATGGTACTCGGCTGTATCCATGGCGGGCGCGTATTTGATGTTCAGCTCTTCCTGCCCAGTCTCGGCCTCACCTTTGGTGTTCTCAACCGGAATACCCGCATCCCACAAATGGTTGCGGATCGGACGCATCACATGTTCTTCCTTGGTGGTCTGCAGGATGTGATAGTCTTCGTTATAGCCTGATATCGGCGCCAGATCGCGGAACCCTTCCTTGCGGATCTGATCAAAGCTCTTTTCGAACAGGAAAAACTCAAGCTCGGTCGCCGTCATGGCGTCATAGCCCATGGCTTTCAAACGGTTGACCTGCTTTTTCAGGATAGAACGCGGTGCGTGCGGCACTTCCTCATGGGTGTGATGATCCAGCACATCACACATCACCATCACCGTGCCCTCAAGCCACGGCACCGGGCGCAGGGTGCTAAGGTCCGGCTTCATGACATAATCGCCATAGCCCCGTTCCCAACTGGTCGAGGCATAGCCATCGGGTGTCGCCATCTCCAGATCGGTGGCCAGCAGGTAGTTGCAGCAATGGGTCTCTTCCCATGCGCCTGCCACGAAATGGCCCGCGTGAAATCGTTTGCCCATCAATCGGCCCTGCATGTCCACCATGCAGACCAAAACCGTGTCAACCGAACCCTCGGATACCTGCGTTTTCAGATGTTCGAACGTGAGCATGTGCCACCTTTATCTTTGCCGAGATCCATCATCGGCCATTCGTCCTGTTTGACCCGCCCCCACGGAAGGGGCAGGTCGCTTGGCCAATTCTTAGCCGTAGCGGTAGGGCCGTCCAGCCTTCAGCATGTCGGCGTTATATTGTTTGAAGATTTCAACAACCTTCGCCTTGGTCTCGGACTCGGCTGCTATCTCATCCCAGAATGCAACGGCGGCCGCCTCGACCGTCGCCCATTCTTCGTCCGGAATCGAGGTCAGCTGCATCTTGTCGCCATTGACGCGCAGGCTGGCTTCACCGCCCCAGTACCACCACTGACGATAATAGTGCGACTGATCGGTGCAAACGCGGAACAAGGTCTGCAGGTCTTCGGGCAACTCATTCCAGCGATCCATGTTGGCGAAGAACGATCCAGCCCATGCGCCCGAAATGTTGTTGGTCAGGAAGTAGTTGGTCACATCCGCCCAGCCGACAGTGTAGTCTTCGGTGATGCCAGACCATGCGATGCCGTCCAGCTCACCAGTTTGAACCGCGACTTCGATGTCTTCCCAGGGCAGGGTGACCGGCACAACGCCGAACTGAGACAGGAAGCGGCCCGCAGTCGGGAAGGTGAAGACACGCTTGCCCTGCAGGTCAGCGAGACTGTTGATCGGGTCTTTGGTGGCAAAGTGGCAAGGGTCCCACGCACCGGCCGAGATGTGTTTTACACCGACTGCCGAATATTGCTCGTCCCAGATTTCATTCAGGCCGTACTGGTTGAACAGAACCGGCACATCCAAAGAATAGCGTGATGCGAATGGGAAATAGCCGCCGAAAACAGTGACCTCGGTGGGCGACGCCATCGAGTCATCATCCGACTGCACGGCATCAATCGTGCCGCGCTGCATGGCGCGGAACAATTCACCCGTTGGAACCAGCTGATCGGCATAGAACAGCTCGATCTGCATCCGGTCGCCGGCGATTGTGTTGAACATCTTGATGGCGGGGTCGATCACGTGTTCGGCCAACGCCGGGCCGGCATAGGTCTGCATCCGCCATCTGATGGTCGATTGCGCCAGTGCAGGCGTCGCCAGCGCAGCAGCGGGGGCCGCCGCGGCACCTTTCAGAAATGTACGTCTGTTCGTCATTCTCTCTCTCCGTTGGTCAGTTTCAGTTATGCGGGGATTGCCCGCGAAGCCCCGGTTTGATCCGGGATCATTTGTTGTAAACGTATTCGGGCAGCCAGAGCGCGATCTGCGGGAAGGTCATGATAATCGCCAGCGCCAGCGTCATCACCATCACGAAAGGCAGGATTGACCCGTAGATGTCGCGCAGCGAAATCTCTGGCGGTGCCATCGCGCGCATCAGGAACAGGTTATAGCCGAAGGGCGGTGTCATATAGGCGATCTGGGTCGTGATCGTATAGAGCACCCCATACCAGATCAGATCGAATTCCATTGCGCCGACCAGGGGAACGTACAAAGGCGCGACGATCACCAGCATGGCAGTGTCGTCCAGAAACGTGCCCATCAGAATAAAGCTGAGCTGCATCAAGATCAGGATCAGCCAAGGGTTCAGGCCCAGACGTTCGGTAAACAGGTTCTCGATTGCGCGCACCGCGCCCAGCCCGTCGAATACGGCTCCGAACGCGAGCGCGGCGAGGATGATCCACATGAACATACAGGTGATGCCCAACGTTGACCGGACCGAGGTCTCGAATACTTCGCGTGTCATACGGCCTTTGAAAATGGCCGCGGCGAACGCCGTCAAGGCGCCGATGGCTGAGCTTTCGACCAGCGAGGTCCAGCCGTTGACGAAAGGCACCATCATCGCGGCGAATATAGCCAAAGGCAGAAGGCCCGCGCGCAACAGGCGCAGTTTCTCTGCCATGGGCACGTCGCGCTCTTCGGCTGACAGAGCTGGCCCCAAGGCCGGGTTAATGCGGCAGCGGATCACGATATACAGGATGAACATTGCAGCCATCATCAGCCCGGGAAGCAGCCCGGCAAGCCACAGTTGCCCAACCGGCTGGCGCGCGATCATTGCATAAAGAACCAGCACGACGGAGGGTGGCACAAGGATGCCCAGTGATGATCCGGCTTGTATCACCCCGGTCACCATCTTCTTGTCGTACCCACGTTTAAGCAACTCAGGCAGCGCAATGGTCGCTCCGATGGCCATGCCCGCAACACTCAGCCCGTTCATGGCCGAAATCAGCACCATAAGGCCAATCGTGCCAATCGCGAGACCGCCGTTCAGACCGCCCATCCAGACGTGGAACATCTTGTACAGATCGTCTGCGATTTTGGACTCGGCCAGAACGTAGCCCATGAAGATGAACATCGGCAGGGTCAGCAGCGGGTACCATTTCATCAGCTTCATGGCTGCCGAAAAACCTATGTCATAGCCGCCGCGATCCCCCCACAGGAACAGGGCGGCCATCACGGCGACAAAACCAATCGCGCCAAAAACGCGCTGCCCCGTCATTAGCATCAGCATCATGGTCGAAAACATCAGGATGGCGATCAACTCGTAGGACATCAGATCACCTCGCGCGGGATGTCGTCGCCCTGGAGGCGCAAAATATCTTTGAACAGTTCCGAGATTGCCTGAAGCAACATCAGGAACAGACCCACGACCATTATGACCTTGATCGGCCACAGATAGGGACGCCACGCCGTCGGGCTGCGTTCACCATATTGCAGCGAATAGCTCAGCGAGTCGTATCCGCCATAAATCATCACACCAAGATAGGTTATCAGGAAAAAGACGGTGATCGCATCCGTCCATGCCCGACGGCGGTCGGACCATTCGCCGTACAGCAGGTCCATGCGGACGTTGGACCCCATCTGGATCGAATAAGGGCCGCCCAGAATGTAGTAGGCGACCATTGCGAACTGGGCCATCTCCAGTGTCCATAGCGATGGCAGAAAGAACGTTTTCGAGATCGAGGACCAGAGCAGGATGCCCATCATGACGAATATTCCGTACATGACAACGCGCCCGATCCAGCGGTTCGTGCGGTCAATGACCGCCACATATCCCCGCATGAAATTCATCTCGATACCTCTGTTCTCATGGTTTCGCCTCTGCGTGCGATATGTCTTTGATGACCGATTGCAGAATTGGCATCAGCAATCCCGCAATGCGATTCACGCCTTTTGGTGAGTCGATCAGATCGTTTCGGACTTCGATCATGACATTTGGAAGCCCACGCCTGATCGCGTGTTCGCGCAACGTGTGTGTGACGCCATCTGTGGCCGAGTAGGGCTCATTCAAAGCCACACGTAGCCCCGAGCCTTCCGAGTGCCGCAGCATGAGTTGTGCGGCGCAGTCGTCTGCATCATGAAGAATTCCCAGCTCTACCGATCTGGGTTTTCCTTTGTAGACAGGCGTGAAGCTGTGGATCGTAAACACAACTGGCGGTTCACGTCGCGAATCCAGCGTGGATGAAACCAGCTGTTTGAACGGTTCATAGACATCGCGAACCCGCTGGGCACGTTCAGCGTCCGTCAGGTTCATATTTCCGGGAACGGAAAACACTTCGCTGACCTGCGGCATAGCATCTTCGCGTTCGGGCGGACGGTTGCAGTCATAAACCAACCGACTGACGCGCGAGTGGACAAGCGGCGCATCCAAAGCGCCCATCAGTTCCACCGAAAGGTCCAGCGCGCCGATGTCCCACGCCGCATGAGAAGACGCAGCCACCTCATCCAGCCCCAATCCACCCAGCGCGGCAGGAATAAACCGGCTTGCATGTTCGCATATCAGCACAGCAGGCGCGCGACCGTGCGCATTGAGCACGCGGGCTGCCGGGGCTTCAGTCGGCTGTAGCAATGATGACTCGGTCTCGTGACGCATAGGTAGCATTTGTTACAGCAACTTCTCACCTGTCAAGAAAATTTCTGTAGACAAAATTACAAACAAACATATTCTGTAACAAATTTAAGAAATGAGAGCGCCAATGGCCACCGTTGCCAAACTTGTCAAACAGCGGATTCAGGATGAGCTGGACGATCTGACACGCTCCGAGCGTCAGTTGGCCTCTGTCCTGTTGCAGGATTATCCGATGGCCGGTTTGCAATCGATCACCAAGCTGGCCGCTGCAGCGCAGGTTTCGACCCCGACCGTTATTCGGATGGCGCGCAAGCTTGGCTTCGACGGGTTCCCGGACCTGCAGGACGCGCTGCGCGAAGAAGTGGCGGCGCAGATCAAAAAGCCGATCTCGAAGCGGGACGCCTGGGTTGTGGATGATGAGGCTGAGCATCCAACAACGCGCTTTGCGCAAGCGGTATGGACCAACATGCGCCACACGCTGGAACGTCTGGACAAAGAGATGTTCGATGCCGTTGCGCATCTTCTGGCAGAGACAGAGCGCCATCTTTATGTCGTTGGTGGCCGCATCACCCGGTCAAACGCGGATTACCTGTTCAATCACATGCAGATCATCCGACCCAATGTGACGATGCTGGGCAATTCGGCGAATGTCTGGCCGCAATACCTTTTGGATATGGATGAATCATCCGTTCTGGTGATCTTCGACATCCGCCGTTACGAGGCGCATCTGGAGAAGCTGGCACAGGTTGCCTCGGGCCGCGGCGTCACCGTTGTGCTGTTTACGGATCAATGGGGGTCACCGATAGGAAAGACCGCCAATTATTCCTTCCACGCGCTGGTTGAGGCACCATCCAGTTGGGATTCGACGATTGCCTTGCAGTTGATTTCAGAAACGCTGATTGCAGAAGTGCAGGAGGCACGGTGGGAAGAAAGCAAGGAGCGGATTGAAGAACTGGAACGGTTTTTCTCCTCGACCAGAATATTCCGTAGCCAGGACTGAACGTCCGGTAGTGGGCGGCGCAGTTTCCGAAAAAATGCACCACTAAATTTGCCACTTCCGGCTTGACGTGCCCGAACGCATGACTTAACCAGCGCAAACCATTTGCGGGTATAGCTTAATGGTAAAGCCCCTGCCTTCCAAGCAGGCTATGTCGGTTCGATTCCGTCTACCCGCTCCATTCCTTTCATAAAATTCTGCGTCAAATGGCCCTTTCGACCTACCGATTTTGGTCGTGATGCTTGACCATACCTGACTGTACCTCCAAGAAAGCGGTCACTCAGTACCGTTCAGGACACAAAGGCCAGACATGGCAAGACAAACCGTCAGCAAACCAGCAAATGCCGCAGCCCCCGGCGCCTCTGAAGAGCGCGCCCGTTCAAAGAAGATTGGGGTGCTGGCCTCGCTTTGGCCGTTCATGAAGCCCTACAAGTTCCTGATGATCGGCGCGACGCTGGCGTTGATTTTGACGGCGAGCATGACCCTGACGCTGCCACTGGCAGTACGGCGCGTCGTTGACAACTTCCGCATTCAGGATGGCGAGCTTCTGGATTGGTATTTTCTGGCCGCGCTCGGCATTGCCGCCGTTCTAGCCGTGGGCACCGGTATTCGGTATGCACTGGTCACCCGTCTGGGCGAACGGGTGGTGGCTGATATCCGCAAGGCGGTGTTTGACCGCGTCATCGGCATGAGCCCGGAATTCTACGAACGCATCATGACAGGCGAGGTGCTAAGCCGGATCACCACTGATACGACGCTGATCCAATCGGTTCTTGGTTCATCCGTGTCCATTGCCCTGCGAAATATGTTGATGTTCGTCGGTGGGCTGGTTCTGATGCTGCTGACATCTGCCAAACTGACCGGGCTGGTATTGTTGCTGATCCCTGTCGTCATAGTACCGATTCTCGTTCTTGGCCGCCGCCTTCGCGTGATCAGCCGCGAGAATCAGGACTGGATCGCCGCCTCGTCCGGCAATGCGGGTGAGGCATTGGGGGCAGTGCAGACCGTTCAGGCGTTTTCTCACGAACAAGCCAGCCGTCAGCAATTCGGTGAGATGACCGAGACCTCTTACGGTGTATCGCTGCGCCGCATACAGACCCGTGCGGTCCTGACGGTTATCGTGATCTTCCTGGTCTTCTCGGGTATTGTTGGCGTTCTGTGGATGGGTGCGAACGACGTGCGAAACGGGCTAATGACCGAAGGCGTTCTGATCCAGTTCGTGATCTATTCGATCATCATGGCAGGTTCAGTGGCAGCCCTGTCCGAAATTTGGAGCGAACTTCAGCGCGCCGCAGGTGCCACCGAGCGTCTGGTCGAGTTGCTGCATGCAGAAGATACTGTCACCGACCCTGCCAATCCTAAAGCGCTGCCCAAAGACATTCAGGGCGAAATCCGGTTTGAAGACGTCAGCTTCCGCTACCCGGCGCGCCCCGATACAGTTGCACTGGATCATCTCTCGCTTTTAGTGAAACCCGGCGAGACGGTCGCATTTGTCGGGCCATCGGGTGCGGGAAAAACAACCGTGATTCAACTGATCCAGCGCTTCTATGATCCAAACTCGGGCCGCGTGACGCTGGACGGCCTTGATCTGCGCGACCTTGACCGGTCAGACTTCCGCCACCACATGGCTTTGGTGCCTCAGGATCCTGTGATCTTTGCTGCGTCCGCGCGTGAAAACATCCGCTTTGGGCGTCTGGACGCCTCGGATGCAGAAGTCGAATCTGCCGCGCGTGCCGCTGCCGCGCATGACTTTATCGCGGCCTTGCCAGAAGGATATGACAGCTTTGTCGGCGAACGGGGTGTCATGCTGTCCGGCGGGCAGAAGCAACGTATCGCCATTGCCCGCGCAATCCTGCGCGACGCGCCGGTTCTGCTGCTGGACGAGGCGACTTCGGCGCTGGATGCGGAAAGTGAACGCGCAGTGCAAGGTGCTGTGGACAAGATGCGTGCCGGGCGCACGACCCTGATCGTTGCGCATAGATTGGCAACTGTGAAAAAAGCCGACCGCATCGTTGTGCTGGAAGAAGGCCGCATCGTAGCGCAAGGCAGCCACGAGGATCTGGTGTCTCAGGACGGGCTGTATGCACGCCTTGCGCGCCTGCAGTTCACCGATGGTGTCGCTGCTGAATAAGAGTGACGCTCCGGCATTTGCGAATTCGCCGTAGCGTCATTCTACATTTTACCCCCCTTGAAGGCTAAGGCCTCGCTTGCGCGAGGTTTGTTTTGCTTCCATCTTGGTCGCGAATAACAAGCCCGCGCAAAACGCGGGAGAATATACGGGAGGAACCACATGGCCTTTGTGGGATTGGAAGACAAGAAGCGTATGGAACAGGAAATGCCGTGGGAGGATCGGGATTTGCCTGTCACCTTCCATCAGCTTTTGTCGCGCACGGCAGGGAAGTTTCCCAACCATAATGCCATGAGTTTCCAACTGTTCTCGGGCCCGAACGACAAGGCCGAGACCCTGACCTGGTCGCAACTTTTGGCTCAGGTCAATCAGGCGGCTAACCTGTTCCGCTCGCTGGGTGTGGGCGAAAAAGACGTGGTCGCTTTTGTGCTGCCCAATTGCAATGAGACATTGGTCACACTGATGGGCGGTGCGGTCGCGGGGATTGTGAACCCGATCAATCCCCTGCTTGAACCGGAACAGATCGCCGCGATCCTGCGCGAGACCGGCGCCAAGGTCGTGGTGACGCTGAAATCCTTCCCGAAAACAGATGTCGCCCAGAAGGTCGAGGAAGCGGTGCGCCACGCACCCAAGGTCAATACCATTCTGGAAATTGATCTGAACCGGTATCTGACCCCGCCCAAATCATGGCTGGTGCCGTTCCTGCGCCCCAAGATGGGCGACAAGGAAAAGCTCGCCCATGCGGATTACAAGAACTTCCACACTGAACTGGCCAAACAGCCGACGACGCTGACTTTTGAAGACAGCAAGGAAGATCGTGTCGCCTGTTACTTCCATACCGGTGGCACCACAGGTATGCCGAAGGTGGCGCAGCACAAGTATTCCGGCCTGATCTACAACGGCTGGTTGGGTAGCACGCTTCTGTTTGACGAAAACGACGTCATCATGTGCCCGCTGCCCATGTTCCACGTTTTCGCGGTGCACGTGATTGTGATGGCAGCCGTTTCATCCGGTGCCCATGTGGTTTTCCCGACACCACAGGGATATCGCGGCGACGGGGTGTTCGACAATTTCTGGAAGCTGATCGAGCGTTGGAAGGTGAGCTTTATCATTACCGTGCCAACTGCGATTTCAGCCAAGATGCAACGCCCGGTCGATGCCGATATCTCAAGCGTAAAAACGGCCTTTTCGGGCTCGGCCCCGCTGCCGGTGGAACTGTTCCGCCGGTTTGAAGAAGCCACCGGCGTCACCATTGTCGAAGGGTATGGTCTGACAGAAGCAACGTGCTTGGTCTCGTGCAATCCGGTGGACGGCGAGAAAAAGATCGGATCGATCGGTATTCCGTTTCCTTATACAGACGTCAAAATCCTGCAGGACGGACCGGACGGACCGACCGAATGCGGGACTGATCAAATCGGTGAGATCTGTATCTCGAACCCAGGTGTCTATGCGGGAAATACTTACACCGAGGCCGATAAGAACGTTAACCTGTATCACTTCGATGAGTACCTGCGCACAGGTGATCTGGGGCGCTTCGACGAAGATGGGTATCTGTGGATCACCGGTCGCGCGAAGGACCTGATCATTCGTGGCGGTCACAACATCGACCCTGCCGAGATCGAAGAGGCTTTGCTGGGCCATGAAACCGTTGCTTTTGCCGGTGCTATCGGCCAGCCGGATGCGCATTCCGGTGAAGTTCCCTGCGCCTTTGTCGAACTGGTCGAGGGCGCATCGGTCACCGAAAAAGAGCTGATGGATTACTGCAAGGTCCACGTGCATGAACGCGCGGCGCAACCCAAGCACATGACCATTCTGGATGAGCTGCCCAAAACTGCCGTTGGCAAGGTGTTCAAGCCTGATCTTCGGAAACAGGCTATCACTCGTATCTACAACGGCGCTCTCGAGGATGCTGGTTTAACGGCACGGGTGGTTTCTGTCATCGATGACAAGAAGCGCGGCCTGGTCGCGCAGCTTGACGCGAACGGATCTTCGGAAGACGATGTTGCTAAAGTGCTGGGGGTATACACCCGGCCATGGGAGTGGTCTGAATAAGCCGGAGGGACAATGGACTATGAACGCCTGATCGACGAAGAAACCTGGGCGTTCATACGTCGCACGGCCGAAAGCTATCCTGATGACGCGGTACAGTTGTCGATTGAGGATCAGCGCCGTGTCTATGACACCATGTGTCAGGACTTTCGCCAACCACGCCCGGCTGGCGTGGAAACAGAGGACAGGGCGGCCGATGGTGTTCCGGTTCGTATCTACTCTGCCGGGCAACCAACCCGAACAGTCGTCTATTTTCATGGTGGCGGTTTCGTTGTTGGTGGTCTCGAAAGCCACGACGATGTTTGCGCTGAGTTATGCGTCCAAACCGGGTACCGGGTCGTCGCCGTCGATTACCGGCTGTGCCCTGAACATGTGCACCCGGCACAGTTTGATGACTGTTGGACGGCTGCGAACTGGGCCGCAAGCGAATACGGTGACCCGCTGATATTGGCCGGTGACAGCGCCGGTGGAAATCTGGCTGCCGCTGTTTCGCATCACGCGCGCGGGCGTTTGGACGGGATCCTGGGGCAGGTGCTGATCTACCCGGGCCTCGGTGGGGACCCCAGTCAGGGGTCCTACACGGAACATGCCCAGGCCCCCTTGCTGACGTTGGATGAAATCAAGTTTTATGAAACCGTCCGATACTCGGGCGTTCAGCCCAAGGGCGATCCAACCTATGCTCCGTTGCAGGACAGTGACTTTTCAAACCTGCCGCCGACCGTGGTTGTAACGGCTGATTGCGATCCGCTGCGAGACGACGGGCAGGTTTATTGCAGGCGGATCAACGCGGCGGGCGGGCGGGCCCACTGGATCAACGAATCCGGTCTTGTTCACGGATATCTGCGCGCGAGAACCTCGGTGAAACGTGCGGCTGACAGTTTCGAACGTATTTCGGTTGCGATAGAAGCGCTGGGGCAGGGGATTTGGTCCTACGACTAATGCAGCGAATGTCTCGGCAATGGTGCTCGAAAGCCCGGTACGTTCACAACCCAACAAACCGTTAGGCTGTGGTATAGTCTCTTGGAATTTCCAAGGAGACATTAGGTTATGACCGACCCCTTCCAGAACGTTGATGCCGCAGGGCCTGAATTCATCAAGTTGTTTGCGGATTCAATGGACCAACGGCAAGCGGACCCGACCATGGAACGGATCGTTGCTGCGTATCTGGATCATCTGCATGTGACGCGGGCGTCCACAGTTGTAGAGGTCGGTGCGGGTGCAGGCGCCGTAACGCGTCGCATCGCATCACGCTGCCACCCGGCAGCAGTTGTCGGGTTTGAACCCTCGAAAGGGTTTGTCTCGGAAGCCAGCGATCGGGCTAAAGAGTATTCGAACCTGACGTTTAAGGTGGCGGACGGTGCCGCGCTGCCTTTGGAAGATGATGCCGTCGATGCGGTCATTATGCATACGGTGCTAACGCATGTGGAAGATCCCGAATCTCTGGTTGCCGAGGCTTTCAGAGTGCTTAAACCTGATGGTCAGTTGATTGTGTGTGACGCTGATTTTTCCAAAGCGACGTTCAGCTCTTTTCCAAATGATCCACTGGATATCTGCGCAAAAGAGTTCGTTCGCGAGTTTGTGACCGACCCCTTTGTCGTCGCAAAACTCAGGCCAATGATTGCCGATGCCGGACTTTCTGTTAGGCACTTTGACGTTCAGAGCAGAGTTGTATCAACACCAGAGCACATGTTGCCTTGGGTCGACCTGACCACCAAGCAAATGTACGAGCGAGGTGACATCGGAAAAGAATTGGCGGTGGGGCTTGTGGCCGAGCACGAAAGACGTGCTCGAAACGGGTCACTTTA
Organism: Ruegeria sp. YTSC106; assembly: GCF_059609765.1. Taxonomy (NCBI): domain Bacteria; kingdom Pseudomonadati; phylum Pseudomonadota; class Alphaproteobacteria; order Rhodobacterales; family Roseobacteraceae; genus Ruegeria; species Ruegeria sp. YTSC106. The sequence continues at coordinate 29,391 of NZ_JBXWMI010000008.1, forward strand.
CGGATACCAGGTGTTTGCGACAATGGTGGCCGCAAAGGCCACATAGGCGACCCCGAAACTGCATGCGCATTACCGCAGAAACGGTTCGGCCTTCATTGTCTCTGCAATGGGGGCACCTATCCGGCTCAGGATGGTCGGGGCCAATTGCAACTGGTTTATGACGGTCTCAGAGTCTGGCCCTTCGGCGTCGCCGAAATAATACAGCGCCGTTTCCTGTTGCAGTGGGCTGCGTCCACCGTGGTGCCCACGCTCGTCCTGGCCGTGATCCGCCGTGACGATCACTTCATATCCCAACTGGCGCCAGCGGGGGATGAAAGGGGCCAGCATCTCGTCGGCGACAAAGCAGGCGTGATCCATTTCTTCACAATCGTGGAAGAAACGGTGGCCCATACTGTCCAGCGTGCAGGTGTGCAGAATGCCATAGTCCAGCCCGAACCGCAGGCACAGATTGGTCAGAGTGGCATACAGGTCGACATCAGATGGCGTCATCTGATTGGCTTTGCCATAGCCGGTCATGCTGTGAAAACGGCCATGGTTGATCGTCCGGCTTTCGGGTTCGTCATATTCGATGTCGCGGACGTAATCAAAGGGATGACGGTTGAAGAACTGCGACCAGTAGCTGTGTGTCACCGCTCCGGTCACACCACCGGATTCACGCACCTGACTAAAGACGTCCTTGTGGCTCAGCCGGAAGACGTTTCCATTCCCGGTGCAGCCGTGCTCTTGCGGCGTCACGCCTGTGTGGATCGACGCATAGCAACTGGCCGATGTCGAAGGCAGCACCGCGCGCAGTTTCCAGACACGCGCTTCGCCGCTGTCGACCCAGCCTTCGAGATTGCCGAACAGGCGGCGAAAATTGCGATAGGGGACACCGTCCAGAATGATGAGAAGTAGCTTGCGGTCCATGTCGAGGCCCTTTGAGAGACATTGCGTTCCGGCGACCCTAGGAGATTCGACGTCCATCGGCTGCCACTTTGCGCCCCCAATAGCAAAATCCCGACACCTGTCATCAGACAAAGTGCCGGGATTTCAAACCGTCATTGAATTGTCGCGAACCGGATCAGTTCCCGGCGCTTTCCATCTTGCGATGGGCGACAACTTCCTCCAGCCAGCCCAGATGCATTTCAGGCACCGAACTGAGCAGCAGGTCGGTATAATCGTCGAAGGGCGGGCTCAGCACCTGACTCTTTGAGCCATAACGGGCCACGCGACCCTGATACATCACCGCGATGCTGTCGCTGATCGCGCGGACCGTCGCCAGATCGTGGGTGATGAACAGATAGGCCACATCCTCGATCTTCTGCAAGTCCAGCAACAGTTTCAGGATGCCGTCCGCCACCAGCGGATCCAGCGCTGAAGTGACCTCGTCACAGATGATCATCTTGGGCTTTGCCGCGAGCGACCGCGCGATACAGACACGCTGTTTCTGGCCGCCAGACAATTCCGCAGGATAGCGGTCGATGAATTTTTCGCCCAGCTCGATCTCATCCAACAACTCGATGATCCGTTTGCGCTTCTCAGCGCCGCGCATGTTGAAATAGAACTCCAACGGGCGGCCGATGATGGTGCCGACGGTCTGGCGTGGATTCATTGCCACGTCTGCCATCTGATAGATCATCTGCAACTCGCGCAGATCCTCGCGAGACCGTCCCGCAAGGTTCGGCGAAAGTGTGCGCCCGGCAAAATTGATCTCACCATCGCGCGGCGGCAACAGGCCGGTGATAACCCGGGCCAGTGTTGACTTGCCCGAACCGGATTCGCCAACGACCGCCAGCGTCTGTCCCGGATGAAGTTCGACATTGACGTTGTGCAGCACGTCGAAGTTCAGCCCCTTGTAGCGTGCAGTGATGCCTTCGACGGTGAGCAGCGGTTGCGGCGTGGGCTGTTTTTCTTCGTGCTCGATTGAACGAACCGAGACCAAAGCCTGCGTATACTCTTCCTGCGGGTTGTTGATGATCTGGTCGGTGCTGCCGTATTCGACTGTATCACCCATCCGCAAAACCATGATATCGTCGCTGACCTGCGCGACAACGGCCAGGTCATGCGTGATGTACAAAGCGGCAACGCCGGTATCGCGAATGGCATCCTTGATTGCCATCAGAACGTCGATCTGGGTGGTCACATCAAGCGCTGTGGTCGGTTCGTCGAACACCACCAGATCAGGTTCGGGGCACAGAGCCAGAGCGGTCATGCAACGCTGCAACTGACCGCCTGAGACCTGGTGCGGATAACGGCTGCCGATGTTGTCAGGATCGGGCAATCCCAGCTTGGCGAACAGTTCGCGCGCGCGGCCTTCGGCCTCTTTGCGGCTGAACTTCTTGTGCTCAACCGCGGCTTCGACAACCTGATCCATGATCTTCTTGGCCGGGTTGAACGACGCGGCAGCGGATTGCGAGACATAGGCAACCTCACCCCCGCGCAGATTGCGGATATCGCCATGCGATGACTTCAGGACGTCACGTCCGTTGACCCAGACTTCGCCGCCGGTGATTTCAACGCCACCCCGGCCATAGGCCATTGAGGCGAGACCGATTGTGGATTTCCCAGCACCAGATTCACCGATCAGGCCCAACACCTTGCCGCGCTCGAGGTCAAAACTGACCCCGTGCACGATTTCGATGTCATGGGGTTTCTCACCCGGTGGATAAACGGTCGCACCGATCTTGAGGTCGCGGACCTTGAGAAGGGTATCACTCATCCCCGGCCTCCTTTCAGCGATGTGGTTCGGTTCAGGATCCAGTCAGCCACAAGGTTGACCGAAATCGCCAGCGTCGCGATGGCGACAGCCGGGTACAGCGCCGCGCCAATGCCATAGACGATTCCATCTTTGTTTTCCTTCACGATGCCACCCCAGTCGGCCAGTGGCGGCTGTACGCCCAGGCCCAGGAAGGACAGGGTAGAGATGAACAGCACCATGAAGATGAACCGCAGTCCAAACTCGGCCACCAATGGCGACAATGCGTTCGGCAGGATTTCCCGGAAGATGATCCAAGCCCGTCCCTCACCGCGCAGTTTTGCGGCTTCGACGTAATCCATCACGTTGATATCCACGGCAACGGACCGCGACAGGCGATAGGGGCGTGTCGCATCCAGAAGGCCCATGACAAGGATCAGGATCGGAACAGTGACCGGAACGATGGCCAGAATGACCAGCGCGAGGATCAGGGTCGGGATCGACATGATCAGATCGACTGTCCGGCTGAGCGCCTGATCCGCCCAACCGCCCAGAACGGCGGCCAGCAAACCGAGCGAGGTACCGGTCAGAAAGCTGAGCAATGTCGCGGCGGCGGCAATGAAGATCGTCGTGCGCCCGCCATAGATCATGCGGGTCAGCAGGTCACGGCCGATATTGTCAGTACCCAGCAGGTGCTCGGCACTGGTCGGCTCCCATACATCGCCGACCACTTCCGCCATCCCGTAGGGCGCGATCAACGGGGCAGCGATTGCCACGAAGAAATAGGCGCCGGTGAACATAAGGCCAATCAGAGCCGAAATAGGAATGTTCTTCATTTCGGATGCCTCAGTCTTGGGTTTGCAAGGATCGAGACGATATCCGCGACCATGTTCAGGCCGATGTAAACAGCCGCGAACACCACGCCGCAGGCCAGAACGACCGGCACGTCACGCTTGGTCACGGCGTCCACAAGGTACTGCCCCATGCCGGGATAGACGAAGACAACTTCGACCACGACAACGCCGACAACCAGATAGGCGAGGTTCAGCATGACGACGTTCACGATGGGCGAGATTGCGTTGGGAAAGGCATGCCGCGCGATGACCTGAAATGTGCTCAGGCCCTTAAGCTCTGCCGTTTCGATATAAGCGGATTGCATCAGGTTCAGAATTGCAGCCCGGGTCATACGCATCATCTGCGCCAGCACCACAAGTGTCAGAACAAATGCCGGCAAGGCGACGGCGTACAGTTTCTGGCCGATGGACATGGAATCATTGACCATGGCAAGCGAGGAAAACCATCCCAGTTTGACTGAGATGTAATAGATCACAACGTAGCCGATCAGAAACTCGGGGATCGATACCGTCGTCAATGTGATGGCGGAAATCAGCTTGTCTGGCCAGCGATTGCGGTATCTGACGGCCAGCAGCCCAAGGAAAATCGCTAGTGGAACCGAAACGATTGCCGCAACACAAGCCAGGAAAAGCGTGTTGCCGAGGCGTTTTCCGATGCTCTCAGAAATATCAAGCTTGTTGGTAAGCGATTGACCAAGGTCGCCCTGAACAATGCCTCCCAGCCATTCGAAATAGCGGGTCAGGGCGGGGCGGTTCAGGCCCATTTCTTCGCGGAGGTTAGCCAAGGCCTCGGGGGTTGCGGACTGCCCCAGGACGGCTTGCGCGGCGTCTCCGGGAAGAGCTTCGGTCAGGCCAAAAATCAAGGCCGAAGCGCCAAACAGCAATAGGATTCCCAGCGCGAGGCGCTGGGAAACCAATTTGATGATGGGATGCATTATCCGTGGCCCGTCTTAGACGAACCACATTTTGCGGGACATGTTGCCGTTCATCATCTCTTGCGTCGGGTCGCTTTCCCAGCCGTCCAGTTGGTTGCTGACACCTTCGACAAAGTCGTTGAACATCGGGCAGATCAGGCCGCCTTCGTCGCGGACCATTCTGCCCATCTGGCTATAGATGCCCTTGCGTTTTTCAACGTCCAGCTCCGCCTTTGCCGCGAATAGCATGTCATCGAACGCCTGAACCTTGAACCGAGTGTCGTTCCAGTCTGCGGTTGATAGATACGCGGTCGAGTACATCTGGTCCTGAACCGGACGGCCGCCCCAGTAGGAGGCACAGAAAGGTTGCACGTTCCAAACTTCGGACCAGTATCCGTCATTGGGTTCACGCTTGATCTCAAGCGGAATTCCGGCCTGCGCCGCCGTCTGTTGGAACAGCGCTGCGGCATCCACAGCACCCGGGAAGGCACCGTCAGCAACACGAAGGATAATCGGCGAGCCGTCATGACCGGACTTCTTGTAGTGCTCGGCAGCTTTTTCCACGCTGAACTCGCGCTGTTCGATGGTCTCATCAAACAGTGGGTAGGCGGCGTTGATCGGCATATCATTCCCGATCGAGCCATAGCCGCGCAGTACCTTGTCCACCAGATCCGTACGGTTGATTGCGTATTTCAGTGCCGTGCGCAGTTCGTTGTTGTCGAACGGAGCCGTGTCGCAATGCATGATGAAGACATAATGTCCGCGACCCGCTGTTGAATGCACCGTCAGGTTTGGCGCGCGCCCCAGTAAGTCGGCTACTTTGGGTTCTACGCGGTTAACGGCGTGCACCTGACCGGACTGCAGCGCTGCAGTACGTGCGGTCGCATCGTTGATGACAACCACTTCGACGCTGTCAAAGTTGCCGAAATCGCTGTTCCAGTGGTTTTCGTTCTTGGTGAACAGGTGACGGACACCGGGCTCGTCAACTTCCAGTTTGTACGGACCAGTGCCGATCCCAGCCGCCGGGTTATCCATGCCGCCGTCCGGCTGAATGATCAGGTGGTAGTCCGCCATCAGATAAGGCAGGTCGGCGTTCGCTTCGGTCAGAGTGACCTGGAAGTTGTCGCCGTCGGCCTTCATTGACTCGATGCCCTTCATGATGCCGAGGGCGCCAGATTTGGAGTCTTCGTTCGAGTGGCGCTGCATGGTCTTCAGCACGTCCTCGCTGGTCATAGTCTTGCCATTGTGGAACTCGACACCCTGACGCAGTTTGAAGGTCCAAACCTTGGCGTCCGCGCTGCCTTCGACGCTTTCAGCCAGGCGCGGCTCGATGGTCCCATCAGGTGCAACTTCTACAAGCTGGTCGCCGAATTGCTTGCCGTTCTGGAACGGAACCGAGCTGGCATAGGTCGCGGGATCCAGCGAGTTTGTGGACTCGCCACCCTGAAGGCCAAACTTCAGGTCGCCGCCCTTTTTCGGGCCAGCTGCGCGTGCTGCGTCGGCGAACATCGTGCTGGCCACGGCAGCCGAAACGCCCAGGGCCGCGGCTTTCCCCATGAATTCGCGGCGGGTCATTTTTCCGGCTGTGACCTGACCGGCCATATGCGTGATTTGTTCGTTCATTTAGTGATCTCCCTATCGAGTGGTTCCAGCCCTTTTCGGGCTTTTGTTGACGCATGAGTCAACGTTGGCTTATTTCCGCGGACCGGGCAAGGACATTTCTCCTAAATACCGATGGCCGAAGCCCTCTCTTTCTTGTCAGGTGTGCGGCAATTGCTGATTGGGTGTTCAGGTGCAGTCTGCATTTCCGGGTAGTTTCCGGTCGATTGCGGGTCAAGGTGGCATGATAAGCGTCAATTCATCCACGTATCGCGACAACCAGGTCCATGACATTGGTGCCGGTTGGCCCTGTTATCAGCAAAGCATTGGCTTTATCCAGGAAAGACCCGCTGTCGGCTTTTCGAAGCGCGCGATCTGCGCCATCACCCCAGGTTGCGCCTGTTATGATTCCTCCCGCCGCATTTGTCGGACCGTCCGTGCCGTCGGTGCCGCCCACGACCACCGCAAGATCTGTTTGGCCTGAAATCTCTTTGGCCAAGGCAAGCGCAAGGGCCTGATTTCTGCCGCCACGCCCCGGGTGATCAGGCAAAACCACGGTCGGTTCTCCGCCAAAGATCATCACTCCCTTTTTCATTTCGCGCAGCATGGGCCCAAGACGCGCCGCGACCTGCAAATAGTCGTCGTGCAGGGCCTCATTATTGGTCAAGACACTCAACCCCGCCGTTTCCGCTGCTTTGGCAGCCGCATTGCGGGCATGCGCGTTCGAAGCAACGATCCGGGTGGTGGCCGCAAAGGAATGTTTATCAGGCAATGCTCCGATTCCCGATCCGATGACATTCAGGTCGTCTCCGGGCACATCCGAAATCGCCAGAACAGTGGCGCGGTTTCCGGCGAAATGGGACAGCAGACCGCCGCCCTTGATACGCGACAGCTTGCGCCGCTCGGCATTCATCGCGCGGATATCCAGCCCTTTGGACAGCAGTTTGCGGTTTAACCCCTCGAGGTCATCAAGTGATGTTCCGGAAAGTAGGTCCTCGGCCAGGGATGACGCGCCGCCCGAAACCAGCAGCAGCACATGTGATCCGGGTTCCATTTGTTCCATGGCCAGGCGCAGAGCACGCCCGCCCGCAAGACTGCGGTCGTCCGGAACGGGGTGTGACGCTTCAATCACCTCGACCCCACCCGGCAGGTCGCGGCCATGGTCGTCTTTGGTGACCACAAGCGTGGGGATAGCGCCAAATTGCGCCAGCGCAGCCCGCGCCATGGCTGCGGCTGGTTTGCCCACGGCCAGAATACGGTCGGGTTTCGGGACATCAGGCAAGGCGGCTTGGGTGGCCTGATATCCGCCGACGGCCTCAACCCCGGCCTGCCACAACCTGACGGCTTGCTTCTCAATATCCATCAATTCTCCACCCAGATCGTGACTGGCCCATCATTTACAAGCTCAACCGCCATGTCCGCGCCGAACTGTCCGGCTTCCACTGCGATCCCCTGCGCGGCAAGGTGCTCTGCGAAGACCGTGTACAACTGCTCTCCCAGCTCAGGCGGGGCTGCGTTCGAAAATCCGGGGCGATTGCCGCCGGAGGTGTCCGCCGCCAATGTGAACTGGCTGACCACCAAAGCAGAGCCTTCAACATCCAGAAGCGAACGGTTCATCTTGCCGGCGTCGTCCTTGAAAATCCGCAGTTTCGCGGTTTTCTCGGCCAGTTTTTCTGCCTGTGCCTTGCTGTCGCCCTGCATGGCACAGACAAGAATCATGAGCCCAGGGCCGGTTGTGCCTATGACGGTGCTTCCGACCGACACTTTGGCCTGTGTCACCCTTTGCAGCAATGCGCGCACTTGGTTCCTCCCCCGAAACGTTGAGCCTGCCTGAGCGACGGTTTAGCCGCGCCAGTCCACAAAGTCACCCAATGCCGCGCGCTCCGTACGGAAGCTGTTTGCAGGATGATCCATATCCGAATAGCCAAAGGAAATTGCACACAGGATCAGCTGGTCATCGGGGATCTGAAAATACTGATGCAAAAAAGGACTATATGTGGCCAATGCCGCTTGCGGGATGGTTGCCACGCCCAAAGCCTGAGCAGCGAGCGCAAAAGCCGTGACAAAGCCGCCGCAATCCATTGCACCATATGGTCCAAGCTCTGCCGGGCTTGAGATGATGGCACAATGTGGTGCGCCAAACAGGGCAAAGTTCTGCATCATTTGCTGGGCCGATTCCTCGCGGTTCCCCCGTTTTACGCCAACCGCGTCGTAGAGTGCCCAGCCGCACGTCCGGCGGCGGTCTTTGTACACGCCGGAGTAAGACGTGGGAAATGGAAGATCCGGGGCCGGTGTGCCGTTTTCCGCCTCGTTTAGCATCGCGTCGCGGAACCTGTCGGTTTCGTCTCCGCTGGTGATGACCAGTTGCCAAGGTTGCGCGTTGCACCAGCTTGGCACCCGGGACGCGCTGGTCACGATCTGCGCGATCTGTTCTTGCGGTACCGGGTCCGGCAGAAAGGCCCGGCAGGAATGACGTTTGTCCAGCAAGGCATTCAATTCAGCAATCGACACGTGGACCTCTTTTCAACGTTGCAGGCCTGAGGATGAAGGTGCGGTGTACAATGTACAAGAGGCTGTTATTGCTGTCCTGTTGCCATCAAGTACCCGACACCTGCGGCAACCAGCAGACCAAGTACAACGGCGATTGTGATCTTTATTGCCGACCAGGGGCGCTCTCCCTGAACCCGACCGGTCCGGCCGTTCACCACGAAACGATAGGTCTGGCCGCGATACTTATAGGCCGCCAACCAGACCGGCAGCAGGATATGTTTGAATGTGACATCGCGCACATCGGTGTCCACTGCGTGGATACGTTGCCTGTCGCCACCAATATCAAAACGTACATCCCGCTCGATCACGCGCGCCATATGTGCTCGGGCCTCGGCATATCCCTCTTTCAGCTCAACCGTATAGGCCTCGGCGCGAAACCCGGCGAGGTATTCTGGTTGGTAGGGTTCCAGAGCTGGTAGATCCCAAGGCTCCAGAGCATCGGTGTAAGTCTTGGGCAGTGACCTTGAGGCCAATACCAACACGTCGTCAAAAAAACGCGCCACCCGGCCGGACTTGGGCGTCCAGCGGACTTTTGGCACCTGTTGTTGCACCCGTTTGCCATCCCGCATGACGGTGCGGGTTTCATAGTAGACTGTGCCGCGCTCTCCGCGATAGGCCGATTTCGTATCGGCATCAAAGGTCCAGTACGGCACGTAGATACCCTGCATCCTACGTCCTTTGCGGGCATAATCCTTGAGCCCGTTCGGAGCGAACCACAGCCGCCCCAGCCAATCGCTCATCGCCGTGTGGGCCACGCGTTCATCCAGAGCAAAAGGCAGAACGCCCTTCGGTTTGATATGTCGGTTCACCCCGGTGTCCGTCACAACCGGAGTAGCGCAGAACGGGCATTCCGCAGCATGGGTGTTGGGGTCGAATTCAACCTGCGCCGCACAATTTGGGCAGGACAGAACCCGTGTCTCTTCGATTTCGCTGTCGGGCAGGCGGTCAGCGATGGCCGCGTCGAAATCCAGCTCGCGCAGGCTGGCGCCGCCCCAGGGTCCCGCACCGATCGGTTCGGAATGGCCGCAATGGTTACAGGTCAGCGTGCCGGATTTCGGGTCGAACCGATAGTCCGCGCCGCACTGGTCACACGGAAAACGGTGTTCCGCGACATCAGGCGATGGGGCAGGGGCATGAGTCATGACACGCTCAGTCCTTGAGACGGAAGTAGAGATAGGCCGCGCGGTTTCCCTCGGGCAGGACATGCGGCAGCATCGCGGCCTCGCAGGCCCCGATCGTCTTGAAACTGTCGCGCCCTTCGGCCAGCGTCAGGCTATGATTGGCCGCCGAGGGCTCGCGTGGGTTCGTGTCACAATGGATTTCCTCGTCCTCCCAGAAACAGATCGGACAGATCAGGTACTTTCCGCGCTCCGAAAGGGTGACATAGTCGCAGCAGGGGCAGACGAAATGCGGGCCGGGCCGCGTTCTGCGTCTGACCTTCTTCGAGCGCTTTCCAGGGCCGGCCATGCGGTGCCCTCATGTGCCGGGTGGGGGCGGAGGCAGAATGGTGAACAGCTGCGCCAGCTCCTGCACCTCGCCCGCTTTCTTCCATCCGTCCTGACCAGGCGTCCACACGAAAGTGTCGCGCGTGATCTCGCCGTCGCTGGCCATGCGGCCCATCTTGGCCTTCGAGAACGGGCCGCTGGTCTGTCCGTCCACCGCGATATGCCACACATGCTCGACGGGGGGCGGAGGCGGCGGGGCCACATGCGCGGCCGGTTGCGCAGCAGCGGGCGCGGTCGCGCCCCACGGGCCTGACGGCTGACCCGCTGCCATGTTCGCCATCTGGTTCGCCATCGCCATGCCCATTCCCATGCCAAGGCCAGCGCCCATGCCGCCACCGCCGTTTGGGTTGCTGGCGGCCGCCGTCATTGCCTCGGCTGCGGAATACTGTGTAAACTTGCCCAGATCACCGGCCAATCCCATCGAGGTGCGCTTGTCCAGCGCCGCCTCGACCGCCGGCGGCAGCGAGATGTTTTCGATATAGAACTCAGGCATCTCGAGCCCGTATCCGTCCAGTACCGGCGACACCTCGGCCGCGATCAGCTTGCCCAGATCGGCGGTGTTGGCGGCCATGTCCAGAACCGGAATGCCCGACCCCGCGATGACCCGACTGAATTCCTGCACGATGATGTTGCGGATCTGAAAGCTGATCTCGTCCATTGTGAATTCACCGTCAGTTCCTACGATCTCGATCAGGAACTTGGCTGGGTCCTTCACACGTACAGTATAAGTGCCATAGGCGCGGATCCGGGTCGGCCCGAACTCCGGATCGCGCAGCATGATCGGGTTCTTTGTGCCCCATTTCAGGTCGTTGAACCGTGTGGTGTTGACGAAATAAATCTCTGACTTGAACGGAGATTGAAATCCATGATCCCAGTGCTGCAACGTGGTCAGGATCGGCATGTTGTTTGTTTCAAGCATATAAAGGCCCGGCGTAAACACATCCGCCAGTTGGCCTTCGTGCACAAAGACCGCCGCCTGACCTTCGCGCACGGTCAGCTTGGCGCCATACTTGATCTCGTGACCTTCGCGCTCGAACCGCCAGACCATGGTGTCACGGGTGTCATCCACCCAATGAATGACATCAATGAATTCTCCGGTCAGAAAATCGAATATTCCCATTTGGGTTCTCCTGTCCTTGGGGTCAGAGCGGCTGCCCCATCAGTTCGTGTGCAATAATTCTTACAATGGGTCGTGCTTCGTCGACGTCTACGCCGGGCTGCAGTCGCGGGTCATACAGCATCGTCAGCAGCTTTTCGTCGTGGCTGGTCAGCAGGGCAAACTCGTCGTCATCATTGAAAATCGAAGGTCGCGCTGCCGGGCTGTCATTGGACAGGCCAAGACCCTGAGCAATTTCTTCGTGAATGCAGCTTTGGCGGCCCAGATCCGTCAATTCGGCCCGGATAAGGGAAACGGCTCGTACGTATCTGTGTGGTGATGAGGTCGTTGCCGATGCAAACACCAGACAATCGATATTGGCACGTGGATTGGCCACCAGGTTCAGCGAGTCCTGACCGATATTCGGGATCAGCTGCTTCAGGCGGGATACGACATAGGCGCTGTCGTCCTTGCCTGCAAAAAAGACATGGAAATTGGCGTTGCGAGAGACGACGGAAATCGGATGATCGGTCAATCTGGCCAGACGGGTGGCAAAGGACCGAACCTGATCTGTGTCTTTCTGCCGTGCAGAGGGAAGCACCGAAGGGCCGAACTCGGTCTGTATGCGCACCGACCCGGACCATCGGCTGAGTTGCCCGTCCGTCTGACGCGAGCCAACCGCGACGCTCTGCGTCGGATACTCACTGTAGAACGCAATCGCTTCGAAATTCCGCGACAGATCTTCGGCATCATAGGGGGTGTCGGGGCCGCCCCCATCGATGCGCAAAAGTCCCCGCACCAGCAGGTCCCGTTCAACCCGCCGATAAAAGCGCGCCAGATCCTGACTTGCGGCAGACGGCGGCACATAAGCAATGGCTGCCACAGGTGCGGGTGCGGGGCGGGGTTGCGGAACAACGGATGACGTCAGGGTCTCATCGCAATTGGCCAGGGCCAGGAATGATACTATACCCAATGTTCGTTTCAAGTAACCGAAGGCCCGCACGCTGAACCCGCCCTTAGCCAGGTACCGCCGTACCGGCATTGTCGCCGGTTCCGTCGCGCCGTGCCTTGGCAGACGCCAAAGTGTCGCGCAGTTCCTTTTCCATCTTCTGCAACTCAGCTTCGGCTGCGGCGCGTTTGGCCTTGCCTTCGTCCGCAATCGCAAGGCTTTCGTTGATGGTGCCAATTAGGTCGGCATTGGCCTGCTTGACTGCTTCGATGTCAAACACACCGCGCTCCATTTCTTGGCGGATCATCTTGTTCGATTCACGCAGGTTGGCTGCGTTCGAGGTCAAAAGCTCGTTGGTCAGGTCATTTGCATCCCGCACCGCGGCAGCGGCCTCGGCGCTGCGCTGGATCGTAACCGCCTGGGCCAGTTGCGTTTCCCAAAGCGGGACGGTGTTCACCAGTGTCGAGTTGATCTTGGTGACCAGCGACTTGTCGTTTTCCTGAACCAAACGGATCGACGGCAGCGACTGCATCGTGACCTGTCGTGTCAGTTTCAGGTCATGAACCCGGCGTTCGAGGTCATCGCGTGCCGCGCGCATGTCGCGCAGTTCCTGCGCCTTCATCACCTGTTGTTCTTCGGGTGCAGCCTGAACTTCGGCTTCTTTTTCAGGGATGGCGTGGCTGTCGAGTTCGGTCAGCTTCTCTTCGCCCGCCGCGATGTACAGCGCCAGTTCATCATAGAAATCCAAGGTCTTTTCATACAGCAGGTCCAAAGACTTGATATCCTTGAGCAGCGTATGCTCATGCCCCAGTAGATCGTCGGTAATGCGGTCGATCTGGTCCTGAACCTCTTCGTACTGAGCGGTAAATTTTGCAAATGGTGCAGCTCTGCCCAACAGTTTTTCCCACCAGCTACGTTCGCGACGCACGTCAAGTTCACTGACCGAGAACCCGCGTATCGTGGTTACGATGTTGCGCAGGCTGTCACCGGCCGGGCCGACATCCTTGTTGCGCACATCCGCCAGCATGGCCTGGCTGATTTCCTGAAGTTCGGCCTGAGCGGACGAGCCAAACGCGACGATCGAATTGGTGTTGTCCATGTCGATTTCATTCATCCGCTTGCGGATTTCGGCGCTGACGGGTTCGTCGGCTTCCTCCAGCGACACGACTTCGGCCTGTGGTTCGGGCAGGGCAACTGCGGTGACTTCCTGTACCAGAGTTTCGGCCTGAACTGCCTTTTTCTTGATCTCATCGGACATGGGGATGTTCCTCGCTCAAATAATGGCCGGTCAGTCCAGCCGGACGCCTTCGCGCTGCAGTCTTTCACGCAACACGTCGATTTCGACCGTCAGATCACTGCGGTCATCCAATAACATTTTCCGCGTACGTGCGGAAAAATTCTGCTCCAGATCGTCCAGCAGGGCGGAATAGTCGGCAAGCGCCTGCGCATCGCGGGTGCGCGCGTAGACATCAGCAAACTTGACAGTCGCGTCACGCGCGCCCCGCAGATAGACGGTCAGGTATTTTCTGGCTCCGGCCAGATCGCGAGGATCTTCCTCGACCGTGCGGAACAGGTCACGTGCGGTGTCCTGAAACCGCTCCACACGGGCTTCGACGCGTCGGTCGCCCGCGCGTTTTATGGCATCCGTCATTTCCGACAACTGTTTCTCGGCATCATCGACCACGCGGGCCACACGGTCTTGCTGATAGGTGTCGACCCCTTCCATCCCTTTGTCCTTCATCGGATCAAGTCCAAATGAGACAGAGTGCAAAACGGTCGCCGCAACGCCAAACAGTACGGGGGCCAACAGGCTGACCTGCGCGGCTGCCTCAGCGTCCAGAAACTCGGATCTGTAAGACGCAAGGCCTGCGCCAAGGCCAGTGAGAACACTGGCAAAGATCTTGCGCGGAAAAGCGGGCCTTCGGGCGGTTTTGCGGGCGTTGTACGCGGCCTCGGCCCTCAGGCCTTCCCGCAGCAAGAATGCGGCCGCCGTCAGAAAACCAGCGGCGATCAACCCGATGGTCATGCCAATCGCGCCGTCGTTCAGGGACAGAAACACCAGAGGAATGGCGGGCAGAAACAAAATATTCGCACGCGCACCAGCGGGCTCGACCCGCGCGCCGTCAAACTGACCCCTTGGCAGCGGAGCGTTTTCCGTTTCATCGCCCTGTGGGCTGTATTTACCGCCAAACCGTTTTGCCATGGCTTACAGACCCCCGAGCAAGCCAGTGCAGACGCCGAACAACAGCACCAGCAGTACAGCGTAGGCCAGTTTTTGCACTCCGCTTCCGGACATCACACCCCCCAAATAGCAGCTTTCACTGAAAATTTAGGGGATACGCGGGCTTAGCGCTAGGGGGAAGGTTGCCGAACCCGCATCACTTGCGGGGATTCTTGCCGATTTGAGGTCGTTTTCTTTGTAGCCGTGACGGGCGTTTGGGCGCGTTGTCGGCTTTATCTTCGGAATCCAGACCCAGTTGATCGCGCATGACCTTGCGACGGACTTCTTCGACCTCACCCTGTTTCAGAGTCCCCAGCTGGAAGGGGCCGTAGGACACGCGCAACAGTCGGTTCACGGTTAAACCGATATCTTCCATCGCGCGGCGGATTTCGCGGTTCTTGCCTTCGCGCAAGCCGATCGTCAGCCAGGCATTTGCGCCCTGTTGGCGATCCAGCGACACGTTCATCGGCTGAAATCGCTCTCCTTCGATTACCAGACCCTTGCGCAACGGTTCGAAGTCTTCGTCCTTCGGGCGGCCGTTCACACGCACGCGGTACCTCCGCAACCAGCCGGTCGAGGGCAGTTCAAGCTTGCGCTTGATGCCGCCATCGTTGGTCAACAGCAGCAACCCTTCGGAATTCAGATCCAGCCGACCGACGCTCATCACCCGTGGCATGTCGTCGGGCAGCCTGTCGAATATTGTCTCTCGCCCTTTTTCGTCGCTTGTCGTTGTCACCAACCCGGCAGGCTTGTGATACAGCCACAGGCGCGATGGTTCCGGTTCCGAGACCGGTTTGCCGTCGACTACGATCTTGTCTTTCGCCGTCACGTTCAGGGCAGGGCTGTCAATGGTCTTGCCATTCACTGCCACGCGGCCTGCTTCGATCATGCGTTCCGCCTCGCGCCGCGACGCTACGCCAGCGCGGGCCAGGACTTTGGCGATCCGATCGCCGGGGGGTGGGGTCTTGTTCATGTCAGGGCCATACCGCATCCCGCGCGCTTGCGAAAGGCGGGTTTCTGATGCAGTCAGGGGCATGGTGTTCAAATCGCATATGGAACAGGCCCTGGCCGAGGCGCGCGCAGCGGCTGACCGCGGCGAGGTGCCCGTGGGGGCAGTTATCGTCGGTCCGGACGGAACCATTGTGGCGGCGGCTGGAAACCAAACGCGTGAGTTGAATGACCCCACGGCCCATGCTGAAATCGTGGCTTTGCGTGCAGCCTGTGCACAAGCGGGGTCTGAACGGCTGCCGGATCACGATCTTTATGTCACGCTGGAGCCTTGCGCGATGTGCGCAGCGGCCTTGGCGGCCGCGCGCATCCGGCGGATCTATTACGGCGCGGCAGACCCCAAGTCCGGGGGTGTGGCGCATGGTGCACGCGTATTTTCGCATGCACAGGCGCATCACGTGCCCGAGGTTTATGACGGGATTGCCTGCGAAGACGCCGCCGCACTTCTGAAAGACTTCTTTGCGTCGCGCCGGAAGGACGTGCCAAGCTGAAGTCGGGTCTAGAGTTTGATCGGCTGCATCACCTCAGGCTCGATCACATCGACCCCCGGCAATCCGTCGATCAACGCCTGTGCGGACTGTTCCAGGATGGGGAACGTTCTGTAGTGGCATGGGATGACCGTCTTGAAGTTGAAGTAGCGCTTGGCGGCATAGGCGGTGGCTTTCATGTCCATGGTAAAATGCCCGCCGGCCGAAAGGATGCCGATATCGGGCTTGTGGTAATCTCCCATCCAATCCATGTCGGCCATGATGTCGGTATCGCCCGAGACATAGAGCATTTGCCCCTCAGCCGCGATCATGAAGCCGACTTCACTGCCACCGGTGCGCAGACCGTCCGGTGTTGAAAAGGTCGAGCTGTGAGAAGCCGGAACCATTGTCACCTTGACGCCGTTCAGATCGACGGTGCCACCCTTGTTGAAACCGATGGTCTCAATGCCTTCCGTTTCGCTCCAGAATCCCATCAGATCATACTGGCCGACAACGGGGATTTTCAGGTGTTTGGCCAGCGGCAGAATATCAACCACGTGGTCGAAATGCGTGTGGGTCAGAAGGATATGAGTCGCACCATCCAGCGCTGCATCATGCTGATCTTCCGGCAAGACCGGGTTGCCGGTCAGCCACGGGTCGATCAACAGAACCTGCCCCTGAGTTTCAATGCGAAAACTGCCATGGCCCAGCCAGATAATGTTCATTCCGGTTTTCCTCCCATAAGGTCTCTTGGCAGCAGCCTAGCATCGGCTATGTAAAATTCCATGGACTGGATTCGAGAAATCGATGGCTATTGCGAACGCTTGTCGGCTGACTATTGGGCCGAGCCGATCAATGCGATCACAAACGCTGCTTTTCTGATTGCCGCATGGATCATGTGGCGGCGCGTACGCGATCAGGACATGCCACTGGCCAAGGGTCTGGTCGTGATTCTGGCCATGATTGGGATCGGCAGCTATCTGTTTCACACCCATGCCAGGGTGTGGGCGGCATTGGCGGATGTGGTGCCGATCCTGCTGTTCATATTGGTCTATATATATGCGGTGAACCGGGACATCTGTCGCATGTCGTCTGGATTGGCCTTCGTCGGTATGATTCTGTTTCTTCCCTATGCGGCGGCCGTTGCACCATTGTTCCAACGTGTGCCAGGGATTGGTGGGTCGGCGGCTTATGCGCCGGTCCCTTTGTTGATCCTGATCTACGCGTTCCTGCTGCGGGGCAATGACCCGAACTTGGCCAGAGCGATGACGCTCGGGGCCCTGATCCTGATTCTATCCATCACTTTCCGTGCGCTCGATTTGCAAATTTGCAAGCAATGGCCGATGGGGACGCATTTCATGTGGCATATCCTGAATGCCATCATGCTGGGTTGGATGATCGAGGTGTATCGCGCGGCCTTCATCAGGGGCCGTTTCGACGATGGCCTTGGGCCTTGAGTCGCGGAATGGTCCTTTCCGGCCATCCCACGTCTCATGGAAACGAGGTCGGCGAATCCGCATTGGTCCGTGTTCAGGTCTGAAAGGCCGCGGCCAGATGATCGGGCAGATCGAATTCGCGCAATACCCGTGCGCGGCCGTCGGGCGACATCTTACGGGCAGTCTTTTCGACGATGCTCTGGATTTTCTCGGCCGAGTGTTTCGCAGCAAAGGGCTGGAAATACCATTTCAGGAATACAAAGCAGATCACGTCTTCCAGCGCCTGCACCTCTGCGTCGCGCTTGAGGCCCTGTTTGCGCAACATGCGCCCTGCGGCCTCAACCTGTTCCGCGTCATAACCTTCACGGGACATCAAGCCCATGACCACTTCGGCATGGTGTTCGCCCTGCGCCTTGCGCCAGGCCAAATATCCCGCCCGGCCTTCGGGGTATTCACTGCGGGCAAGTTTCCAACGCTCAACATGCTGCCCGCGCGCGGCGATCTGAAGTGCGTCGGAAGCTTCCGGAAACAGGCGGTCCAGCTCGGCACTCATGCGTTCGCCATACAACAGCGCCGCGGGGCGGCCATCGTCTTGGTTGGGGTCATTTTCGTTGGCTGCGTCGATTGCGTCCAGAACCGCTTGTTTTTGCGTGCTCATTTTCTGCTCCACTGGCTTGCCTGAACTACGAAACCTCGGCGCAGTTCTGTTCGTCATTCGACGTCATGCTAACGGCTTGCCCTGGGATGTGCATCCTCGAAAATGAAAAACGGCCGGGTCAGAGAGGGGATATCTGACCCGGCCGGGACCTGCGCTTTAGCTGGCAGGTTTAACCTGATCCTGCGTGACCGGTTCCGCAATAGGGGACGGGAAGGTCAACGTGCGTGTCAGGTTGCTTGTGTCGATACCCAAGGCCATGGCCGGTGCGGCCAGAAACGTGGCGGACAAGACTGCGGCTGTTATCAGGGGTTTCATGTTTTTTCTCCGGTTTGCGTTATGTCGCACAAATAAAATGAACAGTACAGTTTAGTTTTCAAGGTCCGCAATGAACTATTCAGTTTACTTTTTCGCATACCACTCATTCAGTTTTGAATGGCAAGAGAAGACGAGGAATCCGAAACTCGGACCTGCCAGCGGCGCGGCGGTCTTGCGACTGTCGCAACAGACGGGTAAACGCCCCTTAACGTAGATGAGGGAAGCCGATGTCGATTGACCAAAGCACCGCCGCCAAAGTGGCCAAGCTGGCCCGGATCAAGGTCGAGGATGACGCGCTGCCGGCGCTGGCATCCGAGTTCAACACCATCCTAGGGTTCATCGAACAGCTGAACGAAGTGGATGTGGAAGGTGTCGAGCCGATGGTCTCGGTCACACCCATGCGCCTCAAGCGTCGTCAGGACGAAGTCACTGATGGCAATCAGCAGGACAAGATTCTGGCCAACGCCCCCGACGCCCGTGAAGGGTTCTTCGCAGTCCCCAAAGTGGTGGAGTAAGACATGAGCGAACTGAACAAACTGGGCCTGGCCGAGGCCCGCGACGCATTGCGAGCCGGCGACGTCACTTCTGTCGAGCTGACAGACGCCTGCCTGAAAGCCATTGATGAAGCAGATGCGCTGAACGCATTCGTCCACAAGACGCCTGAGATCGCGATGGAACGCGCCAAGGCTGCGGATGAACGGATCAAGGGTGGCGACGCTCCGTCTATGTGTGGCCTGCCGATCGGCATCAAGGACCTATTCTGCACCAAGGGCGTGCCGTCGCAGGCCGCGTCGGGCATTCTTGAAGGTTTCAAGCCGGAATACGAATCCACTGTTTCGCAGCAACTGGCCGACGCAGGCGCAGTGATGCTGGGCAAGCTGAACATGGACGAATTCGCCATGGGGTCGTCCAACGAAACATCGGTCTATGGCAATGCCGTCAGCCCATGGCGTCGTGGCAACGATGATGCGCAGCTGACGCCGGGCGGCTCGTCCGGCGGATCTGCGTCTGCTGTGGCCGCTGACCTGTGCCTTGCGGCAACGGGCACCGATACCGGCGGTTCCATCCGCCAGCCCGCGGCTTTTGTCGGCATCACCGGCATCAAGCCGACCTATGGTCGCTGCTCCCGTTGGGGCATTGTCGCCTTCGCATCCTCGCTGGATCAGGCCGGCCCGATGACCAAGAACGTCCGCGACGCCGCGATCATGCTGGAAACCATGTGCGGTCATGACGCCAAGGATTCGACCAGTACGGACCTGGCCGTCCCGAATTTCGAAGCGATGCTGACCGGAGACATCAAGGGCAAGAAGATCGGTATCCCCAAGGAATACCGCATGGACGGCATGCCCGCAGAGATCGAAAAGCTCTGGGCCGACGGTGCCGCGATGCTGAAGGATGCGGGTGCCGAGATCGTCGATATCTCACTGCCGCACACCAAGTATGCGCTGCCAGCCTACTATGTGATCGCCCCGGCCGAGGCGTCTTCGAACCTCGCCCGTTATGACGGTGTCCGTTATGGGCATCGTGCGCAGTTGGCGCAGGGGGATGGCATCACCGAGATGTACGAAAAAACCCGCGCCGAGGGCTTTGGTCACGAAGTGCAACGCCGGGTCATGGTCGGTACATACGTGTTGTCGGCGGGCTTCTACGACGCCTACTACAACCGTGCCCGCAAGGTGCGCACGCTGATCAAGAAAGACTTCGAAGACGTGTTCGCGGACGGAGTCGACGCCATCCTGACCCCGGCGACCCCATCGGCAGCCTTCGGTCTGGGCGAAATGACCGAGGCAGATCCAGTTCAAATGTATTTGAACGACGTCTTTACAGTGACTGTGAACCTGGCCGGATTGCCCGGAATATCGGTCCCCGCCGGGTTGGATACACAAGGCCTTCCACTGGGTTTGCAACTGATCGGGCGTCCATGGGAAGAAGGCGATCTGCTCAACACCGCCTATGCGCTGGAAAACGCAGCCGGTTTTGTGGCCAAACCCGGGAAATGGTGGTAAGCCTAAGGCAACAGAATATCTAGACACGGAGCCAAACAATGCGCGTTTTGCTTTTGGTGCCCGCTCTGACACTGGCAGCTGCATGCACAGACGTCGCACCGCTGACCAGCACAGGTTTCAACACGCCTGAATATCAGGCGCAGCGAGAAGCTCAATTGGCAGGTCAAGGTGCGGTCGGCAACCCTCTGCTGGCTCCGGTCGATGTGTCACAACAACCGCTGGGCGCTCCCGGTGCGGCGACTGTTGCCACGGGTGAAAACGCGGATATCGCCAACCAGGCCGCGGCGGCATTGGCCATCACATCTGGCCAAAACCCAGCCGCGGCTACGGCGGTTCCCGTGGCGAACACTGGCGCGATTTCGGATGAACAGGATTTTGCCGCCGTGTCCGAACGCCGCAGCATCGAAACGGACGCCGTCCGAATCGAGCAGAACCGCCAGACGTATGAGCTCGTGACCCCGACGGCAGTGCCCGAGCGTACGGCGAGCGGCCAGACAAACATTGTGCAATACGCGCTGAGCACGTCCAATCCCGTTGGCACCCAACTCTACAGCCGCTCGGGCTTCAACCTTCAGGCCAAAGCTCAGAGGAACTGCGCGCAATTCCCATCCCCGGATCAGGCTCAGATCGAGTTTCTGTCCAATGGCGGCCCACAGCGCGACCGCAAAGGTCTGGACCCGGATGGGGACGGCTATGCGTGTGGCTGGGACCCAAGCCCGTTCCGCAGTGCCGTCAGAAACTGAAACCTCGCCCATTTGGCATCCGTCGCCCAATTTTGGTGAACGCCGGGATGGGCTGACGCCATCTTTAATCGTGATTCATTACACCGCGATGGACAACGCGCAGGCGGCTCTGGATCGTCTGTGCGACCCGGAGGCCGAGGTCTCGGTCCATTACCTGATCGGCAATGATGGCACGCTTTGGCAAATGGTGCGCGAAGAAGACCGGGCCTGGCACGCGGGTGCCGGAGAATGGCACGGTCAGACCGACATCAACTCCCGTTCCATTGGCATCGAGTTGGACAACACCGGCAAGCATCCGTTCTCGGAACCCCAATTGCATAGGCTCGAACAGTTGTTGCATCAGATAATGCACCGTTGGGCCATTTTACCAAATGGCGTTATCGGCCATTCGGACATGGCGCCCGGGCGCAAATTTGACCCCGGTCCGCGATTTGACTGGTTGCGGCTGGAGCGCAACTTGCTGGCTACGCCACGCGGATATGCCCTTGGCCCGCAAGCTGCATCAGAGGACCAGTTCCGAAACCTGGCTCAAGCCGCCGGTTTCAGCGCTGATGTAGACGATGAAACGCTGTTACGTGCCGTCCGCCTTCGATACCGCCCATGGGGCAGGGGGCCATTGCAGCAAGCCGATCTCGCCCCCTTGATCCGGCACTCCTGATCCGCACTTCATCTGGCCGAAAATATCCCGGGGTTGAATTGGCCGCAGGCCAAGAAGGGGCTGGCCCCTTCTTTGAACCATCATCCCTTGACGCCGCTGGGCGCAAAGCCTAACCAGCCCAAGCGCGGAGGGCCGGATGGCCGCTGGGGTCGCAAGGCCCGAGAGGAAAGTCCGGACTCCACAAGACATCGGTGCCGGGTAACGCCCGGGCGGGGTAACCCGACGGAAAGCGCCACAGAAATCAGACCGCCTGCGATTTCGGTCAAAGGTAAGGGTGAAACGGTGGGGTAAGAGCCCACCGCGCCTCTGGCAACAGCGGCGGCACGGCAAGCCCCACCGGGAGCAATGCCAAATAGGGTCCCCGCGCGGGCCGGTCGGCGCAAGCCGATACCGCCGCTAAGCGCGTCTTGGCCGAGAGGGACCGGGTTGGCAGCTTGAGCCGTGCAGCAATGCACGGCCTAGAGGAATGGTCATCGAAGGGGGAAACCCTGGAACAAGATCCGGCTTACAGGCCCTCCGCGCGTACCCTCCTATCCTCCGGGCGGCGTGTAGGAACCGGTCAGCGCTGCTGCCTTTTCGGTTATCGACGTGAACTCGTCCGCGGTCCAGGCACGAACGGTTTCTATGTTCGTCACTGCACCCGATGCGGCGACAGCCATGCCAACGGCCACAGCGTCTGTTCCATCGGGGGCTTCGCTGATCACGACCACGTCGTTGCTGCCGGTTGTCATGTAAAAGGACAGCAGCCTGCCACCTACTTTTTCCAGCAAGGCTTTCACCGGCCCGGTGCGGTTTTCAGGTTTTTGCAGCATCCCTTGGACGCCAGCCTGCGAGTAAGATGCATAAGTAATGAAAATAGGCATTGGTTTCTCCGTTTATTTGTTGAAACAGTGCAGGGGTTTATCGTCTACCGACCCCTTGGCGGACGGGCGTCAGATGCCAGAAAACAACGGTGCAGTGATGAACCAGAGGCCAGCAATGATCAGCGCCAAGCCAGTCCCGGGAACAAGCCACCGGGCCCTGGGCAGGAGCTTTTCCAGCGCGACGTAGGCGGCAATTCCGACAATCCAGTAGAGATTCATAATCCCTCCTACGAACAGCAGCAACATCAGTGCCCAGCAGCACCCCAGACAATATGTGCCGTGTTCCGCACCGGTTCGGAACGCCCCGAATGGTCCAGGTCGGTTGTGATCGGCCAGGAAACGTGCAGGGCTTTGGCAGTGGCGCAGGCATGCGTTCTTCAAACCTGAAAACTGATAGGCACCGGCAGCCAGCAGAATACTTCCTGCGAAGACACCGGAACTGATCGTCATCATTGGACCGTCGAACAGACCGACATGCTCCAGCCCCCATTGCAACGCAGTTGCGGTCAGACTGAATGCACCCCAGGCAACAAGATAACCTGACAGGAAACAGAATCCGAACGTTGCCGTTCGATGCTTTTCAGGCCCTATCCGCTTGATCGCGATGAACAGAAGAACGGCAGGTGCAGCGCTCGGGGCCATCATGGCGATCATCATGACCCACCACATCAGAAAGATCAGCAAGGCATAGCTTGCGCTCCAGGCGGACTTAGAGCCCATTTGCATGGGATCTCCGATCGGGCCGGCCATTCGGGTCATCTCGACCGCAGACATGGTCATTCCGATACCGGTTATCGTGTACCAGGCTGCTGCGAGAATAATCAGAAGAACACTTCCCAAAACAATCGCTTTGTCCTGTCTCAACAACCGTTCAACCGCCCCAAACCGGGACGATATGTTTTGTCTGGTCATGGGAGGTCTCCGCCTAAGCGCCTAGAACGCCGTGGCCCGAGATGTTCAGATGCGCCAAATGAGCGTGCGTTGCGTCAAAGGTCAGGTTGATCTGACCGCCTGTTGTCGTCGCACTGCCCGATGCCGCCTCGGCATGGCGGTATTCAAAGCCATTCGGCAATTGTATCGACGCGCGGTGAGGTGCGCCCGATACGATATGTGGGATCGGGTTGACCTCAACATCGAAAACCCCGGCAACCTTGGCGTATCCGCTACGTTCTTCGCGGTTCCAATCCAGCTCGATTGGAACGAAAAGTGTTTCGTGTTTCGTTGGTGCCATGGCGCTGAAGACATACCAGAACGTGGCCATTTCATCGGTATCCTGACCGGTCATGATCGCTTGCAACGCGGCCCGCTGTTCAGCCGTTGCGCTTTCATCAATGATCAGCTGCATCTGACCATTCCCTTCATGAATTGGTCCCGGCCAATAATAAACCCCTGCCGCCCGAAGCCCGCCCAGATCAGTGTCACCGTAGTGACCGCTTTGAATGTCGAAAACGACAACCGCCTCGCAATTTCCGTGAGACGGAAGTACGCTGAACTGACACGGGCAACCGAAATTGCAATTGCAATTGGCCAGTTCTTCGGCCTGAATAGCCCATTCTGTCATGATAGCCCCCAAGAAAAGTCACGCAAAACACCCCTGCTCGATGCGGATCAATCCCACTTGGCACTGCCTCGGCCTTCGAGCCTGAATTCGGCTTCTTGGATACGCAAACCTATCACGAAAGCGTGATATGTACAAACATCATGGCAAATAACCCGCCTTCTCTAGACGTTATAGTGCGCGTCAGTCGCGCTGGGGTTGAGTGCGGTATTCGTGCTTCCATTCTGCTGTTAGGCTTGCGGCACCAATTTTTTTTGAAACGGGAGGTTGATTATGAGCTTTATGAAAACGCTGGCGTCCGTGGCCATTGGGTTTGCTGCTGCCAAGGGCATGGACAAATATCAGAAGATGGGCGGCATGGCTGGCCTGCAGGACATGATGCAGGGCGCCGGCGGCGGTTTTGGCGTGGATCAGCTGGGCAAAATGGCAGAGCAGTTTGGTCTGCCCGGTGGCGCGTCAGGCTTGCAGGACATGATGAGCAAGATGGGTATCGGCGGCAGCGCAACCGGTGCGGCCGGATTGGGTGGGTTGTTGAATGCCATGCAGGGGGCCGCCAAGACGGCCAACCAACAAACAGGTGACATGATGGAAACCGTGTTCGGCGGCACGCCCGCGGGTGCGGCGATGGAAGAGCAGGCGAAGCTGATGCTTCGGGCGATGATTCAGGCAGCCAAGGCGGATGGCGAACTGGACGAACAGGAAAAGGAAATCATTCTGGGTGAATTGGGCGATGACATCAGCGATGAGGAACGCGCCTTCGTGCAAGATCAGCTGAGCGCACCGATTGATGTAATGGGATTGGCGGCTGATTCTGGTGCGCCGTTCAAAACGCAGATCTATGCAGCATCTCTGGCCGCGATCCGTCTGGATAACACGCGCGAGGCATCATACCTGCGGCAACTGTCCACCGCGTTGGGCCTTTCGGACGCTGAAAGAGACCAAATTCACACCTATATGGGCGCTCCAACCCTGCCTGGTTGAACCTGCACCCGATTCCTGAGCCGGTATCATCGGATTGGCCTTGACATGGGCGGTGCAGCGCGTAAAAGCGCACGCTCATAGGAATTCAACCGAAAGGCCCCTGCCTTTTCGGACGCAGGAGATAACCATGGCGAAGCCGACGACAATCAAGATCCGTCTGAACTCGACCGCGGGCACGGGCCACTTCTACGTGACCAAAAAGAATGCGCGCACCATGACTGAGAAAATGACCATTCGTAAATACGATCCGGTCGTTCGCAAGCATGTCGAGTACAAGGAAGGCAAGATCAAGTAATCTGCCGTTCCAAATGGAAATTCCGAAAAGGGCTCTGGTTCACAGAGCCCTTTTTCAGTTCTGATTTCCTGTTTTTGACAGGTGGCAATCCAAGCAGTCCGTTGCAGTGGCGCATCAGCGTTTGGTGCAATCGCATAACCTGCGGCTTGCTTTTTGTGGGGACCTGCAAGTACGTTTCAGCAAACCGCCACAAAATGTTGACCGCCATGAAAAAAATCTTGTTATCCACAATCGCCGTTCTAACCCTAACGGCCTGTGAAGACCCGTTTAACCGCGAAGGTGTCGGGTTTACTGGAATCGATGGCGAACCACGCACGATTTCGGACGTACCCGGAGCCGTAGCCTTTCTGCCGGATGCGACCAACGTTCCTGCGGAACTGGCGGAACTGCGGACAGTCACGCTTTTGAGTGATGAGGTGGAATCTTCCAAGGTAGCATCGGTTGCAATCGATAACGGCGGCCAGACGCCAGACAACGCGGTGCAATTGCAAGGTAGCGACACGAACCTGTTCCTGAGCACTGTCAGCGTGAACGGCACTTTGTTTGGTGTGCTGCGCACGCCCTCCAACAGTGTGAAAGTCGACAATTCGATCGGTGTGAGCTTTGCGGAAGAAACAGAGCGTTTTACCGGCTGTCTGCCGGCTGGCAATGTCTTCCGCAAAGGTACATCCGAGAAGAGCTCGGGCTTTGCCATACCGCTAAACTGCAGTTGAACACATAAACGCTTCGGAAACAGAAAGCCCCGCCTGGTCAGGCGGGGCTTTTCATTTCCGGGCAAAAGAAGTCCGGCGCGCAAAGAAAAGGGCCGGTCAATGACCGGCCCCAAACCAATTCAGGTGTCAACAAGGGCTATTCTTGCTGGCCCATGAACATCAGCAGGAACTGGAACATGTTCAGGAACGAGATGTACAGGCTCAGCGCGCCGTCAAAGGCCGCTTTGTCCAGCCATTCCTGGTCGCCATGCGCAGCATGGGCGACGTACGTGTTCTTGATGTCCTGTGTGTAGAACGCGGTCAGACCGGCAAAGATCAGGATGCCGATGGCCGAAATGGCCAGCATCATCACACCGGATTGCAGGAACAGGTTGATGATCATCGCAACCAGCAGACCGATCACACCCATCATCAGGAAGGTGCCCATTCCGCTGAGGTTCCGCTTTGTGGTGTAGCCATAAAGGCTGAGGCCAGCAAAGGCGATCGACGTCACCAGGAAGGTCTGGGTAATCGAGTAGGGTGTGAAGACCAGAAAGATCGAACTCATCGAGATGCCCATCACGGCGGCAAAGACGAAGAAGCCAAGCTGAACTGTCGCCGCCGAGCCGCGGCGCATCAGGGCACCCCAGCCAAAGAGGATAAAGGCCAGCGGCGCGAACATGACCACCCATTTCAGCGGCGACAGGAACAGCGTGCCGCCCAGGCTGGTCAGATAGCGATCTGCGCCGATCTGTGCGACCGCGTTGCTTGGATCGCTGGTGACAGCCAGACCCGCAATAGCCCATGCCGCCAGTGCAGTGATCAGCATGCCGACGGACATCGTGCCGTAGACTTTGTTCATGTGGGCGCGCAGGCCCTGATCAATCTCGGCGGCGCGCGCGCCGGATGCCGTCCGGATCGTATCGAATTGTGCCATCAAAGGGTCTCCCTAGTCGTCAAGTTACATCGCCCCGGTTGTACGGGGCGGTTTTCCATCTAAATATCGGCAACAAGGGGCTGTGTTTCAAGAGATTCCGGGCGAAAACCGACCAAAACACGCAACAAAAATGGCGACAGGCGACTCAAGGCCTCCTATCGCCATAAAAATATGAGTTTCACGGTTACCTTTTCCAGAATTGGGGAGCATCCCAGAAAAAGCGATTTGCTTCTGCAGATGCTTCTTCCCGGGTCACGCCGATATCTTCCAGCACGGCGTCGTCCAGCAGTGCCAGCTTCCGCCGCTGTCTGGTCAGCTCGAAGGCTTGAGAGATCAGGGTCACAAAAGAACGTTTGGCTGGTTTGCAAGGATGATGGATCGCGAGTTGGGTCATAACTTGTCCTTTCTGCATTCTCGATGGTTTCGCCGGTTGTCATCAATTTCCTTGATTGATATGGGTGAGTATGACATATTTTTAAAACGAATATTTTTGATAGAACACATAAGGAATCGTGAAGATGCGAAACTTGGACATTACCACCCTGCGCTCCTTTGTGGCGGTTTCGGATCAAGGCGGCGTTACCCGCGCTGCCGGATTTCTGCACCTGACGCAATCTGCGGTTTCCATGCAGCTGAAACGGCTGGAGGAGCTGTTGGGCCTGGAGTTGCTGGACCGAAGCGGCAGAACAATTGCCCTGACCGCATCCGGTGAGCAGCTGTTGGCTTACGCGCGCCGTATGATCGCCTTGAATGACGAAGTTATCTCGAAACTCACCGACCAGGCTTTTGAGGGTGAGGTGGTTCTGGGCGTTCCCCATGACATCGTCTACCCCGCGATCCCTCGGGTCCTACAGCGGTTCAACGCCGATTTTCCCCGTGTCAGGGTGCAGTTGGTGTCGTCCTATTCACTGCAATTGAAAGACATGTACAAGCGGGGCGAATGTGATGTGATCCTGACGACCGAACCGTCTTCGGCCGATGGCGCGGAGACCATAGCAGAGTTGCCGTTGCGCTGGATTGGTGCGCCGGGCGGATCTGCATGGCGCAAACGTCCGTTGCCTCTGGCACTTGGACGGCGCTGTCTG
The DNA here is from genome assembly GCF_059609765.1 of Ruegeria sp. YTSC106. Lineage (NCBI taxonomy): Bacteria > Pseudomonadati > Pseudomonadota > Alphaproteobacteria > Rhodobacterales > Roseobacteraceae > Ruegeria > Ruegeria sp. YTSC106. Next base: position 57,455 of record NZ_JBXWMI010000008.1, read on the forward strand.
TTCAGACCGCAGGTCATTTCAGCACTGGATGCCGCCGGAATATCGTGGGAACTGTCGGTAGAAACCGAAAACGACCGTACAATAGAAGCCACGGTCAGTGCCGATCTTGCCGTACACGCAATGCTGGACGGGACCGAGGCCGCACATCTTGAACAGATCGACTCGGGCGGTGCTCTGCCGGATTTGCCAGCGCATATGATCAATCTATACGGTGGGGAGCCGGGCCGGGATGCGGTTGTCGAGGCTCTGGCCCAGTTGGTACGTCAGAACTTCAGACTGCTGGGCGGTACCCAATTGCGGGCAGTGGTTGGGTGATCGCGATCAGGGCGTGATCACGATCTTGCCTGTCGATTTGCGCTCTTTCAACAGCTGCATTCCGTGTGCGACGTCTTCAAGTGGCAGGACATGACTGATGTGCGGTTTTATCCGGCCCTCTGAATGCCATGTGAACAGGGTTTCAAAGCTGTTGCGCACAGCTTCGGGGCGGAACTTCAGATATCCGCCGATATAAACCCCGATCACACTCAGGTTTTTGACCAGCAGATGATTGGCGGGGATCTGCGGAACGTCACCCCCGGCAAATCCGATGGGCAGCAAGCGTCCCTCGGGGTTGGTGGCGCGGAAAGCGGCCTTGAACACATCTCCGCCGATGACGTCATAGACGACATCCGCGCCGCCCAGAGACTTGACCCGTTCCCGCAAGTCTTCGGAAGCATCGATCAGATGATCGGCACCGGCAGCTCGGGCAACGGCTAGCTTGTTCTCGCCTCGTGCCTGGGCGATAACTGTGGCGCCCATGAGTTTACCGATTTCGACGGCGGTCAGGCCAACGCCACCTGCAGCACCCGTGACCAGAAGGGTTTCGTCGGGTTGCAGACGCGCCCTGTGTTCAAGGGCCATGTGACTTGTCGCATATGCGATCTGGATGGCGGCGGCATCTTCGAAACTGGTGCTGTCCGGCAGCAGGATCGCGCGGTCCGCGTCGAAAACGCCGTATTCCGCCAACCCGCCCTGACCTGAATAGACCGCGATCCGGTCGCCCGGCCTCAGCGTTGAAACTCCGGGTCCGACTGTATCCACGACGCCGGCGACCTCCATTCCCAGAGTGAACGGGGCAGGTGGAGTGTCCTGATACGAGCCCTTCTGCATCAGCAGGTCAGCGAAGTTCAGGCCACAAGCTTTTATCGCGACTCGCACCTGGCCTTTTCCCGGCTCAGGTTTATTCACGTCACAAAGCTGGGCAGACGCCCCGTCGGATGGAATGCAATAGGCCCGCATACGGTTCCTCAACAGTTTGCGACATAGGCGCGTGCGCCGTCAGAAAAGTCAATCCGTTTGCTTCGACGAGGGAAAGGACCGAAGTTTCCGGGGGGGGCGAAATCAAGTGGCCGAAAAAGAGATGCGCAAAGGCCCAAGGTAATACAACCACAAATCCCTGTAAGGTGTGCTGGACTCAACCAGCTTGAAAAAAATCTCAAAACCGGCATTATATACAGTCAGTGCTGCAAACGGGGGGGCGGTACAGTCCGTATTAGGGAGCGGTTAAGGGGAGCTCTCTAGAATTGCGATATCGGACGTCGCAAAATCCCGTGCAGATGTTTGTGTAGTATAGGAGAATACCAATGACTCATCACGTCGATGTCCATGTGGGCAAGCGCGTTCGGCATCGCCGCTGGCTGATTGGGATGACCCAGCAGCAGTTGGCACAGCAAGTTGGTATCAAGTTTCAGCAAATCCAGAAATATGAGACCGGTGCCAACCGAATCAGCGCATCCCGCCTGTGGGACATCGCCGAGGCGTTGGATGTTCCGGTCAGCTTTTTCTTCGAAGGTCTGGAAGAAGCCCAGAAAAGCGACGCGGACAAGAAATCTGTCCCTGCTGACCTGATGGGTGACAAAGAAGCTTTGGATCTGGTGCGCTCTTACTATGCGATTCCGGAAAACCAGCGTCGCCGCCTTTTCGAGCTGGCGCGGGTTCTCAGCGACGTTGCCTGACTGACTTGACTTTGTCGCGGATTGCCCGCACCTCAAGGGCATGCAACCGACGACACCGAGCGATATCGAAATTGCCGAAGAAATGGCCGAAGCAGCGCGAGCGGCCATACTCCCTTTTTTTCGTCAAACAAACCTAGAAACTGCCAACAAACTGGCCGACGGGTTTGACCCTGTCACCGTGGCTGATCGGGCCGCTGAACAAGCGATGCGGGAAGTTCTGGCGCGGCAACGCCCGGATGACGGTATTCTGGGCGAAGAGTTCGGCGAGCATAAGGGCACCAGTGGCCGCACTTGGGTATTGGATCCCATCGATGGGACTCGCGGGTTTATCAGTGGCACGCCAACCTGGGGCGTTCTGATAGCGCTGAGCGATCACGATGGGCCGTTCATGGGGGTGATCGACCAGCCTTATATCGGAGAGCGTTTTGTTGGATCGTCTTCCGGTGCTCACCTGACCGGTCCGCAGGGCACCAGCAGAATGCAAACGCGCAAGATCAGAACGCTGGATCAGGCAACTCTGTTTACCACCTTCCCCGAGGTTGGAACCCCGAAGGACCGCGCAGGGTTTCAGGCCGTGTCCGAGCGGGTGCAACTGACGCGCTATGGAATGGATTGCTACGCCTATGCGCTTCTGGCTGCCGGGCAGGCGGATTTGGTGATCGAGGCGGGTTTGAACTCTTATGATATTCAGGCGCCGATTGCCGTTATTCAGGCGGCCGGCGGTATTGTAACCGATTGGCAGGGTGGCCCTGCTCATGAAGGTGGCCGGGCCTTGGCTGCGGCAAACGCTGACCTTCATGCCGCAGCGCTTGAGATACTCCGCCAGTTCTGAATTCTGTTGCCCAGTGCGCCAAAGGCAACTAAACCTGTGATGGCCGGTTCTTGAGCCCGTTTTCCACCGGTCGACGCACTTCTTGCATGAGACGGGCAGATGCAGGAGCGCGAAATGACGGAAATCCTACTCAAGAATGCTGATCTGGTCCTGACGATGGACGAGTCCCGGCAAGAGTTGTCCCGGGCTGATGTTCTGGTCCGCGACGGGCAGATTTCCCGGATCGGGCGGGGGCTGGAAACACAGGGTGAGGTGCACGATGCCTCGGGCTGTGTGGTGACACCCGGCCTGGTAAATACCCACCACCATCTCTATCAAACTCTGACACGGGCGGTGCCGGGCGGACAGGATGCGTTGCTGTTTGGGTGGCTGCAAACGCTCTATCCGATCTGGTCGCGTTTTGGGCCGGAAGAAATGTTCACCTCGGCCCAGATCGGTTTGGCAGAACTGGCGCTGTCGGGGTGCACGCTCAGTTCCGATCACCTTTACCTCTACCCCAATGGCGCGCGGCTTGGGGATACGATCGCTGCCGCGTCCGAGTTGGGAATGCGGTTCCATCCGACGCGTGGCGCGATGAGCATTGGTGAAAGCGACGGCGGCCTGCCACCGGACAGTCTGGTGGAAAAGGAAGCCGCCATTCTGGACGACATGATCCGGGTTGTTGATACGTTTCATGTTTCATCCGAGGGTTCAATGTGCCGCGTTGGCCTTGCTCCGTGTTCACCGTTTTCCGTCAGCCGGGACCTGATGCGGGATGCAGCGTTGCTGGCGCGGGACAAGGGCGTGATGCTGCATACCCATCTGGCCGAGAATGATGAGGATATCGCCTATTCGCAGGCGCAATTCGGCTGCCGCCCGGGGCAATATGCCGAGGAATTGGGTTGGACCGGCCCGGATGTCTGGCACGCCCATTGCGTCAAGCTGGACGGGGCCGAGATCGATCTGTTTTCACGCACCAAAACAGGTGTGGCCCATTGCCCCTGTTCAAATTGTCGTCTCGGATCAGGTATAGCTCCGGTACGGGCAATGCGGGATGCCGGTATCAAGGTTGGCCTCGGCGCGGATGGATCGGCCAGCAATGACAACGGCAACCTCATGCTTGAGGCGCGCCAGGCCATGTTGCTGCAACGGGTTGCCAATGGTGCAGATGCCATGTCGGCCCGCGAAGCGCTTGAGATTGCGACGCGCGGCGGGGCGGATGTGTTGGGACGTCCCGATTGCGGACGGCTGATGCCCGGAAAACGTGCCGATATTGCGGTGTGGGATACCCGCGGCATCGAAAGCGCGGGCAGTTGGGATCCGGCGGCCCTGCTTCTGGCGGGGCCGATGTCTGTGAAACACTTGTTCGTCGAAGGCCGCCAGATCGTACGTGATGGGTACATAACAACCATTGATCTGCCCCGCGTGATCGAACGCCAAAACATGCTTGCCCGGGCGTTGCAGGCTTAAGCCGCCTGCCGCCCGCCGATCCAGACCTCTGCCACGGCCCGATCATCGCCCATCATGATCGTCGGGAAGATCGCTTCCCAAACATCTTCCGCGTGGGCCTCGCGCTGGGCGATGGCGGGGGTCGAGGCGAGGTCGATCACGACCAAATCCGCCTCCATCCCCGGGGCGATGTTTCCGATGCAGTCGTCCATACGCAGGCTCCGGGCCGATCCGACCGTGCCCAACCACAGCAATTGAGCCGGGTGCAGAGGGCGGCCGCGCAATTGGCCAATCTCATAGGCGGCGGCCATGGTGCGCAGCATCGAAAAGCTGGACCCGCCGCCGGTATCCGTGGCCAGACCGATCCGGTGGCCATCATGGATCAGCCCGTTCATGTCAAACAATCCCGATCCGATGAACGTGTTCGACGTGGGGCAATGAATCAAAGAGGCATCGACCTCGCGCAGCCGATCCCGTTCCCGGTCTTCCAGATGGATGACATGGCCATACAGGCCGTTCTGGCCCAACAGGCCAAATTTCTCGTAGGTGTCCAGATAATCCCTTGCATCAGGGAACAGGGACCGGACCCATTCGATTTCATCCGTTTGCTCGCTCAGATGAGTTTGCATGAGACAATGCGGATGCTCGGCCCAAAGCGCGCCCATGGCCTCGAGCTGTTCCGGGGTCGAGGTCGGTGAAAAGCGCGGCGTGATCGCATAGAACAAGCGATCGACGCGATGCCATTTTTCCAGCAGGGCGGCGGATTGGTCATAAGCCGTCTGCGCGGTGTCGCGCAATCCTTCGGGCGCGTTCCGGTCCATGCAGGTCTTGCCGGCGACGACACGCTGCCCACGCTGTTGCGCCGCGGTGAAAAAGGCATCCACGCTTTCAGGGTGGATCGTGCAAAAACTGCACATGGTCGTGGTGCCGTGGGCGGTCGTCAGGTCCAGATACCGGTTGGCTATCTCGGTCGCATAGTCGAAATCGCCGAACTTCATCTCTTCCGGGAAGGTGTAGGTGTTCAGCCACTCGATCAGCCGTTTGCCCCAGCTGGCGATCATCGCCGTCTGTGGATAATGCACATGCGGGTCGACGAACCCAGCCATGATCAAGCGCGTTCCGTGATCCTTCGTGACTGCGTCAGGGTGGGCTTTTTTCAGTGTATCGACGGTGCCGACCTCTGCAATTCGCCCGTGTTCGACCACGACTGCTTCGTCCAGCCGGGTCGCCTCGGTCGGCTCTCCGTCAAAGGGTGAGCCTGTGAAACTCAGAACACGCCCTTTCAAAAGCGTCTTTTGCGCCATTTTCCCTGTTCTCCACCTGTTTGGAACCGCGCACCAGCATAGGCGGACGAAAGAAGTGGGTAAATCGGCGCATTGTCATTGTTTTCTGGTAGCTGCTTCTTCTATTTAAGGGCAAATCGAAAAAAAGGGGCAGAGCATGACGACAGGCAGTGACGAAGCCGGACACGATCAGCCCCGGGATGAGGACGTCTATGCGCTCGATCCCAAGGCTGTGGCCGCGATCCTTTATGCAGTGGATATTGACGACCGCGACAAGCTGATCGAGTTGATGGAGCCGCTGCATTCGGCCGATATTGCTGACCTTCTTGAGCAGATCAACCCGTTTGACCGTTCCCGCCTGATCCGCCTGTACGACAAGGAATTTGACGGCGATATCCTGTCTGAACTGGATGAATCGGTTCGTGAAGAGGTAATCTCGGTTCTGAAGCCGGACGTTCTGGCAGAAGCCGTGCGCGAGATGGAAAGCGACGATGTCGTTGACCTGCTGGAAGACCTTGAAGAGCCGCAGCAGGAAACCATTCTGGACGCGTTGGAGGATTCCGAGAGGATCGCCGCCGAACAGGCGCTGTCCTACCCCGAGAATTCTGCCGGTCGTCTCATGCAGCGCGAAGTCGTCATGGCGCCTGAGCATTGGACCGTTGGACAAGCCATTGATTTCATGCGCGCCAATGACGATCTGCCGGAACAGTTCTATCACATTGTTTTGGTCGATCCGCGCCTGAAGCCGGTGGCGCAGGTGACGTTGGGCAAGCTGATGGCGACACGGCGTGAGGTGCCGCTGCTTGATCTGGCAGAAGAGGAATTCCACAGTATCCCCGTCGATCAGGACGAGGAAGACGTGGCTTATGCCTTTAACCAGTATCACCTGATCTCGGCCCCGGTGGTGGATGCCGATGGGCGTCTGGTCGGTGTCATTACAATCGACGATGCGATGGTGGTTCTGGACGAAGAGCACGAAGAAGACATCCTGCGCCTTGCCGGTGTGAGCGACGAAAGCTCACTGTCCGACAGCGTGGCGGCGACCAGCCGGCGGCGGTTGCCGTGGCTGGCGGTGAACCTGTGCACGTCTATTTGTGCCTCGTTGGTGATTTCGCAATTCGAAGCGGCGATTGATCAACTGGTCGCGCTGGCCATCCTGATGCCGATTGTCGCGTCGATGGGCGGCAATGCGGGAACACAATCCCTCACCGTTGCGGTGCGCGCGTTGGCGACGCGCGACCTGACCAATGCAAACGTGATGCGCGTTATTCGCCGGGAACTGCTGGTGGGCATGCTGAACGGGCTCTGCTTTGCCATCGTGCTGGGGACCGTGGGGATGCTGTGGTTCGATTCTCCTTGGCTGGGTGTCGTGATCGGGTCGGCCTTGGTCGTGAACATGATCATCGCAGGGTTTGCAGGTACGGTAGTACCGGTCGTGCTTGACCGCTTGGGCATCGACCCGGCGCTTGCATCGGGGACCTTTGTGACAACCACGACGGACGTCATGGGGTTCTTCATCTTTCTTGGGCTTGCCAGCGTGGTGCTACTGTGACCGATCTGACCGAAATCAAAGCCGCAGCGCGCAAAGCGGCCTTTGCCCGCCGCAAGGCCGCGTTTGATGCCCGCTTGCCGGGTGCAGCCGGGCGCTTGTCCGAGGTTCTGGCAGGCCATCGCGGTGTGCCCCTGTCAGGTTATATGCCGATCCGGACCGAGATCGACCCGGTCCCCACCATGGCCGAGGCGTCGGCCTATGGCCCGGTGGGTGTGCCTGTCATTCAGGCAGCCGGTCTGCCGCTGAAATTCTCTCGCTGGACACCAGAAGGCGCGCTCAGGGATGGTCCCTTTGGTGCAAAAGTGCCCCAGGTGGATGACTATTTCGGCCCCGAAATTCTGATCGTGCCGCTGGTCGCCTTCGATGCAAATGGTGGTCGCCTGGGTTATGGCGGCGGGTTTTACGACCGGACACTGGAAGGTCTGCGCGCCAAACGCCCGACGCTTGCCATCGGCTTTGCTTTTGATGCGCAAGAGGCAGCGGACCTACCGCTCGAGCTGACCGACCAACCGCTGGATATGGTTGTCACGGAAAGCCGCGTGCTGACCTTCTAGCTGCTACTTCTCGAAATGGCTGCGCAAGTAGTCCCAGGCCTCCACCTCGGTGCCGTCCTTCAGGATGCAGATGCCATAGACGCTGCCGTCTTCGTTTTTTCGAAGTTGGTAGGTCCCGTCGTTTTCAATGCAAAAGGTCGCAGCGGGGTTGGGCATGGATGTCTTGGTGCCTTCGGCCGCGGCAGCAGTTGCCGCCAGAAAGCAGCCTGTCAGAACAAATGAAGACTTCACGAAGAATTCCTTCCGTATTCAAGAGATGTCTCGGAACATTGCCGCGGCAGAATTTGATTTCAACCCCGAAGCCTGCCGGAAATTTCATGCTTCCGCCTTGTTATTGCCCTGCGCAGCCCCTACGACCCGGATCATGAGGATTTTGTTTCTTGGTGATGTCATGGGGCGCGCGGGGCGCGCTGCCGTTCAGCAGCACTTGCCGCGTCTGCGCGACGAATGGCGGCTGGATTTTGTTGTGGTCAACGGTGAAAACGCGTCCAACGGCATGGGGCTGAGCGGGGATCACGCCAGGCTGTTGCTTGATGCCGGGGCAGATTGCCTGACGCTGGGCGATCATGCCTTCGATCAGAAAGACATGCTGCAATTTATCGAGAAAGAACAGCGAATCGTACGGCCCGTGAACTTTGCCAAAGGCGCGCCGGGACGGGGTCATCGGCTGTTCACGGCGCCGGGTGGACGCAAGGTTCTGGTGGTGCAGGTGCTGGGTCAGGTCTTTATGAAACGGCCGTTTGACGACCCGTTCTCAGCCATTGAGCCGATTCTGAAGTCTCACCCGAGAGGCGGGCAGGCGCAGGCCATTATCGTGGATATGCATTGCGAGGCCACGTCCGAAAAGATGGCGATGGGCCATTATTGTGACAAGCGCGCAAGCCTTGTGGTGGGGACGCACACCCATGTGCCAACGGCGGATTCCCAGATTTTGCCGGGTGGCACCGGGTATCTGACGGATGCGGGCATGTGCGGAGACTACGACTCGGTCATCGGCATGGACAAGCAGGAGCCTATGCGCCGGTTCATCACCGGTATGCCCAAGGCACGCTTTACCCCCGCAACCGGTGAAGCCACTCTGAGCGGCGTGTTCGTGGAAACCGACGACCGTGACGGACAGGCCAAATCCGTGCGTATGGTGCGGGTCGGAGGGCGTCTGGAACAAGCCGGGCCCGAATAGTCATCGTTAGGCTTGCTCTGTCGGGCGCAATGCGTGAAACTGCATGTCATCAGGCGCTTGGGCCGGGGTTCGGACAGAATACCACGAATGAATTTCCTTTCACTGACAGACACAGGAAGCGCAGTTCTGGCGCTGCTCATCGTTGCGGGCATGTTCATCATGTTCCTGCGCGAGGTTTATCCGACCGAAGTCGTAGCCCTTGGCGGTGTCTCTCTGATGCTTGTAACTGGCATCCTGCCCTATCAAAGCGCGCTTGCGGTTCTGTCCAACCCGGCACCCTGGACGATTGCCGCGATGTTCATCATCATGGGGGCCTTGGTGCGGACCGGAGCCTTGGACTCATTCACTTCGACCGCACAGAAGCAGGCTCAGGTAAACCCGCGTATTGCCATCGCTTTGCTTATGGGGTTTGTCGTGCTGGCCTCGGCGGTGGTGTCGAATACGCCAGTGGTTGTGGTCATGATTCCGGTCTTTGTGCAAATTGCCCGCACGCTGAATGTTCCCGCATCCAAATTGCTGATTCCGTTGAGTTACGCAGCCATTTTGGGCGGCACGCTGACGTTGATCGGCACGTCCACGAACCTGCTGGTGGATGGCGTGGCTCGCGCGCAGGGGATGAAAGCCTTTACGATTTTCGAAATCACGCCTCTGGGGATCGCGCTGGTGATCTACGGCATGATTTATTTGCGCTTCATCGCGCCCAAACTGTTGCCCGAGCGGGACAGCATGGCGTCGCTGCTCAGTGACCGGTCCAAGATGAAGTTCTTTACCGAGGCCGTCATTCCGCCGGATAGCAACCTGATCGGGCGCGAAGTGACCGGTGTGCAGTTGTTCAAACGCCCCGGCGTGCGCCTGATAGATGTCATCCGGGGGGATGAGTCGTTGCGGCGTAATCTGAAAGGCGTCGAGCTGAAAGTAGGCGATCGGGTGGTTTTACGCACCGAGATGACCGAACTTCTGAGCCTTCAGAGCAACAGGGAACTCAAACGTGTGGATCAGGTATCTGCCGTTGAAACCAAGACGGTTGAGGTGTTGATCACACCCGGGTGCCGTTTGGTGGGTCGGACCCTTGGAATGATGCGGCTTCGGCGTCGCTATGGCGTTTACGTGCTGGCGGTGCACCGCCGTAACCAGAACATTGGTCGCCAGTTGGATGATTTGGTGGTCAGGGTTGGGGATACGTTGCTTTTGGAAGGTGCCCCGGCGGATATCCAGCGGCTTGCGGCTGATATGGACATGGTGGACGTCACACAACCATCGGCTCGAGCATTCCGTCGAAGCCATGCACCCATTGCGATTGGTGCTCTTGTAGGGATTGTCGTCCTCGCCGCGCTGGGCATTGCGCCCATCCTGTTGTTGTCGATTGTGGCCTGCGCCGTGGTTCTACTGACCCGCTGTATCGACGCGGATGAGGCGTTTTCCTTTGTTGAAGGCCGCCTGTTGGCGTTGATCTTCGCGATGCTGGGCATAGGGGCTGCGCTGGACAGCTCTGGCGCGGTTTCTCTGATCGTCGAAGCTGTTGCGCCGGGGCTCAGTGCCTTGCCGCCATTCCTGATTATCTGGGCGATTTATCTGCTGACCTCGGTGCTGACCGAACTGGTCTCCAACAACGCCGTTGCGGTTGTCGTCACTCCGATCGCCATCGGTCTGGCGCAGGCTGTCGGGATAGATCCGCGTCCGCTGGTCGTTGCGGTTATGGTGGCGGCCTCGGCATCGTTTGCAACACCGATCGGATACCAGACAAACATGATGGTCTATGGTCCCGGAGGCTACAGGTTCACCGATTTCATGAAGGTAGGCGTGCCGCTGAACCTGACGGTCGGATTGTTGGCGTCCCTGCTGATCCCATTGATCTGGCCGTTATGACATCGGCACAGATTTGCCGCTTTGCTCGCGGCGTACTTGTAAATGTCGGATGAACAGCAATCTTTTGTAGAACTGATATTTAAAGGGTACTGCTATGCTGACACTCGTCCGCACCACGTTTCCTGCGGTTGCTTTCGCCACCGTTTTGAGCGGCACATCGCTTGCTGGAACCGTCGAAGGAACTGCAACCTACCGAGAGCGTATTGCGCTCTCGCCCGACACGACCTTGTTCGTCGAGCTTCAGGATATCTCATTGGCGGATGCGCCGGCCGAAACGCTTGCCGCGCAGAGATATGCCCTGACCGGTGTGCCGGCGCAGTTTGAACTGACCTATGATGATGCGTTGATTCAGGACGGGCGCAGCTATGCCGTGCGCGCTTCGGTCATGCAGGGGCAAAAGCTGTTGTTCACCACCGATACTGTCTATCCGGTTCTGACACATGGGGCCGAGAATTCAGCTGACCTGCTGATGATACAGGTGCAACACCAAGGTGCCGCGATGCTGGAAAACACCGAGTGGTACGCCTCGGGCCTCAATGGTGCGCCTATTGAGACAGAGAAACGTCCTGAACTTGCTTTCGGGCAGGGCGGGGCCTTTTCAGGAAACGGCGGTTGCAACCGGTTCAGTGGCCAGGCCGAGATTTCTGCCAATCGGATCGAGTTCCCGGACAATATGGCCGCAACGCTCATGGCGTGCCCACCCCCGCTGGATGAGGTCGAGCGGCAGTTTCTGAAAGCGATGCAAAGTGTCACGACCTTCGCGGTGCAAGGCAACGCGCTGGCCTTGCTGGATGCTCAGGGTGAGCCGGTGATCAAACTGGTACGCAAGTAAAAGGGCAGGGTTGTCAGGCGACGGCCCTCGATCGCCCTGCGTTGCGACCTGAAAAGATGCAGCCACCCAGGAACGTTCCCTCCAGCGCGTTGTAACCGTGATAGCCACCGCCACCGAACCCGGCGACTTCGCCGGCAGCGAAAAGGCCGGGCACCACTTGACCGTCGGCACCGATCAACTGACTGTCCAGATTGGTCTGCAAACCGCCCAGCGTCTTGCGTGTCAGAACATGCAGCTTGACCGCGATCAACGGGCCGTTGGACGGATCAAGGAACTTGTGAGGTTTGGCGGTGCGGATCAGTTTGTCTCCACGATAATTGCGGGCTGCAAGGATCGCCATCATCTGCGCGTCTTTTGAGAAGGGATTGTCGACCTGAGAATCCCGCGCTTCGATCTGGGCACGCAAATGGGCCTCGTCTATCAGCCCGCCACCCAAATGGTTCATTCCGTTGACCAACTCGGTCAACGTGTTGGCAACAACAAAATCCTCGCCCTTCTCCTTGAATGCCTCGACCGGGGCGGTCGCTTTGGACCCGGACAGAATGCGTTGACGAATAACCTCTTTCCAGCTGCCTGACGTGAAGTCTGGGTTCTGTTCGGACCCGGAGAGGGCGAATTCCTTCTTGATCACTTTCTGGGTCAGAACAAACCAACTGTATTCATACCCGGTTTTCAGGATTTCGCGCAGTGTCCCGAGCGTATCGAACCCGGGCAGGCAGGGGGGGTGCAACCGGTTTCCGCGTGCATCGAACCACATAGAGCTGGGGCCGGGCAGAATGCGAATGCCATGGGCGGGCCAGATCGGGTCCCAGTTGCGAACGCCTTCGGTGTAATGCCACATGCGGTCACCATTGATGACATGGCCACCTGCTTTTTCACTGATAGCGATCATACGACCGTCGACGTGAAACGGTACCCCGGCCACCATGTCCTGTGGCGGTTCCCCTAGACGATCCCTGGGCCAGTTCTGGCGCACCAACTCAAAATTGCCACCAATACCGCCAGAGGTGACGATCACAGAAGGCGCATAAGCCTCGAACTCGCCGACCTCGTCGCGGTTAGTTTTGCCGCCGCGCTGGGCGGTGTCATCGGCCAGAACCTCGCCGGAGACGCCTTTGGCGGTGCCATTCTGCATGATGATATGGCTGACCTGATGACGGTACTTCATCTGGATCAGCCCGGCACTGGCATGGTCGCGGACGCGACGGATGAAGTGTTCCAGCACGCCGGGGCCGGTGCCCCACGTGATGTGAAAGCGCGGGACAGAATTGCCGTGCCCGTTTGCGTAGGACCCGCCGCGCTCGGCCCAGCCTACGACCGGAAACCAGCGCAGCCCCATCTCGTGCAGCCAGGGGCGCATTTCGCCAGCTGCGAACTCGATATAGGCTTCGGCCCATTTGCGAGGCCAGGTATCTTCTTCCCGGTCAAACTGCGCGCTGCTCATCCAGTCGCGCAACGCCAGATCGTGGCTGTCGCGGATACCCATACGGCGTTGTTCCGGGGTGTTGACCATAAACAGGCCACCCAGGCTCCAGAATGCCTGACCGCCCAGAAAGCCTTCTGGTTCCTGATCGAGTATGATTACCTTTTTACCTCGGTCGCCCAGTTCAGCTGCGGCGGCCAATCCGGCCAGACCAGCACCGACAACGATCGCATCAGCAGTGTTGTTTGTCATAACGGTCCTTTCAGCGCCTGCGGAACCAGACAAGAAACGGCAGAACCACGGCGTACATCGTAATACCATAAACCGCCGAGGGCAGGGCCAGCGGGCTGAACCCGCCTTCGGTATTCGTAATCAGCGCCGCCAGTGTAATGCCCAGCGTGGAATTTTGAATTCCGGTTTCGATTGAAATCGTCTTGCACTCATTCCAGGACAGGTTTGATATCCTCGCCAGCCCTAATCCACAGAAAAGCAATACGATATTCAGAGAAATCAAGCCGGCGCCCATGATGCCGAGATTTTCGACGAACAGTTGCCAGTTCCCGGCCAGTGCAGCGGCAACGATCAGCACGAACAAAACGGTCGCGAGCGCCGACAACCCCGGCTCCACACGGTTTGCAAACCCCGTTGCAAAGTTGCGAATCCCTACACCAATGGCCACCGGTAACGTAGTGATCAGGAACAGAGCAACAGCCAGCCCGGTGATGGAAACGTCAGGGGCTTCGTCGCCCATGAAATGCGCGATCGACCAGGCGGCCAATATTGGTACGGTTACGATCGACAGAAGGCTGATCACGGCGGTCAGGCTGACTGAAAGCGCGACATCGGCCTTGGCGAGCTTTGACAGGATATTGCTGGTTACGCCGCCTGGACAAAAACTGAGCAGCATGAAACCAACCGCGATTTCAGGCGGCAAAGCAAAAATTTTGACCGTCACAAAGGCCGCCACCGGCAATAGAACAACCTGACTTGCCGCCCCGATGGCAAAGGCGCGACGTCGGCTCAGGACACGGCGGAAATCTGCGACCTCCAGTCCGATACCCAGAGACAGCATGATAACGGCCAGTGAAACCGGCAGGCCGACGTTAATAAGCAGATCCAAGGACAACTCCTCCCAAAGTTGCGTCAGATCAGCCTAAGCGAGGCGGGAAGGCTCAGGCAACCGCGCCGTTGGGTCACTCGTATCGTCTGACGAACCGGCGCAGGATCTCGCCGGGTTGTGTGACATCGGCAGAATGGCAGTGGTCGATCAGTTTCTGCGCGTCTTCAGGCGGGAAATAGCCGTGGTTCTTGTAGATATTGATGCGCTGTTCAAAATCCCTGGCGTCGGCTTCGGGATGGAACTGCGTGGCATATACGTTCTGCCCCCAGCGGATCATCTGGAACGGGCAGGGGTCTGACGCGACAAGGTGCACGCACCCTTTCGGCAGAGCCTGAACCGCTTCCTTGTGACCAACGAAAGCGTCAAAGGTGGCCTCCAACCCTGCGGTCAACGGGTCCTGCTGGCCTTCCGGGGTCAGATGGCAAGTGGATGGTCCGACGGGTTCGCCATATCGGGCCTTGCTGACGTCGCCGCCCAGATGCGCAGCCAGAATACCAAGGCCATAGCAGCAACCCATGAACGGGTGATCCCGTGCGATGATCTGCGGCATCAACCCCATGATCGTCGTCTCGATCCGGGCATCCAACGGGGATTTGGTCGCCGGGTTGTCACTGACGCATCCCGGTCCGCCTCCTACGATGACACCGGCGTAGTCCGTGACATCCAACCCCTCGGGTAGGTTTTCGCAGTCCAGACGGACGCGATGGGTCTGATCGGGCGACAACCCGCTCCGGTTCAGGATCGAGGCGTACTCGGCGTCGGACGCATCGGTTTCGGGGCGCAGTTGCAGGATCAAAAAGCGTTTCATGCGCAGCCTTTACCTGTCACAGCGGCCAGAACACAAGAATGGCAGGAACAGAAACGGCGATGATCAGCATCTCCAGCGGCAATCCCATGCGCCAGTAGTCACCGAATCGATAGCCGCCGGGGCCCAGAACCAGCGTGTTGTTCTTGTGCCCGATGGGGGTCAGGAACGCAGCCGAGGCCGCAACGGCCACGGTCATCAGAAACGGGTCGGGCGATACCTCAAGGGTACGTGCCATTTGTATCCCGACCGGCGCGGCGACAATGGCAGTGGCGGTGTTGTTCAACACGTCCGACAACGTCATCGTGACAACCATCAGTACCGTCAGAATGGCCCAGGCAGGCAAGCCGTCGGTCAATTGGATCAGAGCGTTTGCGATCAGTTCGGTGCCGCCGGATGTTTGAAGTGCACTGCCCAGCGGGATCATTGAGCCCAACAAGACGACCACAGGCCATTCGATATGATTGTAGATGTCAGCGATTGGCATGATCTTGGTCAATACATAGGCAATGACGACCAGCCCCAATGCGACAGGCAGGTAAATCAGCCCAACACTTGCCGCCAAAACAGCCGCAGCAAACAGACCAATAGCCAACCATGCCTTTTCATTTGCAGTTACGCTCAGCCCACGTTCAGCAAGCGGCAGGCAGCCAAGCCAATCGGTCACATCGGCAGAACGATCTCGGGGGCAAAGCAAAAGTAGGATATCGCCCGGCTCCACCTCGGTCTTGCGGACCTGCTCGGTAATGCGACGCCCTTGTCGAGAGATGCCCATCAGGACGGTGCTTTGGCGCCAAGCCAACCCGACACCTTGTGCCGTGCGTCCGGCGATGCGGGCGTTTTCCGGGACTACGATCTCGATTACCTCCAATCCATCGCCCTCGGCCGTCAACAGTTCCTGCCGTCGGGTGTCCGAGAAATCGAGGTTGAGGGCGGCACGAAACTCATCCAACGCTTCCGGACGGGCTTCTAATACCAGCGCATCACCTTCTTTGAGAGTGGCGTGCGCCGACCTGCCATAGCGACGTTTGCCATCGCGGATAAGGCCGATGATCGCCACGTCTGATTTCTCGGCAACTTCATAAAGCTCGCTGACCCGTTTACCGATATGAGCAGAGTCGGGTGGGACGGTCAGTTCGGCGATGTATTCGGCCAGTGCCTCAGATGTCTCGGCTTGCGGCCCGCGATTGGGGATCAGGCGCCATCCTACCAGAGCGACAAAGGCAAGGCCGGCGATCGCGGCCAGCCCACCGACAGGGGCGAAATCGAACATGTGGAAGGGTTCGCCCAGTGTTTCCTGCCGGATCGAAGCGATGATGATGTTCGGGGGGGTCCCGATCAGCGTGGCCATCCCCCCAAGAATGGTCGCAAAGCTCAGCGGCATCAGGGTCAGACCCACAGACCGGCCTGCTTTGCGTGCGGTCTGAATGTCCACGGGCATCAGCAGTGCAAGGGCTGCCACATTGTTCATGAAGGCAGACAACACTGCGCCGATCCCGCCCATCAGCGCAATATGCGCGCCGAGGCCACGCGAGGCATCAACCAAAGTGCGGGTAATCAGGAAAACGGCTCCCGACCTGACCAGACCAGCAGAGACTACCAACACCAAGGCCACGATGATGGTGGCGGGATGGCCGAACCCGGCAAAGGCATCATCCACCGGCACGACGCCCAGCACGACGCCGATCATCAGCGCAGCAAAGGCCACAAGGTCGTATCGAAACCGACCCCAAAGCAGCATTCCGAAGACCGTGATGAAAAGCGCAAAAAGAATGATCTGATCTGTCGTCATGCCGTCACCATACAAGCCAGTGAAGCCGTCGCAAGCCACTCTCTTGATCCTGCCCCCCGCAAACGTCTATATGAGCGCCGAACACGCAATCACGATGACGAGGACGCATTATGGCAGGCCACTCCAAATGGGCCAACATCCAGCACCGCAAGGGGCGTCAGGACGCCGCGCGGTCCAAACTGTTTTCCAAACTGTCGAAAGAAATCACCGTTGCCGCCAAGATGGGCGACCCGGATCCGGAAAAGAACCCGCGCCTGCGTCTGGCGGTGAAAGAGGCCAAGTCGAACTCGGTCCCCAAGGACGTGATTGACCGCGCGATCAAGAAATCCGTTGCAGGCGAAGGCGACGATTACGAAGAAATCCGCTATGAGGGCTACGGCCCCAACGGCGTGGCCGTGATCGTTGAAACCATGACAGACAACCGCAATCGCACCGCCTCGACTGTGCGTTCGACCTTTTCCAAGAACGGCGGCAATCTGGGTGAGACGGGCTCGGTCGGGTTCATGTTCGAACGCAAGGGCGAAGTTTTCTATCCGGCTACTGCGGGTGACGCAGACACCATTTTCGAAGCCGCAATCGAGGCCGGCGCGGAAGATGTCGAAAGTTCAGAGGATGGTCACGTCATCTGGTGTGCAGATACGGATCTGAACGAAGTTTCGAACGCGTTGGAGGCTGTGCTGGGTGAATCGGAATCCACCAAGTTGGTCTGGAAACCGACCACCACGACCGAGCTGGGTCTGGAAGACATGCAAAAGCTGATGAAACTGGTGGATGCGCTGGAAGACGATGACGACGTACAGCGTGTCACGACCAACTTCGAAGCCACTGATGAGGTGATGGCGCAGCTCTGAGCTGTTACGGAACCTGATTGTGAGACCCGGCTCAACAGGCCGGGTTTTTTCGTTTTCGGACAGTTTCGAAGAGGTGTTGGCTGAACCCTTCGAAACGCTTAGGCTGGTACAACTTGGAAGTTCTGGGACGATGCCACCGAAAGATCCATGACGGATGTGACTGCTGATAAGACCAAGCGAAACGTGCCGGTTCTTGCTGGGCAGAGTATCGTGTCTCAGGTTGCGTGGACTCTGGGCAGCCCATCGGTGGTTTTGCCATTTCTGGCCGTGTCATTCGAATTGCCGATGTTCGTGGCGGGAGCGCTGGTTTCGGTGCGGATGATTGGCAGCATGATTTCCGACTTTTTCCTGGCGCAACCCATAGCGGCGAAATCGCAAAAGAAGCGCGCCATTGCTCTGACCGAAGCCGTTATCGGTGCCTGTCTTGTTCTGGCGATGGTGGCTGCCGCGACCGGGAACGTTCCGTTGATCGCAGTGGTTTTCGTGGCGGTCTTTTTCGTGATCGGCCTGGTGGA
The DNA here is from genome assembly GCF_059609765.1 of Ruegeria sp. YTSC106. Taxonomy (NCBI): domain Bacteria; kingdom Pseudomonadati; phylum Pseudomonadota; class Alphaproteobacteria; order Rhodobacterales; family Roseobacteraceae; genus Ruegeria; species Ruegeria sp. YTSC106. The sequence goes on from NZ_JBXWMI010000008.1 coordinate 75,482, forward strand.
TGAAGTTCAGAACCTGATGCTCACCGATCTGTTGGGCGATCATGTCCATTCGCGTTCGCGCATGGTCATGCGTTACCTGCAACTTGGGGGCGGGGGCCTTTGTGCCATCGGTCTAGCCTTGCTGGTGCATCAGATCACCAAGGAACACCCACCTTTTTCACGCCATTCAACCATGATCGGCGTATCGGTTGCGTTTTTCATGCTTTCAGGAGTTTTGATGCTGGCAATGACAGAGAATACCCGCTCTGCGGAACCGGTAAAAAAGACTGGAACCAAACCCAAGCTGTCGTTCACGGCCAATGCCCGGGGTATCCTTGGCATGTTCGAATACACCTGGTTTCGGCGTTACATGGTAATGCGTATACCTTTGGTGGCTGTGTCGCTATCCGTCCCGTTCTTCGCGCTGATAGCGGCAGAGGCGCATCATGGCTCGGCCAGGGGTCTGACCGCGATGATTGTTTCATCTGCTTCGGGCTATCTTGTCTCGGGGCCGTTGTGGCAGGTCGTGAACATGAAATCTCATCGTGCCGTCATGGTGGTCGGGACACTCATGGTCGCCGCTACCGGAGGTGTTCTGCTGGCATTCCACTACATGGGTATCGATCACGATGTGCACCTGCATGCGATAGCGCTGTTTGTTGTCACCGTCGCGGTGACCGGGATCAGCAGCGTGCGCAAGCTCTATTTCCTGGACGTCGCGCCCAAAGAGCAACGCGTTCAGGGATCCGCAGCTATCAAATCGTTTACTCGATTGTTGGCGGTGCTGCTTTCGGCAGCGCTGGCCGCAGTCGCCCATATGCATGAGGTTGCCTTGGCGGTCGCGTTCATAGTCGCGGCCAGTCTGATGGCTTGCGTGACGTGCTACCTAACGATGTCGCCCGACCGGGAAGATTCTCCCCGGCCACAGAGCTAATGCAGGTACATTCAGAAGAACGAGGAAATCTCTTCCAAAGGCTTCTTTAGCTTTGCCACAGAAGGTACGGTCGCGGTTTCCGAGGGATGACCAACTGCGATGATCATGGTTGGTTTCTCTGATGCGGGCCGGTCCAGTGAGTCGTTCAGAAAGCGCATCGGGTTCGGGGTATGGGTCAGGGTGCTGAGGCCGGCGTGATGTAGCGCGGCCAACAGAAAGCCGATGGCAATGTTCACACTCTCGGGCACGTAGTAATTCTTGTACCGCGTACCGTCTTCGAATTGCCCCCAGCGTTGGGCAAAGACCACAATCAGCCACGGGGCGGTGGTCAGGTGCTCTTTGACCGCGTTGGTCCCGATGGGTTCCAACGCCTTGATCCATTCATCGCCCGCCCCTCCCGCATAGAACCGGCGCTCTTCTTCTTCGGCTTCCTCGCGGATGCGCAGTTTCAGCTTTGGGTCCGAGATGGCAGCAAAGTGCCAGGGTTGATGGTTTGCACCTGACGGCGCTGTTCCCGCGGTGCGCAGGCAGGTTTCGATCACATCGCGAGCCACCGGGCGCGTGGAGAAATCCCGAACGGTATGTCGCCGGCGCATCTTTTCAAAAAAAGCCACGGCCGCGCCCAGCATGTCTGCATCACTGATCTCGCATCGGTCGGGCAGGGGAATGGGGTCATAACTGAGGGCGTCGCGTGAGAGCATTGGTTCCTCCGATCGAATGAGTCTGACTATTTGCCTTGCGACGGGAGCAAAACCCGTTGCGCAGCATGCTGGACCGCTTGTGTAAGGGGTTTGAGCGCTGGCGCAAGAACCCGTCCGACCTGCCAGCTAAGGGCGACGTCCAGTGGCGCATTGGGAACGATAGGGCGCAACTGTCCACGCTCCATGGCGTTTTGCACAAGGGCTGCCGGGTTCATGCCCCAGCCAATCCCAGCGATCGCGGCATCAACGAACCCTTGAGAAGATGGCAGGAAGTGCGAAGGCGGTGAAAGACGACTGCCGCTGCGATGTGCGATCCACGCTTTTTGCAGACCGTCTTTCCTGTTGAAGACAAGGCAAGGTGCTTTGCTGAGCGTCTTCTCGGTCACGCCGTCCTTGAACCACGCATTGATAAAGTCCGGGCTGGCGGTTGGCAGATACCTCAACACGCCCAGTTCAATCGCGTCACAACCGCTTATGGTTTGTCCGCCGACGGTGACGGCGGCGCTGACCTCGCCTCGCCTCAGCCAGTCTGCCGAATGGTCCTGATCGTCGATCACAAGGTCGAACAGCATGTCGGGAACACGCGCCATCGCGTCAATGAACCAGGTCGCCAGAATGTCGGCGGGAACCGCAATGCGAACCCGCGCGGACCCGGGTTCTTGTACCAGCGCCAATTCACGGGCCAGTTGTGCCTCCAGCAGCCCGACATCTTCGGCGTATCGCGCGATGCGCTGACCTGCCGGCGTTCCGGTGCAAGGGGTTCCCCGATGTATGAGCGAGGCACCCACCCGATCCTCTAGCGCCTTTATCCGCTGGGATATCGCTGACGGGGTCACGGCCAGTTCCGCCGCCGCTGCATCAAAACTGCCATGGCGCAGAATGGCTGACAAAGCGGCCAATTGGTGAGGGTCCAGCAACATTAGCAGAGCTTAACCAAGGGAAACATCTTTAATTTGATAGATCGTATCGCGGCCATTAGTCAACGCAATGGCAACGCAGGAGATACCATGCCTACATCCGTGATCGCCGGTTTTGCGCTGGGTTTCAGCCTGATCCTCGCCATCGGGGCGCAGAACGCCTTTATTCTGAGGCAGGGCTTGCGGCGCGAGCACGTTTTTATTCTGTGCCTGACTTGTGCAGTGTCTGATGCCATTCTGATCGGAGCGGGCGTGGCAGGTTTTGGCACTCTGGCACAGGCTGCACCCTGGTTTGAGGCTGTGATGCGATACGGAGGGGCGGCATTTCTGATTTGGTACGGCGCGCGCAGCCTCCGGTCGTCCTGGCTGGGTAGTTCGGTGATGGAAATCGGCAATGGTGAGCGAACCAGCCTCAAGGCTGCGCTGCTGACGGTATTCGCGTTCACCTGGCTGAATCCGCATGTGTATCTGGATACGGTCGTGCTCATCGGCTCGATCTCGGCCCAATATGGCGACCGGCTGGGTTTCGCCCTTGGCGCGATGACATCCAGCTTCGTGTTCTTCTTTTCGCTTGGTTACGGCGCGGGTATTCTGTCCCCGGTTTTTGCGCGTCCCCGGGCGTGGCAGGTTCTGGACGCCGGGATCGGCGTGGTCATGTTGGGTATCGCACTGAAACTTGTTATCATGTGAAGGGTTGTTCCCGGTTGGATTTCGGTGTTCAACCTAAACCATGTCAACACTCGCCGTATCGTCTCGCCCGCTTGCCGGAATGTTCTGGATGTTTGCCGCCGGCTTGTCCTTTGTTGTGATGACCGCGCTGGTGAAGTCGCTGGGAACATCGATGAATTCCATCCAGGCCGCCTTTCTGCGGTATGTGCTGGGTTTGGTGTTTCTTTTGCCAGCCATGCGGTCGATCATGGCGACACATCTGACACCCCGCCTGTTGACGCTGTTCGGTCTGCGAGGGGTCGTGCATGCGGTTGCGGTCATGCTCTGGTTCTTTGCCATGACACAGATACCATTGGCCGAGGTCACAGCTATGAATTACATGACGCCGGTTTACGTGACCCTGGGGGCAGCCCTGTTTCTGGGCGAAAAGCTGGCCTTTCGCCGGATTGCGGCGATTCTGGTCGCTCTGGGTGGCGTCCTGATCATTCTGCGACCAGGGTTTCGCGAAGTGTCACCGGGTCATCTGGCCATGCTGGGAACGGCCCTGACGCTGGGGGGGTCGTATTTGTTGGCCAAGCTTCTGGTGCGTGATGTACCGCCATCCGTCGTCGTGGCGCATCTGTCGATCTGGGTGACCGTTGCCCTGATACCTTTTGCGATTGCCGTTTGGACGCAGCCAAGCCTGCGGGATCTCGGGGTTCTTTTTCTGGTGGCCAGCTTTGCGACAGCTGGGCACTATTTCATGACCTTGGCGCTTCAGGCGGCACCGGTGGCCGTTACACAGCCAGTAACGTTTCTTCAGCTGATATGGGCCACGATCTTGGGCGCTGCAGTGTTCCATGAAAGCGTTGACGTGTGGGTTGTCGCGGGCGGCACACTGATCCTTGCCGCCGTAAGCTTTATCTCATGGCGCGAATTCGTGCTGAACCGCAGGGACTTGACGCCTCCGAGTATTGCGCCGAAGCTGTAACGACACTGCTCCCCGATTTTTCATTAATTGACGAGTCAATAAAAACCCCCTAGCGTGGTCCTGTGACGCCTGCTCAAGGGGAGAACGATGCCAAAAGTCGGAATGGAGCCAATCCGCCGGGATGCGATTGTTCGTGCGACAATCGCTGAATTGGGCGTGAAGAAATCCCTTGATGTAACAGTCAGTCAGATTGCCAAGCGTGCGGGCATGTCCAGCGCTCTGGCGCACCACTACTTCGGCGGCAAGGATCAGATCTTTCTGGCTGCAATGCGGCAGATCCTGTCGGACTTCGGCAAAGAGGCGCGGGGCGAACTGAAAGCAGCCGCGCCGGACGACAGGGCGCAGGCAATTGTCAGGGCGTGTTTTGCGCCCTCTTGTTTCACACCCGATGTGATTGCGGCCTGGATGACCTTCTACGTGCTGGCTCAGACCAATGATGACGCCCTGCGCCTGTGGCAGATCTATCAGGCTCGGATCAAATCCAACCTGACTGACGCCCTGCGGCACAAGTTGGCCGACCCTCAGGAGGCGGCCGAGAACATGGTTGCCTTGATTGACGGTCTGTACATCCGCGCCGCACTCAGCGCCCCTGAAGAACCGCAACTGGCCGTGAACCACGCGATGCGTGTGCTCAACACTCTGCTCGAGGCTGAAAAATGACAAAACCGAACATTCTGATCCTGATGGTGGATCAGCTCAACGGGACTCTCTTTCCAGACGGTCCCGCTGACTGGCTTCACGCTCCGAACCTGAAGAAACTGGCGGAACGGTCAACCCGGTTTGCCAATGCTTACACGGCGTCGCCCTTATGCGCGCCAGGGCGGGCCAGCTTCATGTCCGGTCAATTGCCGTCGCGCACCGGCGTCTATGACAACGCAGCCGAGTTTCGCAGCGATATCCCCACATACGCACATCACTTGCGTCGGGCCGGGTATTACACCTGTTTGTCCGGAAAGATGCATTTCGTAGGACCTGACCAGATGCACGGGTTCGAAGATCGCCTGACCACAGACATTTACCCGGCCGACTTCGGGTGGACCCCGGACTACCGCAAGCCGGGGGAACGGATCGACTGGTGGTATCACAACATGGGGTCCGTCACCGGCGCTGGCATTGCCGAGATTTCAAACCAGATGGAATATGACGACGAGGTCGCCCACAATGCCAAAGCCAAGCTTTATGATCTGGCACGCGGCAAGGATGACCGCCCATGGTGCGTGACCGTCAGCTTCACGCATCCGCATGACCCATACGTAGCCCGTCGCAAGTACTGGGATCTGTATGAGGATTGCGAGCATCTTCTGCCCGAGGTTTCTGACATCGGCTATGACAATCAGGACCCGCATGCTCAGCGGATTTTTGATGCCAATGACTGGCGCAGTTTCGACATCACCGAAGATGATATTCGCAAGTCCCGCCGCGCCTATTTCGCCAATATCACTTATCTGGACGACAAGATCGGGGAAATCCTCGAAGTGCTGGAAACGACCCGGCAAGAGGCGATCATCCTGTTCGTTTCGGATCACGGAGATATGCTGGGCGAACGGGGCTTGTGGTTCAAGATGAACTTCTATGAAGGCTCGGCACGTGTACCGCTTATGATCGCGTCGCCTGATTTGCCAGCAGGTCGGATTGATACTCCGGTATCAACAATCGACGTGACACCGACTCTGGGGGCCCTGGCAGGTGTAGACATGGCCGAGATCGCCCCCTGGACCGACGGCGAAAACCTCGTGCCACTGGCGCAAGGCGAGGAACGAACCGCGCCAGTCGCCATGGAATACGCGGCCGAGGCATCCTACGCGCCGCTGGTCTCGATGCGATATGGCAAGTGGAAGTACAACCGCTGTGCATTGGACCCAGATCAGTTGTTTGATCTTGAAGCCGACCCGCACGAGCTGAACAATCTGGCAGGCAGTCCCGAACACGCAGGCACGCTGCAAACTCTGCGTGCCAAATCCGAGGCCCGTTGGGATCTGGATCGCTTCGACGCCGATGTCCGCGCCAGCCAGGCGCGGCGCTGGGTTGTGTACGAAGCGCTGAGGCAGGGCGGATACTATCCGTGGGATTATCAACCGCTGCAAAGGGCGTCGGAACGCTACATGCGCAATCACATGGATCTCAACACCGTAGAGGAAAGCGCCCGGTTCCCGCGCGGCGAATAACCTCTTCATATATTTGAAAATACTCCCGTCGAACACATCACGTCTCGGCGGGTCAGGAGTTGTGGAAATGGAAGCAGATTTTGTCATCGTCGGCGCAGGGTCCGCAGGCTGCGCAATGGCATATCGTCTGAGCGAGGCCGGGGCCTCGGTTCTGGTGATCGAACACGGCGGCACCGATATGGGGCCGTTCATTCAGATGCCGGCTGCACTGAGCTATCCGATGAACATGTCGCGCTATGACTGGGGCTATCAATCCGAGCCCGAGCCACACCTGAACAATCGCCGCCTGGCCTGTCCGCGCGGCAAGGTGATCGGGGGGTCATCCTCGATCAATGGCATGGTCTATGTTCGCGGTCACGCACTCGACTTCGATACCTGGGCCGGGATGGGGGCTGACGGTTGGTCTTTTGCGGATGTATTGCCCTATTACAAACGGATGGAGACCTGGCATGACGGGGGTCATGGCGGCGATCCGGTATGGCGCGGCACCGACGGCCCACTGCATGTGTCGCGCGGCCCGCGCGAGAACCCGCTGTTTCAGGCCTTTGTGGACGCAGGCCAGCAGGCCGGATACGAGGTCACCGGCGACTATAACGGCGAAAAGCAGGAAGGCTTCGGCCCGATGGAGCAAACTGTCTGGAAAGGACGGCGCTGGTCTGCGGCAAATGCCTATCTGAAGCCCGCGCTCAAGCGCGACAATTGCGATATCGTGCGCGGCCTGGCATCTCGGATTGTCATGGAAAACGGTCGCGCCATTGGCGTCGAATTGATCCGTGGCGGTAAGAAAGAAGTCATCAAAGCCCGGCGCGAAGTTGTTCTGGCGGCGTCCTCGATCAATTCGCCCAAGCTGCTGATGTTGTCGGGCATTGGCCCTGCGGCGCATCTGGCCGAGCATGGGATCGATATTGTCGCGGATCGCCCGGGCGTTGGTGCCAACCTGCAGGACCATCTGGAACTGTATATTCAACAGGCGTCGCTGCAACCGATCACGCTCTACAAGCACTGGAACCTGATCAGCAAGGGCCTGATCGGCGCGCAATGGCTGTTTACCAAGACCGGTTTGGGCGCATCGAACCAGTTCGAAAGTGCGGCCTTCATCCGGTCGAAACCGGGTGTGGAATACCCTGATATTCAGTACCACTTCCTGCCCATTGCGGTCCGATACGACGGGCAGGCAGCGGCCGAGGGACACGGGTTCCAGGCGCATGTTGGCCCGATGCGGTCGCCGTCACGCGGGGCGGTCACCTTGCGGTCTGCCCAAGCCGCAGACGCGCCGGTGATCAAGTTCAACTACATGAGCCATGAAGAGGATTGGGAAGACTTCCGCACCTGCATCCGGTTGACACGCGAAATCTTTGGGCAAGACGCCTTCAAACCCTATGCAGGCAAAGAGATTCAGCCGGGGGCCGCTGTCCAAACGGATGAAGAACTGAATGCGTTTATCGCGGAACATGCGGAAAGCGCCTATCACCCCTGTGGCACCTGCCGAATGGGGCGCGCGGATGACAAGAACGCGGTGGTCGATCCCGAAGGCCGTGTGATTGGTGTGGATGGGCTGCGCGTTGCGGACAGTTCGATCTTTCCACAGATCACCAATGGCAACCTGAATGCGCCGTCGATCATGGTGGGCGAAAAGGTGTCGGATTCGCTTTTGGGCAAAGATCCGTTGCCCAAAGCCAACGACCGCCCGTGGATCCACCCCGGCTGGGCAACGGCGCAACGTTAACCTTTCCATACGGCCCCCGGTTGAATGCGCACGGAATACCGCGCATATCGGGGGCATGTTAAGGATTTGTCTAGCTTTTGTTCTTCTCATGCCAGGTCTGACCCACGCGGCAGAACGACTGACAGGCCGGGTTGATGTCATTGATGCGGATACCTGGGATGTCGGCGGCGTCCGCGTTCGGCTGCACGGCATTGATGCGCCCGAGCTGGATCAGACCTGTCAGGATTCCAACGGATCAAGCTGGCCATGCGGGGCGTGGGTCACTCATATGGTTCAGGAACAATTTCAAGGACGGATGACCACATGTGTCCCGCTGGATCGAGATCGCTACGGGCGCATCGTTGCTCGGTGCAGCGTTGAACACGAAGACGCCGCTGCCCAGATTGTAGAGCAGGGATTGGCCTTTGCGTACCGCAAATATTCGGACGCGTATGCAGGCGCCGAGCGGGTCGCGAGGATTGGAAACAGGGGATTGCACAAGACACAGATTCGGGTGCCTTGGGTGCACAGGGCACGCAAGAAGCCGAAATCCTCTGAAACATGCCTTATCAAGGGAAATGTTTCGTCAAAGGGCGAAAAGATCTTTCACGCACCGGGCCAGAGGTACTATGCCAAGACCCAGATCAGTGCAGCCAAGGGCGAGCGATGGTTCTGCTCTGCTGCCGAAGCACGCGCCGCGGGGTGGCGTGCTGCGCGACGTTGAATTCTGCAAGAATCCTGTATGAAATTGATCCGCGTCAAAGAAGGCGACGCGTCACGCTTCTACCACTGATATGCAACGACATATGAAGGAGCGAACAGACATGTCCCACACCCCGCATGAACTGGCCGAAGAGTTTCCGGACAAGGTTGAACTGATGAGCCAGCTCAAGCAAACGGACGCGCATTTTGCCCGTCTGGCTGATGAGTATCACGAGGTCAATCGCATTGTGCATCGGGCCGAAACCAATGTCGAACCAATGGAAGAACTGGCCGAAGTTGATTTGCGCAAGAAGCGGGCAGCTCTGAAAGATGAAATCTGGGCGATTTTGTCCAAAGCTTAAAAAACAGTGCCGGGGGCACTGTCCCTGTCCCGGTCTGGGTCGGGCTCCCCCGGCACACTTCTGGCCATGTGAAGATCAGGTGACTTCGTAGGGCAGGGTACCGCGCGTATGGGTGTCGATGCTGAGGCGGCGTTCCAGCGGCGGGACCGAACGCTGGTGGCAGTTTTGTCGCTCGCAGATGCGGCAGGAAATGCCGATGGGCTCGTAGGCGCTGGCGTTGTTTATGTCGAGGTTGTCGGCATACACGAGCGCCGGGGCATGGCGTACCTCGCACCCCAGCGCAATTGCGTACCGTCTGACCGGCGCGCCGAATGAGCCTCCTGATTTCGACACATCCCGTGCCAGCGAGATGTAACGCACACCATCCGGTGTTTCTGCCAGTTGCCTGAGGAAATGGCCCGGCGTTTCAAAGGCCCGATGCACGTTCCAAAGGGGACAAGCGCCACCGAACCGCGCAAATTGAAGGCGCGTGGCCGAGTGCCGTTTAGTGATCGTCCCGGCCTGATCCACGCGAACGAAAAAGAACGGGATACCTTTTGCGCCGGGGCGTTGCAGCGTCGACAGTCGGTGTGCAACCTGCTCGATCGAGGCGCCGAACCGGTTGCTGAGCAGCTCCAGATCGTGGCGCTCTTCCTGAGCGGCCGTCAGAAACGCGGAATAGGGCATCAAAGAAGCGCCCGCGAAATAATTGGCAAGGCCGATCTTTGCGATGGACCGCGCCTCTTCGCTTTGGAACTTGGCAAAATCCAGAGTCGCTTCCAGCAGTTTGTCCTGACTGATCAGTGCGACTTGCAACAGCAGCTGAAACACTTGCGTTTGCGGAGCCGAGCGGGACGAAAGGCGAAGGACCTTGCTTTCGGCGTCATATGTGCGCAAGGGGGCGATGTCAGAGAACATTACTTGAATGCCGCGCTCCGTCAGGCTGTTCAAAGCAGCTTGCCGGATATTGCCCGGCCCTTCAGCGCGGTTGGCGAACAGTTCTGCCGCCCTGTCCACGGCGTCGATATAGTTGTCGCAATAGTGAAAGAAGTCCCGTACCTCCTCCCAGGGGCTGGCCTGCATACGGGCGTCTTCCCGTCCCAAGGCTTCGTCCAGAGAGGCGAGACGCTCATGTGTCTGCCGGTAGGTTTTGTGCAGCTCGATAAATGCGCGGGCCAATGCCGGGGCGTTTGATGCCGTCAGGCGTAAATCGGCGAGTGGCGGTAGAATATCCGCAAAAACCGGGTCGGCCAGAGCTTCGCGCATATCCGACACCAACCGCTCGCTGTCACCGGTGCTGAGCTCGGTGACATCCATGCCAAACTCTTGCGCCAGAGCCAACACAACCGTCGTCGAGATCGGCCTGTTGTTGTTTTCCATCTGGTTCAGATAGGGGAGTGAAACACCCAGTTTCGCCGCGAATTCGCGTTGTGTCAGGGCCAGTCGCGTGCGCATTTCACGCAGTTTCGCGCCGGCATAGAGCTTTTGGGTGGCCATGAGGTGCCTTTGCAAGTTTCCTATTTTGGAAGACTAACTTTGCAAAGTTCTCGGGGCAAGTCGTTACAGCCCCAATTGACGCTCTCGCCGAATGACGGAACCAATTGCGAAAATCGCCAGAACTGCGGATGTGAGCATCAGCCAGAGCAAGGGCATGGCGCCGGTTTCCCGGGTCAGCAGGGTGCCTGCCAATGCACTTAGCCCGGCTCCGCCACCCAGCATGATCGCTCCGCTCAACCCCGAGGCGGTTGCCGCCAGATGCGGACGAACCGACAGTGCGCCGGAAGTTGCATTGGGGATGGCCATGCCGTTTCCGACGCCTACAAAGGTCATCAAGCTGAAAAAGCTGAGTGCGGTGCCCTGACCTGTGAGAAACAAAGATGCTGAAAGCGCAACGCCCAACGCGTTCAGCAAGCTGCCCCACAGCACCATTCGGTTGATGCCAATCTGCATGGAAAAACGACCGCTAAGAAAGTTGCCAACAAAGTAGCCGACTGCGGGGGCGCCGAAATAAATGCCTACCTGCGCCGCGCTTAGTCCAAACAATTCGGTTCCGATAAAGGGTGCGCCGCCGAGATAGGCAAAGAAGGTGCCTGACGAAAAGGCGCAGGACAACGAATAGCCCCAAAAACGTGGCGATGTCAGAAGCTCGGGGTATTCCTTGAATTGCTGAACCAGGGTCTTGCCGCTTTTGGCTGATGTTTCTCCGAAATCCGCGAACGTCAAGGCAAGCGTCAAAGCCCCGATGGCAAAAGGCAGCCAGAAGTTTGCTTTCCAGCCAAAGCTTTCCTCCAGAAGTCCACCGATCGCCGGGCCGATCATCGGAACCACGGCCATTCCCATTGTTACGTAACCGATCATGGATGCGGCCTGATCCTGATCGTACATGTCCCGGACAGCGGCACGGCTGAGAACCATGCCTACAACGACGACCGCCTGGCACATTCTGAAGGCCAGAAAGATTTCAGCGTTGGGGGCATAGATGCATCCCAGAGTAGCCAGCAGGAACAAACCAATCCCCCACAGCAGAACTGGCCTGCGACCAGCCTTGTCTGCAAGCGGTCCGATCAGGATTTGAAGAACTGCATTGACCAGAAGATACAGCGCGATCGACAGCTGCATGATCTTGTAATCGGTGTCAAAATACACTGCCATATTCGGCAGGCTGGGCAGAAACAGGTTCATGCTTAGCGCGGACAAGCCCGCGAGCAATACAAGTGTCGCCAATGTGGGTGGTGTGCGGTGAACCGCGCGAGAGCTGAACTGCATAGTTCACATGTATAGTCACGGAATTTTGGATTGCCAGCCATCCATCAAATCCATCGCAAAACTTAGCAAGTTTACAGTTATCCAGATTGTTGTTGCTGAAAGTTTGCAAATTTGCCGAAAAGGGCTTTGGATAAGAAGGCCGAAAGGGTAGGGTCCCGGCAAATTTTACAAGGGATAATCGCCATGAAAGACATCCTTTCCGAGTTGGAAAACCGCCGCAACGACGCACGATTGGGTGGTGGGCAGAGGCGGATCGATGCCCAGCATGCGCGCGGAAAACTGACAGCGCGAGAGCGGATCGAGTTGCTGCTGGATGAGGGAAGCTTTGAAGAATTCGACATGTTCGTCAGCCATCGATGCACTGAATTCGGAATGGAAAATCAAAAGCCTGCCGGTGATGGCGTTGTCACGGGCTGGGGCACCATCAACGGGCGTATGGTCTATGTGTTCAGCCAGGACTTTACAGTCTTTGGTGGGTCGCTGTCCGAGACGCACGCCCAGAAGATCTGCAAGATTATGGATATGGCGGTCCAAAACGGTGCTCCGATTGTCGGAATCAACGACTCGGGCGGTGCGCGAATCCAGGAAGGTGTGGCATCTCTGGCGGGTTATGCCGAAGTGTTTCAGCGCAACATCACTGCGTCCGGCGTAGTACCACAGATCAGTGTGATCATGGGCCCATGCGCAGGAGGGGCGGTCTACAGCCCGGCGATGACTGACTTCATTTTTATGGTTAAAGACACCTCTTACATGTTCGTGACGGGCCCGGATGTGGTCAAAACCGTGACCAACGAAGTCGTCACAGCCGAGGAACTGGGCGGTGCCTCTACCCACACCAGGAAATCCTCGGTCGCCGATGCCGCGTTCGAAAACGATGTCGAGGCGCTGGCCGAAGTGCGTCGATTGGTTGATTTCCTGCCGCTCAATAACCGCGAGAAACCCCCGGTCCGCCCTTTCTTTGATGACCCTCACCGGATCGAGGCTTCGCTGGACACCTTGGTTCCGGATAATCCCAATACGCCCTACGACATGAAGGAACTCATCACCAAAATAGCGGATGAAGGTGATTTTTACGAAATCCAGGAAGATTTCGCCAAGAATATCATCACCGGCTTTGTCCGGCTGGAAGGTCAGACCGTCGGCGTCGTGGCCAACCAACCGATGGTACTGGCGGGATGTCTGGACATCGACAGTTCGCGCAAGGCGGCGCGGTTCGTACGGTTCTGCGACTGCTTTGAAATCCCGATCCTGACTCTTGTCGATGTTCCGGGCTTCCTGCCAGGTACGCAGCAGGAATACAGCGGTGTGATCAAGCACGGAGCAAAGCTGCTTTATGCATATGGTGAGGCGACTGTGCCAAAGGTCACCGTGATCACGCGCAAGGCCTATGGCGGTGCCTATGTGGTTATGGCATCCAAACACCTGCGTGGTGATTTCAACTATGCCTGGCCGACCGCCGAAATCGCGGTGATGGGTGCCAGGGGTGCAACCGAGATCATCCACCGGGCGGATCTGCATGATGCAGAAAAGACCGCACAGCATGTCGCAGATTACGAAGATAGGTTTGCGAACCCATTTGTCGCCGCCGAGCGCGGGTTTGTCGACGAGGTGATCATGCCGCACTCGACCCGCCGGCGTGTGTCCCGCGCCTTTGCCAGTTTGCGCGGCAAACAGCTTAAGAACCCTTGGAAAAAACACGACAATATTCCGCTTTGAACCATTCGGGGCGGTGTTGTTCGTCCCGGTTTGTTTGGCCCTAGCAACCCAATTCCAGGCAAAAAATGCTCAAATATGCGGCGGAATTGACAAAAAGCGACAAATGGTTGAATGATCCGACCCGTCAGACATAGAACCGCGCAGGCCAAAAGCACTGCGCGCGCGATCCCGGAAGGAGGAGCCTGCCTTCGGCGGGTCCGGGATCGTGCCATGTGTCTGGTGTTGTGCGCGCTCGGCACTTCCGTTTTTGCCCAGGCAGATAGTTCATTGCCAGTGCCGTCCGGTCAGCCGGTTCAGCTGAGCGATGTCCTGCTGGACAACAACCCGGGTGAGCTTTGGGTGCGCTTCCGATTTGTCGCCCCGAAAATCGGAGCATCAGTGGGGCGGATTGGCTATGATGTAGCGTCGAAGGACATGGAGCATCTGTGCCAGATTCTTGCCGTTCCCTATGTGGCTCAGCACGAATTGCAGCCATCTAGAGTTGTCATTTCTCTGTCTGATCGCCCGGTGGAATTTGGTGACACCGCTCCAGACGCGACACAGTATTTTGAAGCCTACCGGCTGGAGCAGTCCCGGTGTATCTGGGAGGGGCTTTGACCATGTACTTACGCTGTCATGACTCCAAAGCATCTCAGACCAACGGTACGGCTTTGGAGGTGCGCAACATGATCCCATCCCAGTTCGGGTTCGAACTATTATTGTCTGCGACAAACAGCTGTGGAGTGTCGCCATGCTAAAACATCGCGGGTTCCCCGGTCGTCTTTCGGGCACCGATTATCAGTTCACAATTCGGCGCGCCAATCCCAAAGGCGTTACACCGCTGACACGGCGGGAACGATTCCGGGACCGGAAACCAGCGGACAAGCGCGCAGATATCGCGTTCATGGAAGCTTTGTGGGCCCATTTCGGCGATCAGCCGTTCGAGCGGGGCAATCTGGATGCGGGGCGTCTCAGCTGGTTGTTCGGGCGCGAAGTCATTCCGGCGGAAGACCCATTTGATCCCGCAAGTTATGACGCAATACTGGTGATCGATGTGAACGCTGCACGTGCGTCTTTTCCGGACATAATCGACGGGACAGGCTGATTGTGATTCAAACCGCCGCATATCAGCCCTTTAAGACCGGTTTCGGGATGACCCTGCCCGAAGCCGGGCAGGATCCGTGTGCGGAATCAGAAGTTCAACTGAGCGGCGAGCTGAACGCGGCTTCCGTCAAAGGTTCTGCCGGTCGGCGCGTCGTTCCGTTCGCCCTAGATGTACTCGGCGCTGAGTGTCAGATCCTCAGTTGCCTTGTAAAATGCGTTGACGTGGATTGTTTCCAGCTCGGTAAACGACAGGGTTCCGGTCGAAGTCGGCAGGTCATAGTCTTCTTTTCCGTATGCAATGCCAACATTCCATTTCGGGCTCAGATCCTGCCGGAATTCGATGGTGTAGCCATCCACGTCGTTGGCCAGGCCATTCACGATGGGATCACCAAGGCCGATCAGGTACGGGCCGAGTGCCTCACCGTTTACATAGTTGACCTGGAACAGACCGCCCTGCCATGGGCGAACAGAGCCGGATATCGTGAACCCGGTTTGATCAACTTCGACATTGCCGGATTGCGCCTTGCCGTAGAGGCCGGACACACGCGCGATATACGTCCCGTCATTGTACTCGGCGGATGCGGTCAAAACCGGATCATCCGAATTCGAACCGCTGACATTCTCTTCGATCGAAACTGCGAAGGACGTGTTCGTTCCGAAAGAGTTGGTATAGCGAACCTGCGGAACCCGTGCGAAGGGAATGCCAACAGGGCCGTTGAACTCCACCGAGGTCGGGTAGGTATCCAGCGGCATGAAGTTGGTCCAGGTCTGACCGATCAGCCAGTTGTCACCGATGGTGATATTGGCGTGGCGTACACGCAGTTCGGCTGTTCCGCCCGAACCAAACAGATCAAGTTCCAATTGCCCGCCGATATCGCCGATGCCGCTTGGGGTGGTGGTGCGCAGGCCGATCCGCGATTGGCGGACGGTGGCACCAAATGTGCCATCGGTCGCAGCCGAGGGTTCCCCGATGACATTCACGAACGCCGTATCCCCCTGATCGAAATCGAAGTCGTAGAAGAAGTCGGCCTTCACGTAGCCATAAACATCCAGAACGGTGTTACCGATGCGGAAGTCTCCGTTGGCGGGGCTGCTCTTGCCAGATTCCAGCGCCTCGACCCGGGCGCGCAAGGCGTCAAGCTCGGCTTGGGTTTGGGCATCCTGAGCAAAGCCAAGCGTGCCGGTCACACTGAGAGCAGAGGCAGCAAGCAGGAGTGCTTTTTTTCTAGTCTTCGTCATGTGGGTGTTCCTTTGAGTGCGAGTGTGCACAAGGACCGTTTCACGAGGTGCGAATCTTGGGAAATCACGAGGATGGGAAGTGAAGACTTTGATTTTTCAAGCATATGTGTGTTTTTCACGGCGCTGAAACACGACGTCTTGAGCCGCTTGGATAACTCATTGGCGCAAGGCGGTTCTGTATGCCCAACGCTGACAGAGGGTCGTGATGCTGCAACTGCGAAACGCGCTGACAGCAGCTTGATCTGTCACGAAACCGTGACGGCAAAGCAGCTTGAAATGCCCGAGCAGTATCGAACGGGTATCGGCGCGAAGTTGCGCGGCATTTCCCGGTGTGGGCAGATTCCAGCCGAAATCCCGATTGGAAACAATACTGTGTTTGCTGGCAATATTGTGCTGTGCAAACTGGATGAGCCGTGCGGCTCTACTTTGCCTGCGCCGCACATGCACCTACTATTCCGTACCCCTTCCTTGCGCGGGCAGGCTTGTGTTCCCCACATAGTCCTGTCCGCGTTTTTCTTTTTGCCTGTAGCGGACAAAAAGAGGCAAAATCCCGCACAAAATTCGCCTGCGCGTCCGTTGATATTGAATAACTATGCGTGTTTCGCGCATCTGACCCGAAAAGGACCAAGAAACCAAAAAGGGCAGATACTATGCGATTCTCACGCTTCATCCTTGTTGCGACGACCTGCGCGGGCCTGGCCGCCTGCGGAGACACCACGGGCGAACAGGCAATCCTCGGCGGAGGTGCCGGGGCAGTGGGGGCAGCGGTCCTCAGCGCGGACCCGTTGTTTGGCGCAGCAGTCGGTGCGGCGGGCAACGTGCTTTACTGCAAAACACAGAACACCTGTAACTAACGCATATTTTGCGGGGCGCGTGTCGTCCCGCCCGTCATCGCGTATCACGCCGTCGTGGGGATTGTTCTCTGCGGCGGCGTTTTGCGTTTCCAGAACACCAAGCCAAAGGACGTTCCATGTTCAATAAGATCCTGATCGCCAACCGGGGCGAGATCGCCTGCCGGGTTATCAAGACTGCCCGCAAGATGGGTATCGGCACCGTCGCCATTTTCTCCGACGCGGACAAGAACGCGCTGCATGTGTCGATGGCGGATGAAGCCATTCATATCGGCCCGCCACCTGCCAACCAGTCTTACATCGTGATCGACAAGGTCTTGGACGCCATCCGCCAGAGCGGCGCGCAGGCGGTCCATCCGGGTTATGGCTTCCTGTCCGAAAACGCCAAGTTTGCCGAAGCGCTGGAAGCCGAAGGCGTGGCTTTTGTCGGTCCCCCGAAAGGTGCGATCGAGGCGATGGGCGACAAGATTACCTCGAAGAAAATCGCTCAGGAGGCAAACGTATCGACAGTTCCCGGATACATGGGGCTGATCGAAGACGCCGACGAGGCAGTCAAAATCTCGAACCAGATCGGCTATCCTGTCATGATCAAGGCCAGCGCCGGGGGCGGTGGCAAGGGTATGCGGATCGCGTGGAATGATGACGAAGCGCGC
The DNA here is from genome assembly GCF_059609765.1 of Ruegeria sp. YTSC106. Lineage (NCBI taxonomy): Bacteria > Pseudomonadati > Pseudomonadota > Alphaproteobacteria > Rhodobacterales > Roseobacteraceae > Ruegeria > Ruegeria sp. YTSC106. The sequence continues at coordinate 92,873 of NZ_JBXWMI010000008.1, forward strand.
GAGGGCTTTCAGTCGTCAAAGAACGAAGCCGCAAGCTCGTTCGGGGATGACCGGATCTTCATCGAGAAATTTGTGACCCAACCGCGTCACATCGAAATTCAGGTTCTGTGCGACAGTCATGGAAACGGCATCTATCTGGGCGAGCGCGAATGCTCGATCCAGCGCCGGAACCAGAAAGTCGTGGAAGAGGCACCGTCGCCGTTTCTGGACGCAGCGACACGCAAGGCCATGGGGGAACAGGCCGTGTCTCTGGCCAAGGCCGTGGGCTATTCCAGCGCGGGCACAGTCGAGTTCATCGTTGACGGTGAAAAGAACTTCTACTTCCTTGAAATGAACACGCGCTTGCAGGTGGAACACCCTGTTACCGAATTGATCACCGGCGTTGATCTGGTCGAACAGATGATCCGCGTCGCAGCGGGTGAGAAGCTTTCAATCACGCAGGATGACGTGGCGCTGACCGGATGGGCGATCGAAAACCGCCTGTACGCCGAGGATCCGTATCGCGGCTTCTTGCCGTCGATTGGCCGTTTGACCCGGTACCGCCCGCCACAGGAGACGGCAGCCGGACCGATGCTGGTCAACGGCAAATGGCAAGGGGATGCGCCCGAAGGGGATGTTGCCGTTCGAAATGATACCGGCGTCTATGAAGGCGGTGAGATCAGCATGTATTACGACCCGATGATTGCCAAGCTGTGTACCTGGGCTCCGACCCGCGAGCAGGCGATCGAGGCGATGCGCGTGGCGCTGGACAGTTTCGAGGTTGAAGGCATTGGCCACAACCTGCCGTTCCTGTCCGCCGTGATGGATCATCCGAAATTCATCAGCGGCGATATGACCACGGCGTTCATTGGAGAAGAATACCCGGACGGGTTCGAAGGCGTGGAGCTTCCCGAGCCGGACCTGCGTCGGATTGCAGCGTCCTGCGCGGCGATGCATCGCGTTGCCGAAATTCGCCGGACCCGTGTGTCGGGCCGGATGGACAATCACGAACGCAAGGTCGGCACTGATTGGGTTGTCACCCTGGGGGGCGAGATCCAGTGGCCTGTCAAGGTGATGGCGGATCAGGATGGGGCCACGGTCAGGTTCGACAATGGTCAGGAAATGAGGGTGACGGGCGATTGGACCCCGGGCGATCAGCTGGCCACCATGATGGTCGACGGCGCGCCGCTGGTCATGAAAGTGGGCAAGGTCTCGGGTGGGTTCCGCATCCGTAACCGCGGCGCGGACCTCAAGGTGCAGATACGTACCCCGCGTCAGGCCGAACTGGCTCGTCTGATGCCCGAAAAACTGCCGCCCGACACCTCGAAAATGCTGCTTTGCCCGATGCCCGGCCTTGTCGTGAAGATCGACGTCGAAGTGGGGCAAGAGGTGCAGGAAGGTCAGGCGCTGTGCACAATTGAGGCGATGAAGATGGAAAACATCCTGCGCGCCGAGAAGAAGGGCACCGTTGCCAAGATCAATGCGGGCCCCGGCGACAGCCTCGCTGTGGACGAAGTGATCATCGAGTTCGAGTGATCATGATCGCGCGTTTGTCATACCAGTCAAAGCCTCCGGCATTCCGTGCCGGGGTCTTTCGGGGTGGCGAAAGCGTTCAGCCGCCTTCGCGGCGATCGCGGATTTCGCGTTCGCGCAGGGGGGTCTTGTCGATGGACCGGCCAATCTCGCGCACGCTCCACGGAGAAGGTTTGCGCAGTTTGACCACACCGTCCTTGTCGACGAATACCATCTGGAACCCACGCGGCCGCAACTGTGACCGGATCGGGGACCGCGCCGACGGATCGGTATCGGTCAGAACCACCACGTCGCGTTCACGCATGGCGGCCTCACCTTCGAGCAACATGTCGATCTGTTGTTGGAACCGCGGGTCCGCCGGCGTGTCGGCAAAGACCACGATCGGGCGGCTGACCCAGAGAAAATCGCTGAGTTCGCTGTCACCTACCGGGCGGACAAAGCTGTCATCCGTCGTCGCTGTGCCATCCGCCGCCCAGACGGACAGCGGGATTAGTGCCGAGAAAACAAAGGCAAGCGTGCGTATCATGTGGCCTCCTGTTCCTTCGAATATAGCCTCTGTGCCACCGATTGCGACCGACGATTTGTACCAAACACTCAAAATGTCGCGCTTGCGCCTGAATGAAACGGCCAAGTGCAAGACCTCAATGCGGAAGCTTTCGACTGCCGCCATCCGAATTGACGAGAGGAAACCGAAATGACCGACACGAAGGACTGGAAAGCGCTGGCCGAGAAAGAGCTGCGCGGACGTCCGTTGGACGACCTGACCAAAGAGACTCTGGAAGGCATCGCGGTCAAGCCGCTCTATACGCAGGAAGACACCGCCGCTTTGCCGCATATGGGCTCGCTGCCGGGCTTTGGTCCATTTACACGCGGCGTGAAGGCCACGATGTATGCGGGCCGTCCGTGGACGATCCGCCAATATGCGGGCTTTTCCACCGCCGAAGAATCCAACGCATTCTACCGTCGCAATCTTGCGGCCGGTCAGCAGGGGGTTTCGGTCGCGTTCGATCTGGCGACGCATCGCGGCTATGACAGCGACCATCCCCGGGTGGTTGGTGATGTTGGTAAGGCTGGCGTGGCCATCGACAGTGTCGAAGACATGAAGATCCTGTTCGACGGCATCCCGCTCGATAAGGTCTCGGTCTCGATGACCATGAACGGTGCGGTGATCCCGATTCTGGCGAATTTCATCGTTGCGGGTGAAGAACAGGGTCACGACAAATCTGTCCTGTCCGGCACCATTCAGAACGACATTCTGAAAGAGTTCATGGTGCGCAACACATATATCTATCCGCCCGAACCGTCGATGAAGATCATCTCGGACATCATTGAATACACCTCGAATGAAATGCCCAAGTTCAATTCGATCTCGATCTCGGGCTATCACATGCAAGAGGCCGGGGCGAACCTGGTTCAGGAGCTGGCCTATACGCTGGCCGATGGGCGCGAATACGTTCGGGCCGCGACCGAAGCAGGTATGGACGTCGACAAGTTTGCAGGTCGCCTTTCCTTCTTCTTTGCCATCGGCATGAACTTTTTCATGGAAATCGCCAAACTGCGTGCCGCACGCACGCTGTGGCACCGGGTCATGACCGAGTTCGGAGCAAAGTCCGAACGCTCAAAGATGCTGCGGACACACTGCCAGACTTCGGGTGTCAGCTTGCAGGAACAGGACCCCTACAACAACGTCATCCGTACCGCCTATGAGGCCATGAGTGCAGTACTGGGCGGCACACAGTCGCTTCACACCAACGCGCTGGACGAGGCGATTGCCCTGCCCACGGATTTCTCGGCCCGCATCGCAAGGAACACGCAACTGGTGCTTCAGGAAGAAACCGGTGTAACCGATGTGGTCGATCCGCTGGCCGGGTCCTACTATGTCGAAAGCCTGACCAATGAGTTGGTCGAAAAAGCCTGGGCCCTGATGGAAGAGGTCGAGGAAATGGGTGGTATGACCAAGGCCGTGGCCTCGGGTATGCCCAAGCTGCGGATCGAGGAAAGCGCGGCCCGCCGTCAGGCCATGATCGACCGGGGCGAAGAGGTCATCGTCGGGGTCAACAAGTACCGTAAGGAACAGGAAGACCCGATCGATATCCTGGACGTCGACAACGTGGCCGTACGCGAAGCTCAGGTCGCACGGCTGGAACGTATCCGTGCAACGCGGGACGAGGCCGCCTGTCAACAGGCACTGGACGCACTGACCACGACCACCCGCGAGGGAGGAAACCTGCTGGCCGCCGCCGTCGAGGCCGCCCGTGCCCGCGCATCCGTAGGAGAGATCAGCATGGCAATGGAGAAGGAATTCGGCCGCCACCGCGCCGAGGTGAAAACCCTGGCCGGCGTTTATGGCGCGGCCTATGAGGGTGACGAAGGCTTTGCCGCGATCCAGAAATCCATTGAGGAATTCGCCGAGGCCGAAGGCCGCCGCCCCCGTCTTCTGGTGGTCAAGATGGGGCAGGACGGACACGACCGGGGTGCCAAGGTCATCGCGACCGCTTTTGCCGATATCGGGTTTGACGTGGACGTGGGCCCCTTGTTCCAGACACCGGCTGAGGCTGCGCAGGACGCGGTCGACAATGACGTGCATGTGGTCGGCATTTCCTCGCAGGCGGCAGGGCACAAGACATTGGCCCCGCAACTGGTGGAAGAGCTGAAAAAGGCCAGGGCCGAGGACATCATCGTGATCTGCGGCGGGGTGATCCCGCAGCAGGACTACCAGTTCCTATACGATCATGGGGTCAAGGCCATCTTTGGTCCGGGCACCAACATTCCCGAGGCCGCTCAGGACATCCTGCGCCTGATCAGCGAAGCGCGCGGTTGACGAAGGTCAGGTTTTTCTTCGAAACCTCTTGTGATCGCGCCTCTTTGGCGAAAACATACGGCCAGATCCGCAAGGATCTGGCCGTAAAACTTGCAGGAGGTGGCGCATGTTACTGGATCATCTGGCCGTCGCGGGTGAAACGCTGGAAGACGCAACTGCCCATATCGAACAAGCGCTTGGCGTTGCGCTGCAACCCGGCGGCAAGCACGAGACGTTCGGGACATACAACAAGTTGCTGGGTCTCAGGGGAGGGCTCTATCTGGAAGCGATTGCGATCGACCCGCAGGCGCAAACTCCGGGCAGAACGCGGTGGTTCGATCTGGACCGCTTTGAGGGCAGCCCGCGTCTGACCAACTGGATTTGCCGGGTCGAGGATATCGAAGCCTCGCTTTCGATGTTTCCCGATGGTGTCGGGAAACCGATCGACCTGACCCGGGGGGCGTTACGATGGCGCATGGCGGTTCCGCCAACCGGGCGCTTGCCGTTCGACAACCTGTTTCCCGCACTTATCGAATGGCAGGGCGACCTTCACCCGGTCGACTTGCTGCAAGACAGCGTCTGTCGGCTGCGGCGTTTGGTTGTGTACCACCCGGATGCATTGACGCTGGCCAAACATCTGGGTGCATTGGATCATGTGGTGTTCGACACCGGCCCGGCCGCGCTCAGGGCGGAATTCGAGACTCCTCATGGGATTCGGGTGCTGGAATGATCATTCGCACGGCCATGCGGGCGGATGCGCCCGCAATCGCCAGGATCACCAATGCGATCATTCGCGAGTCCTTGATCACGTTCACGACCGATGAGCGCAGCACGACGCAAATCACTGAGGACATCTCGGCGCGGGGCACCGGATTTCTGGTCGCCGAACATGATGGGCAAGTTGTTGGTTTTGCCACCTATGCCCCGTTTCGTGCGGGTCCCGGATACGCGCAGACGCGCGAACACTCGATCCAGCTGTCACCGGACGGGCGCGGAAAGGGCGTTGGGCGTGCTTTGATGCAAGCGCTGGAGGAGGCCGCACGAACCGACGGGCTGCATGTGTTGGTTGCAGGCATCTCCTCGGCCAATCCGGGCGCTGTGGCGTTCCACGCGGCGCTGGGCTTTTTGCAGGTTGGTCGAATGCCCGAAGTAGGGTTCAAATGGGGTCAACGGCTGGATCTTGTGCTGATGCAGAAAATTCTTTCGCCTGAGTGATCTGTCGCACCTGACAGTCCCGGATTGTGACGCTAGTGTATGCCCATGTCGATCTGGACCCGCATATCCGAAGCGCTCAGTGCGCTGGCCCAAGGCGAAAGCCTGACCGCAGTTTTTGAAAAACTGCGTTCGCCCCCGGAACGTTCGGTGGCGTTCACGATTGCAGTGATTGCGCTGGGCGCAAAAATGGCCAAGGCAGACGGTCAGGTGACACGAGACGAGGTTACGGCCTTCCGCGATGTGTTTCAGATCGCGCGTGAAGACGAAGAAGGTGCCGCGCGGGTCTTCAACATGGCCCGCACGGATGTGGCGGGGTATCAGGACTATGCCCGCAAGATCGCCCGGATGTTTGCCGAAGACAGCACCACGCTTTGCGACCTGATGGAAGGGCTGTTTCACATCGCCATGGCCGATGGGTTCTACCACCCCAATGAGAACGCGTTTTTGGAAGAAGTGAGCAAGATCTTCGGGCAGACCGACGCTCAATTCAAAGCATTGCGGGCGCGATTTGTGCCGGATGCTCCCAAAGATCCTTACACGGTTCTGGGTGTGCCGCAGGACATGCTATTGCCCGATATCCGCAAAGTCTGGCGACAACTGGTCCGCGAAACGCACCCGGACGCCATGATGGCGCGCGGTGTCCCGGAAGAGGCGATCAGACTGGCCGAGAAAAAGATGATCGATATCAACCGCGCCTGGGATGAGATCAACGGGGCGCGGGCCTGACAGGATGCGGCTGGCGACCTATAATATCGAATGGTTCGCAAATCTTTTTGATCAAAAAGACAGTCTGATTGTCGATGACACCTGGTCCGGTCGGCATGACGTCACCAAGGCGCAGCAGGTCGAGGCGATTGCCAAAGTGCTGACCGCGATTGATGCAGACGCGGTATTGATCGTCGAGGCTCCGAACACCGGTAAACGCCAGAATACGGTGCGGGCCCTGCAAACCTTTGCCGAGGCGTTTGATCTGCGCACCTCTGACGCGGTGATGGGGTTTGCCAACGACACGCATCAGGAGCTGGCGCTGCTTTACGACAGGACCGTTCTTACCGCGCGCCATGATCCCAGGGGTGACATCGACGACCCGTTGGCCCCCCGGTTCGATAGCGAGTTCAGGATCGATCTGGATATAGATGCGACCGAGGATGTTGTGCGGTTTTCCAAACCACCGATGGAATTGGCGGTGACCACGCAATCGGGCCGCGAGGTCCGGCTGATCGGCGCTCATTTGAAATCCAAGGCTCCGCATGGGGCTGAGTCGCGGGATGAGGCGATCCGTATCTCGATTGCCAACCGCCGCAAGCAACTGGCGCAGGCGGTCTGGCTGGCCAGGCGGGTCGAGATTCACGTTGCAAGCCAAGAACCTGTCATTTTGCTGGGAGACCTGAACGACGGTCCCGGGCTGGATGAGTTCGAACATCTGTTCGGCCGGTCTTCGGTCGAGATTTTGCTGCAAGCGGGGTTGTTCGACCCGCACGCGGTGACTGCTCATGGATTTCGGCCCGGATCGATACCCTCCACGGCCCGCTTTGCCCGCCCGAAAGAAGGCAGGTTTCTCGAGGCTCTTCTGGATTATATAATGATTACCCAGGATCTGCGTGCAAACCGTCTGGCCTGGCGTATTTGGCATCCGTTTCGCGACGCGGTCTGCTGGTCCGCACCGGACCTGCGACAGGCGCTGTTGACGGCGTCGGATCATTTCCCGGTCACGCTGGACATCGACTTGTGACCTTTCACGCCTGCGGCAGGGGGACTATATATCAGGTATGAAACACGTTTTGCTGATCAGCATGATCACGGCTGGCATTGCCGCACCCGCCATGTCGCAGGAGGAAAACAGCAAATCCCTGATGGAGCAGGGGGCTGAACTGTTTTTTGAAGGTCTGCGCAAGGAAATGGAACCGGCGCTGGATGAGCTGCTGGGCCTCGCGGATGAGTTTGGCCCGGCGATGCAGTCGTTCTTGCGGGAAATGGGCCCGGCACTGGCCGAGCTGGGGGCTGAGATCAAGGACTGGAGCGCTTATGAAGCGCCCGAGATATTGCCCAATGGCGACATCATCATCCGCAGGAAGCAGGCCGAGGAACCGCCAGAGCCTGAAAACGAGGGTGAAGAGTTGCCCGAAGGGGCAACTGATATCTGATCGGATCGATGGTCAGCCCCTGATGATCACGCGCGTATCGGATTTCAGGGCGTTTGCCAGAGAATTCAGGCGCGCTTCGGCAACTTCGCTGAATAGGGGGGCCGCTGCTTCGGGCAAATACAGCTCCAACTCGCGCTTTTTGGGGTAGAATTTCAGGCGCCCCATATTGGCGTCATTATGCATCCACAGCATCGCGCCAAAGCGCATCGCCTTGCCCAAGATCTCGGCCTCTTTCTGGCCTTTTTCGTCCAGCAGATCATACAAGGGTGCAAACCGGTTGCCCTCGCGTTTGTTGCGATACCGGTGCTGCAAGGCCAGCCCGATAAAGACACGTTCGGAATGCTTCAAACCACCCAGATTGGCGCGGGTGACGTTGTCGAAACAGACTTCAGCCCGGTAGTCGGGATGAGCACGCCAGCTGACATCGTGCAGCAGGCACGCAGCCTTGATCAGTCGAACGCTGCTGGGGGGGGCAGTTTTGAACAGCGGCATCACGAAATCGTAGAGGTTGCGACCAAATCCGGGCAGGCGGGCATCCTTGGATTCGGAAAAAAGGCTTGCTTCGATCAACGGGTCGCGGTCGCGTAATTCCTGCGACATCTGTTCATACAGCAATCCTTCACGGATACCGTAGCTGGAAATGGCGATATCCTTTGGTTTGAACGTTCGGATCAGCCGGGCCAGAACATCCATCGCGTAGGGGATGAGCGACATGCGCGAGCTGGATACACCGGCCTGGCTGCGCAGCTTTTCATGATCGTTCTTTTCAATGAACTTGATCGTTTCGCGGACCTGTTTTGTCGTCATGCGGTATTCATGCAGAACGATCAGCGGATAGCCTCGCCGCAGCATGTCCAGCCGGGCAAATGCCCGCCAGCTACCGCCAACCAGGAACAGACGATCCCGCTGCGGACCCATCTCATCGCGCAGCTTTTCCATCGTGCTTTTGATATGGGCCTTGCGTGCACGCCGTCCGCCCTTGATATCTCGCAGTTTCAGTGGCCCGAGCGCCGAGGTCAGGCGGCGGCCCACCTGACCGTCCCCGATCTCGGCCAGCTCCATCGAAGATCCGCCGATGTCGCAGATCAGGCCATAGGCGCCGGGCCATCCCAGTAACACACCCTGAGCTGAAAAACGGGCTTCTTCTTCTCCGGTGATGACTTCCACGTGCAGCCCGGTTTCCGCCTTCACCTGATTGCAGAAATCCGGTCCGTCCTTGGCCTCGCGTACAGCTGCCGTGGCCACGACATGCAGACCCGGCAATTCCAGATCCACCGCCAGATTCTGAAACCGTCGCAGCGCCGCCAGCGCACGTTCGCGTCCACGCGGATTCAGTCGACCGGTCTCGGACAGGCCCGCGCCCAATTCGCACATGACCTTTTCATTGTAGAAATAGGCCGGCGATCGGGCCGCACCGTCAAAGATGACCATTCGGACCGAGTTGGATCCGACATCGACAACTCCGACACGCGACAATGCCCGGGTTCCAGGCTCGTCGAACAGTGGCTTTCCGAAAGGCCCCCAATCAGGGATGTCGGTTGCAGCGGTCTGATCCATGTGTCTTCCAGATAATGCTGTGTGAGGATGCGAAATTGGCGGGTGCGGGTCAATCACCCGTCTCGATCCTTTCCGGGCTCATGTTCAGAACCCGCACGGCCAAAGTGCGGGTGATGTCGCGCTTTTCCATGAGGGCCAATTGATCCAGCTGCGCAACCACGTCGGCCGCAGTTTCAAATCGCCGATCCATGTGTTTGACCAGATAGGCGATTACCTCGGGGCCGGGGTTCAGCTGCCGATCTACGAACAGTTTGGCCAGAACCGCACCCAGCAACGCATCGTCGGGCGGATCCAGCGCCACGTGATGGGCGCCTTCGACCCGGCTTTGCAGGTCCGCCAGCGGCAATTCCCAGAATTTCGGGGCAAGCCGACCTGTCATCAACAAGGCGTGCCCTTCGGCCAGAACCAGGTTGTGCAAGTGAAACAGCGTTTTCTGCTGGTCGATATCGTTGGTGATCATGGGCACGTCTTCGACGGCAATTGGCCTACGTGCCAGATCCGGCACATCGTCATACCGCAGGTCAGCGGCCTGAATGATGCGTCCGCCGGTTTCCGCGGCCCAGACATGCGCCAGATGGGTTTTCCCTGCGCCAGCCGGGCCGGTCAGAACGAGCTTGTTTCCCGGCCAGGATGTGGCCGAGATCATCGCCACGGCCAAAGCATTGGCTGGCGACACAAAGAAATCCTCACGCCCGAGCGCAGTCTTGGCGGGCAGATCAAAGCTGAGTTGTCGGGCCATTTACTCGGTTTCCTGATCCTGACCTTCAAGACCGGTATAAAGTCGGCTGTCCAGGTACAGCGATGTGGCAAATCGGGTCAGCACGCCCAATGCTGCGGCCACGGGCACGGCGATAAGCATGCCGACAAACCCGAACAAAGCCCCAAAGACAGACAGGGCCAGCAGCAGCCAGACCGGGTGCAGCCCGACAGAGCTGCCCACCAGCTTGGGTGTCAGGAAATTTCCCTCGGTGACCTGTCCGATGGCAAAGATGCCCGCGATCAGCCCGATATGAGCCCAATCACCCCAGAACTGAAACAGCGCCAGCCCGATGGCCAATGAGCCTCCGATCAGGGCGCCCAGATAAGGAATGAACGTGACCAATCCCGCAATGAAACCCACAATCAGGCCAAATTGCAGACCGGCAAGCATCAGGGCAACCGCATAATAGGTGCCAAGGATCAGGCAGACCGTTCCCATCCCGCGCACGAAAGAGGCCAGCACGGCGTCAATCTCACCGGCCAGCCGCCTGATGGTGGGGGCATGGTCACGCGGCAGGAGCTCTCCGATGCGGGCGATCATGCGATCCCAGTCCAGCAGCAGGTAAACAGCCACGACAGGTACGATCACCAGAAGGACAACAATATTTATCGCAGACCCAAGTGAAGCAATAACCGTTTCCAGAACATCCCCTGTCTTGGATTTCAGTGTTTCGCCGAAGGACAAAAGCATCTGATGCGTGTTCGACTCTCGATCCAGTAAGGACGGGAACTGTTTTTCAATGAACCCGCGCAATTGCTTGAACAGATCGGGCAGAACGTCGATCAGATCCAGCAGCTGGGTGATAAGAGCAGGTACCACCATCAAAATTGCAAGTACAAATCCCAAAACACCTACGACGGTGATAATTGCCGTGGCGGCCATACGCGACAGGCCCAGCCGCTCCAGCCGATCCGCAACGGGATCAAGGAAGTATGCAATTGCTCCGCCAATGACGAAGGGCAGCAGGACATCCCCCAAGGCCCAGAGGATCAACACAAAGACCGCAGCGGCGACGCTCCAGTATCTCAGCTGATCCTTTACCGGCAAAGCCATGGCGATCCCCTTGTTCAGGCCCTTGCCGGTGTTCTTGGCGTATCAAAGCCCATGATGCAAGCGCTTCATTGGGAAGGGCTTTGCCGGCTTCAATCGTGCAACGTCCCCAGTTCCGGGGTGCCTTCTTCCGCGGTTTCATCGGGCCAGTTGGTGCGCCAGATTTCCGCCGACCAGTGACCACAATGAACTGCCGGACGGTCGAAGCCGGGCAGGGCGGGCAACAATGGTTCAACAATGACGTCATGGCGGGGTACGGCGAAATAGGGGAACGAGTACCGCTCTTTGCCCGATCTGTTCACCACCCGATGTGGCGTGGATTTCAACCGCCCGCCTGACCACAGCTCCAGCATGTCGCCGATATTCACCACAAAGCCGCCAAGTGGGCAGTCCGGTGAAATCCACTTGCCGCTGCGGGTCTGCACCTCGAGCCCGCCCACCGGGTCAGGCGCGATGATGGTCAGTGCGTCCGTATCCTTGTGCGGATGGATGCCATAGCCCGCTTCATCCGCAGCCTGCGGGGGATAGTGTAGCAGTGTCATATTGGTCATCGGGTTTCGGAACGCGTCGCGCAAAATGCCAGAGGTCAAGCCCAGGCCGGATTCCAATGCGCCCAGCAACAGATCAGTGACACGGTCCATTTGACTCCAATAACTCAGGATGACCTCTTTGGCCTCTGGGACTTCAGCGGGCCACAGGTTCGGGCCGTACAGGGCACACTCAGCGCGCACGGGATCGGTGGCGGCAACCTCGTGGTGCAGTTTGTAACCCTCGTATTTGTCGGCTTTGCCGGATCCATCGTTGGGTGTGAAAAAACCCATCGGGATATAACCGCGATAATTCTCGCGCGTGATAGCCTGATCCCATTTGCGGGAGTCTGTGATGGCAAAGATCTCTCGTGTGGTCTGACGGACGTAATCCACACATTTCTGAGACACATCTGTCCCGGTGATGGACAGAAACCCGATCCCCGCGCAGGCTTCAATAATGCTTTGTACCGTCGCATCAAAGGCTGCGGTGCCATGATCGTACAGCGGCGAGATGTCTATTGTCGGAATGTTGTCCATCAGTGAATCCTGACCCCCTGACGCTCTAGTTCCGTGTGTACAGGTGCCAGATTCAATTGATCCAGTTCCTGATTGCCCTTCAGCGACATCGCGGCTGCAACGCCCGCGCCCTGACCCATGACTGCGCAGCAGGCCATGTTTCGCGTGGCAGCATGGGCCACCCGGTCGGCACCGTGTGACCGTCCCGCAACCAACAGGCCTTTGATGCCCCTGGGCAGCATCGAGCGGTACGGGACCTGCATATACCGCCCCGTGGTCGGCAGGATCAGGATGCCATACCCGTCGATGAATTCGGGGTAGATGCCGATCGTGTCCTCGAACCGGCCCTGATGACGGGCGTCGTTTTCGGTCATGTTGTACATCGCATCGATCTTGCGGGTGTCACGAATACCGATGGTCATCCCGAAATTCCGCAGCCGCGCGTTCTCGCAACCGGGCATAAACCGGCGCAAAGCTTCGATAGCCATCATCGATTGGCGGCGCCCTTCGATTTCACCGCGCGTCAGGCTGTCGGGGTCGGTACCATCGATCTCGGCCAGGTGGATGAGGTTCATGTAGGTGAGTTCGCCTGTGTCATGCATCGCGCCCCAGGTGCCGGCGATGGTGTTCAGATTCGGCGGGATCAGACCTTCATCAATCGCCTGCTGGAAGGGCTTGTGCACGAAGGGTGAGAACATGTCGTCCTCTTTCCCGCTGGTTTCGATATTCCACTCACCGCCGCCGCCCCAGTCCTTGTAGGTCTGCGGGTCTGCTTTGACGCCCTCGATAAAGGCACGTTTGTCGACGCCCGCCAGGTGGAACATGACAGACGCGGCCATCATGTCTTCCCGTGGCGTTTTATGCGTCGGAGCCCCCGCGCGATGGGCCACATCGGCGTCGCCGGTGGCATCGATTAAAACCTTGGCCAGTATCGCCTCACGCCCGGCCTTGGATTCGGTGATGATGCCGATGATCCGGTCACCTTCCATGATGGGGGCGACGAATTGCCGGTGCAGCATTGGGTAAACACCCGCCTCTTCGACCAGCTTGTCCGCCACCAGCTTGAACCCCTCACTGTCGAGTTCATAGCTGAGCGACTGGCTTTCGGGCACCGCCGCGCCCATCTCTTTGGCGCGGGTTTCAAATTCCATCCCGATGCCGCCTGCCTCGACGGTTTGCTCGTGTCGGTACCACGCGAATCCTTCGACGCCGACGGCGGTGATGTTGCCGCCCATGCACCCGAACCGGTCAACCAGCGAGACGTCCACACCGGTCCGCGCTGCGGCCAGTGCTGCGGCCAAACCGGCAGGACCGGACCCGACGACCAGCACGTCTGTAGAGTGGATAACGGGAATGCTGCGGGCGGGTTCCTGAATGGTCTGCATCAAGGCCTCATGGGTTTTGAGTTTGCGCCACAATTGGAGTTCCTGATTGGTGGGTCAATCAAAAAACCGACTGATGCGAAGTCGCAAAAACACCAATGCCCGATTGCCCCCGGCGGTGGTTTGACATAATCACCTTTGAAGTCGAAATTTACCTTTGAAGGTTAACCCATGCGCCTCAGCCGTTACTTTCTGCCCGTTCTCAAGGAAAACCCTTCCGAGGCCCAGATCGTCAGCCATCGGCTGATGCTGCGTGCCGGGATGATCAAGCAGGCCTCTGCCGGGATATATTCCTGGCTGCCGCTGGGTTTCAAAGTGCTGCGCAAGTTGGAAAACATAGTCCACGAAGAACAGGCGCGGGCCGGTCACATCGCGATTCAGATGCCCATCATCCAGTCGGCGGATCTGTGGCGTGAATCCGGGCGGTATGATGATTATGGTCAGGAGATGCTGCGGATGAAGGACCGACATGACCGTGACATGCTGTTCACACCCACAGCCGAAGAATTGGTAACTGATATCTTCCGTGGCCACGTGAACAGCTACAAAGACCTGCCGCTGACGCTCTATCAGATTCAGTGGAAGTTCCGTGACGAAATCCGCCCGCGTTTCGGCGTGATGCGGGGCCGTGAGTTCTATATGAAGGACGGCTATAACTTCGACCTCACCAAGGAAGACGCGCTGCACGCCTATAACCGCCATCTTGTCAGCTATCTGCGCACCTATGAGCGCATGGGCCTTCAGGCGATCCCGATGCGTGCAGATTCCGGACCCATTGGCGGCGATGATACGCATGAGTTCCTCGTGCTGGCCGATACCGGTGAATCCGAGGTCTTCTATGACAGCGCCGTCACCGACCTGACCTTTGGTGATCGTGAGATTGACTATGACAGCCACGAGCAGTGTCAGGCCATTCTGGAAGAGTTCACCTCGAAATATGCACGCACTGATGAAACGCATGACGAGGCGCTGTTCAATCAGATCCCCGAAGAACGCCGCCGCGTGGCGCGTGGTATCGAAGTTGGGCAGATCTTCTACTTCGGCACGAAGTATTCCGAGCCGCTTGGCGCGACTGTGCAGGGCCCTGATGGAAAACCGGTTCCGGTGCATATGGGCAGCCACGGGATCGGCGTCAGTCGTCTGGTTGGCGCGATCATCGAGGCCAGCCATGACGACAAAGGCATCATATGGCCCGAGGGTGTGACCCCGTACCATTGTGGCATCGTGAATCTGAAGCAAGGTGATGAAGAAGCTGACGCCGCCTGCGACAAAATCTATAACGCTCTGACGGCCTTGGGGCTGGAACCGCTCTATGATGATCGCAACGAACGGGCAGGGGGCAAGTTTGCGACCATGGATCTGATTGGTCTGCCGTGGCGGATCACGGTCGGTCCGCGTGGTCTGAAGAATGGTGTTGTTGAACTGACCTGCCGCCGGACCGGCGAAAGCGAGGAACTGAGCCCCGAGGTCGCCGTTGCCAAAGTTGCTGAAATCTACGAGCAGGTTGCCTGAGCACAAGCATCCGTACCTGCTCTGATTGTCACGTTAAACTGACCTGATCCATGAAGGCGGCAATGATATTGCTCTGGCCGCCACTCGCGGCCTGACCAGGACACCCGGTTCAGACTTCAGCTTTGGTCCGCTGTCGGACGCTTTGCCAGGATGTCCCCATTGGCCCCGTCGCCCCGTGCCACCACGATCGGTCGGCCCAGTCGACTGACCAGTTCGCGAAACTCAAGGCCCAGAAACTGCAACCCGCAAACCCGCGCGTCCGTGGTTCGATCCGTTAAACACAGACGACCTTGCCGGAAAACCAGACGGTACCCTTTGTCTTTCAGAATATCCGTCAGATTGCCCCAGCTTGCCGCGCTGGCAAAGATTGGCCGAATGGCCGCACGCAGCAGCGCCGCTGTCTCGCAATCCAGTTCTGTCGATGCTTGGCGGGACGGAATAACCCCCGCACCGTTGGTTGAAATTTGAAAATTCATTGAGCGACCCCCGCTCCTTAAATGTGTTCCCCCGTAGACAGGGTGACAAAGTTTCTGAAAATAATCAAAAAGAGTAATAAAATTTCGCGCCCATTGTTGCCTTTTCGATTCAGGAGCTCACAAAGCGCGATGATTAACTTCATACATGAAACAATATCGGTTTGTCTGTGATGCGCTTCACAACTCATGGTGTAGCGCCAACTTCCGAAGTCATCCGTTTTGCTCAATCGTTCCAGTTGCACACCGAGTTGATTCGGCTCATTCAGGCTGAGGAGTCGGGTCAGAGGGACAACCGGCTTGACCATCGGGTGAAATGCCGAAACTGTCCCCGCGAACAAGAACACCCGGAGCAGGTATGGCCAAGACCCCCCCGCCCTTTGCCTCTTTTGAATGGAAAATAGCCTGGCGTTATCTGCGGGCCCGCAGGGCCGAAGGCGGCGTCAGTGTGATGACCTGGATTTCCCTGATCGGGATCACACTGGCTGTGTTTGCCCTGATCGCGACACTGGCGGTCCGGTCCGGATTCCGTTCGGAATTTGTCGGCACCATTCTGGGCGCCAACGCGCATGTGATGGTCTATTCGTCAGGCGAGATCGATGCCCAGGGGCGGGTGGATCGCACAATCGCCGACTATGAGGAACGCGCCGCCCGTATCGCACAAGTGCCCAGTGTTCAACGCGCGGCTCCTTTGGTGAAGGGGCAGGTGCTGATCACCAACCGCGACCGCAGCAGCGGCGTTGAAGTGTTTGGCATCCGCCCCGACGATCTACTCGATCTGCCGGGTATTGCCCAGGCAGAGCAGGCTGTGGGGGACTTGTCAGAATTTCAGACGGGTGAGGATGTCATTGCAATTGGGTCAGGCGTGGCGCGCAGCATAGGCGCCGCCGTGGGGGACGTCGTCAAGTTGACCTCGCCCAACGGGGTAAAAACCGCCTTCGGTACTTCGCCCCGCGTGAATGCCTATCGCGTTGTCTATGTGTTCTCGGCCGGACGCTATGACATCGACCGCACGCGTGTCTACATGCCGTTTTCGCAGGCACAGGGCTTTTTCAATCGCGAAGGTGTGGCGGATGAGATCGAAGTGATGGTGGAAAAGCCCGAAGAACTGGGCCCGATTCTGATTTCCATCCTCGAGGCATCGGGCGAGCGCAGCCAGATCTGGACCTGGCAGGATGCATCCGGTGGGTTCCTGCGGGCATTGGAAGTCGAGGATAACGTAATGTTCATCATCCTCTCGATCCTCGTTCTGATCGCCGCGATGAATATCGTCTCGGGCCTGATCATGCTAGTCAAGAACAAGGGCCGCGATATCGGCATCCTGCGCACCATCGGCCTAAGCGAAGGATCGATTCTGCGTGTCTTTTTCATCTGCGGCGCTTTTGCCGGCCTGATCGGAACGGCTTTGGGGGTCATCCTTGGGTGCCTCTTCGCGATCTATATCGATCCGATCTTTTCGTTCGTGAATTACGTGATGGGCGGCGGCGTCTGGGATCCGTCGATCCGGGGCATCTATGCTTTACCCGCCGAGCTGCACCTGAACGATGTGCTCAAGGCCATCGGTCTGTCGCTTGGCCTGTCCTTTGTCGTCACCTATTTTCCTGCCCGTCGAGCGGCGCGGCTGAACCCGGTCGAGGCGTTGCGCTATGAATGATGTCACATTGCGTCTGAAGGGTCTGACCAAGACCTATCTGAAAGGCAAACCGGGCGAAGTGCAGGTCTTGCGCGGAGTTGATCTGGATCTGCGCGCGGGTGAGGCCGTAGCGATGGTTGCGCCCTCAGGGGCAGGTAAATCAACGCTTCTGCATATCGCTGGCCTGCTGGACATGCCCGACGAAGGAACCGTCGAAATCGGCGGGCGGAATGTGTCGGGCAAAGGCGACCGGATCAGAACCGCACTGCGTCGGCAGGATGTCGGGTTCGTATATCAATTCCACCACTTGCTGCCGGAATTCACGGCATTGGAGAACATCACTCTGCCGCAACTGGCCAATGGTGTGTCGGACAAGGCCGCACAGGCCCGAGCGCTGGACCTGCTGGACCGTGTCGGCGTGGCCGCACGCGCCAGCCACCGCCCCGCAGCGCTCTCTGGTGGGGAGCAACAACGGGTGGCGTTTTGCCGGGCATTGGCCAATGCGCCCCGTGTTTTGTTGGCGGATGAACCGACGGGCAATCTGGACCCCGAAACCTCGGATCAGGTCTTTGATACATTGATGAAGCTGGTACGGGACGAAGGGTTGTCGGCGTTGATAGCTACCCACAACCTTGACCTGGCGGCGCGCATGGACCGGATGGTTCGGCTTGAGAGCGGGGTCCTCAGGCCAGTTGAGTGATCGCAACGCCAATGGCCATGACAGCGATCCCGCCCATCCGCATGAAAGTAAGCGGCTCGACCTGTGCGCCGAACAGGCCGAAATGGTCGATGGCTGCGGCGCTGATCAATTGCCCGAGCAGCACAAAGAATACAGCGTTGCCCACGCCAAAATGTGGTGCGACGTGGGTGATCGACAGGACATAGAAAGCAATCAGGACACCTGCAAGCAACAGGTGTTTCGGCGCCTGGGCAACCTTGGACAAGGCCGCAAATCCGGGAAACAGCGCCATGATCAACGCCGAGGCGATGAAGGCAATGGCAAACAGCACAACAGCAGCCGTCGTTGGCGACCCGATGACTTTGCCCAGCGCCGCGTTAAGCGCGGCCAGGATCGGAATTCCAAATCCGGCGGCCAGCATGATGGCGGCGTATTGTGTCATTGCCCGAACCCTCTGCAGCATTTTCGTTGATCTGGATCATTGCGCCAAGACGCCCATCGGGCAACCCTGCAAATGTCAATCTTGGCAGGAGGATACGATGTTAAAGGCAACAATCGGAGTACTGGTTCTTGGGGTTTCGGCTGCTGCCTCGCAGGCCGCTTGGGCACAAGACGCGAAGACCGGAGAAGAACTTTATTTGCACCATTGCGCAACCTGCCATGGGATCGATGCAATGGGGCAGGGTCCGATGGCAGCCGTGTTGGTGGTTCAACCTAGCGATCTGACCACTTTGTCCAACGAAGAAGGCGTGTTCCCGACTGCCAGCGTTGTCGCCCGCATTGATGGTCGGGACCCATTGGTCAGTCATGGTAGCCCGATGCCGGTTTATGGCCCTTATTTTGACGGGCAGGACACATCCATGAAAACGCCGCAAGGTCAGCCTATTCTGACGAGCCAGCCCATCGTGGATCTGGTGGCCTATCTTGAAACACTGCAGCAGAACTAGGTTCCGCTGCAAATTCCGTCGATCTCGGCCTCGCTCCAGGGAAGTAAGATTGCGCGCTCACGCCCTTTTTGCGGAAGCGGTGACAGATCAAAATGCGCGCTCAGCATCGCGTGCAGCCGTTTGGTTCGGGTGGCCTGAGGGTCCAGCGCACGGCAGCAAACGTATTCCTCGACGATGGCGCCCTGCTGTTCAAACCCGTAGGACAGGAAGTCCGGCGACGTTTCGAGGTCGAAAAGATACGGATCGCTGCGCCCACCATGTTCCGCCGCAGCACGCAGCGGGTGGTAACCGGTGGTCCGGCGGTTTTGCCACTGCCAGACATGCGTCAGTTCATGGGCCAGTAACATTGCGGCCACCAGGTTCATCTGATCCGGAAAATCAGACATGTAGTCTTCCAGATACCAGTCGCGCGCAAAGTAAACCTTGTTGAACAGGGCCACGGCTGCTGGCCTGCCTGTCACCGGCCCGGGTTCCACCGGAGGAAGGATACGCTCGCGGCAGGCCAGACGTGGGCGCTCCTCGCGGAAATACGTCACATTGGCAACCGGCGCACCTTGGACCAATCGCACGCTGTCAAGATTAAGGGTTTCGCCCTGAATGGCATCCGCAAAATCACGCTCTTGCTTTGTCAATTGACGACCGCAGGAGGGCAGCAACAAAAGAGCACACAGGAATACGCGCAGAACCATGAGGTGAATCCTAGTCCGCTGCTTGCGATCCGCAAACCGTTTTCACAGGCTCATGGCCAAAACCCGGCTGATTTCCGTCAAAGACCGGCTGGATTGATCCATCCATGAATTAAAGGCCCGTTGCACCGCCGCCATGGCTTTTTTCGACGTGGCGGGCTTGTCGATCACGCTTTCGGCGATCAGACGGGCGGTGACGTCCCGAGACAGGATGAAACTGTCGCGCCCTGCGAAACGCATCGCATACTGCGCCGAAGCTCCGCCAAGACGAGACCCGCGTTTGGCCAGCATGGCAAGAAGGTTGATATAATCATCAGAGGGCCAGCCGCCCAGAACCTTGCCCGCGCCGCCTTCGTCGCGCAGTTCCAAAAGGAACGCCGCGTTGTCCCGCACTGCTGCGATCTTGGTTCCATTGCGGACAATGCGTGTGTCTTGGAGTAAGGCATCAAACTTTTCATCATCCATGAACGCGCACCGACCCACATCGAAACCGTCAAAGGCGGCTTCGAACCCATCCCATTTGTTTTCGATGACCTTCCAGTTGAAACCGGCCTGAAAGACGCATTTCGTGATGATCGATAGCCACCGGTCCTCGGGCATTGCCGCCAGTTCTTCGTGGCTTTTGGGCTTGTTCAGCTGTGCTTCAAAGGCTTCGGCCCCACCGTGGCGAGAGGCGGCAATATCATAGATCTCTTTAAATGAACGCATAGACCCAACCTCAAAGCTGTCATGTAAAGAGTGTTTTGTTTTGCCTTCCTTTTGCAATGGGAATTTTGAGTGTTTGAAACTCACCCGTCAGGGCTCAAAACTCAGGCTCAACAAGAAAAAAGATTTATTAACGTCAAAGAAATCCTCGACAAACGGGCTTAAAACGGTTTGTGATTGACTCGTCAGTCAACATTCCGCGCCCGGGGCTAGGGATAATGACGGGTCGGGCAGGGGCCTTTGCGGCGTCTGCGGGGAAACATCAACGGGTTGGCGGGAAGAAAACTGCGCCGTTACAAACTGATCACTTTCCTTTTCCGACTGAATTTGTGCATGTTGCGACATGGTATTGTCATCAGACAAAGATACCGGCGGGAAAAACCTCGCCGGGGTGGGCAAAACAAATAAGACAGGGAGAAAATCCATGAAAAAACTAAGTGTAAGCCTTATGGCACTAACCGTTGCCAGTGCAGCGCACGCGGCGGATATGGGTGCCGTGGACGAGCCGATCAAACTGGCGATCAACGAATGGACAGGTCAGCACGTGACCACGCATGTGGCGGGTGAGATGCTCAAGGCAGCTGGCTATAACGTGGAATATGTGACCGCTGGTATGATGAACCAGTTCCAGGCGCTGGCCGATGGAGACATCGACGCGACGCTGGAAATCTGGTCGTCCAACGTGTCGGATGAATATGCCAAGAAGATCGAGGAAGGCACGGTTGTCGAAATCGGCGATCTTGGCCTGGATGCCAAGGAAGGTATCGCATACCCGGCGCATGTCGCCGATCTGTGCCCGGGACTGCCCGCGTGGGAAGCGCTGAAAGACTGCGCGCAGGTCTTTGCCACTGCGGAAACTCTGCCCGGTGGCCGTCTGGTCGACTATCCGGCTGATTGGGGCACACCTGGCGCGGATCGTATGGTCGGCCTGGAACTGCCGTTCAAGGCTGTCCCCGCCGGGTCCGAAGGCGCCTTGATCGCCGAACTTCGTGCTTCGACCGAGCGCAAGTCGCCACTGCTGATCACATTCTGGCAGCCGCACTGGGCGATGTCTGCCTATGACGTACAGTTCGTTGAACTGCCCGCAGGTGAAGAAGCGTGCTTTAACGATCCGGCGTGGGGTCCGAACCCGAACGCGGTGAACGATTGCGACTTTTCGCCCTCACGCATTTTCAAAGCTGGCTGGAGCGGTATGGAAGAGAAATGGCCCGCCGCTTATGAAATCTTGACCAATTATCAACTGGCGGTCGAAGACCAGCAACCGATGATGGGCGCGATCGACGTTGACGGCGGAAAGGTCGAAGAAGTCGTCTCCGCCTGGATGGCAGAGAACGAAGGCAAGTGGCGTCCGGTCGTAGACGCAGCAACCCAGTGAGCGCACGTAAGTGACTGACGCGACTATGCCAGCCATCGCCTGCCGGAATCTCTGGCAGGTCTTTGGCCCCGGCGCTGACAAAGCCCTGACCGACGCGCTGTCTCGGTCAGGGAACGACGCCGAAAAAGCCGCCACCGTCCTGCGCGAACGAGGGTTTATCCCAGCCGTTCAGGACGCCAATTTCGAGGTCAAGGAAGGCGAGCTGTTCGTCATCATGGGCCTGTCGGGCTCGGGTAAATCCACGCTGATCCGCTGTATCTCGCAACTGTTACCCGGCACGGGAGGTGAGATCCGGGTAGATGGCGAAAACGTCATCGGTGCCTCAAAAAAGGCCCTGACCGATCTGCGCCGTAAAAAGCTGGGCATGGTGTTCCAGCATTTCGGCCTGTTCCCACACATGACCGTTGCTGAAAACGTCGCATATCCTCTGCGCGTTCAGGGCGTTGGCAAGAAGGAACGGCTGGATCGTGCGCAGGAAGTGATCTCGCTGGTCGGACTGGAAGGGCGCGAAGACAGCTTCCCCCGGCAACTGTCAGGTGGTCAGCGTCAGCGTGTGGGGATTGCGCGATCTTTGGCCGTGAACCCCGATATCTGGTTTCTGGACGAGCCGTTTTCTGCGCTTGATCCGCTGATCCGTCGCCAGTTGCAGGACGAATTCCTGCGCATACAGGCGACCCTAAAGAAGTCGATCGTCTTCATCACTCATGATATTCAGGAAGCATTGAAGCTTGCTGACCGCATCGCCATCATGCGGGACGGCAAGATCGTACAGATCGGCACGCCTACGGATATCGTCCTGCGACCCGTTGATGACTATGTGCGCGAATTCTCCAAGGATGTCGCCAAGGGGCAGCATGCCAAGGTCGCCTCGGTCATGCGGAGCGAGGCAGAATGTGGCCCGGATGATCCCGGCCTGACCACGTCGATGACACTGGACGCAGCCCTGGCCCATTGCATGGAACTTTATGAACCCGTGCCGGTGCGTGATGCCGATGGCAATGTCGTTGGGACGGTGCACCCGTCTGATCTGGCTGCCGCACTTCAGGTGGATGAAACATGACCGCCGTGACTGACTTTCCGACGCAACGCAGCGCGCAGTTGACGGCGGGTGCGAAGGCCGCCCTGATCACGGTTATCGTCGGTGCGGTCTGCCTTGCTCTGGAGGGCATCGCCCCATGGCTGGTCAAATGGCCCGCCGCGTGGGAGTTGCCCGCAACCCAATGGGTGGGCGCGTTTCTGGACTGGTTTCTGAACCTGATCAAACCAGCGATGCGGTTGTTCTCGGATATGATGACCTATCCGATGAACTGGGCGAATTACGTGCTTGGCAACACACCGTGGCCCATCCTGATCGGAATCGTGACCGCGTTGGGCTGGTACCTGGGCGGCTTGCCCATGGCCGCTCTCGGCTTTCTGGGCCTCAGCTTTGTGTTGGCGTCAGGCTACTGGGCTGAGAGCATGAACACGCTGGCCTTGGTCGCAGTATCCGTTCCGGTGGCGTTGATATTGGGTGGTGGCATCGGCATCCTCGCCAATGAGGTGCCGCGGGTCAAATCCTTCGTGCAGGCTGTTCTGGATGTGATGCAGACCGTGCCGACCTTCGCATATCTCACGCCTCTGTTGTTGCTCTTTGGCTTTGGTCCTGTTGTTGGCCTGATCGCCTCGGCCATCTACGCCGCGCCGCCCATGGCGCGCAACGTGATGCTGGGGTTGGAGCGTGTCGAGCCCGAGATTAAAGAGGCCGCCATAATGTCGGGCGGCACCCGGTTCCAGCAGTTGTTCCAGGTGGAAATCCCGGCGGCTGCGACGCAGATCATGGTGGGCGTGAACCAGTGCCTGATGGCGGCGCTGTCGATGGTGATCATCGCCGCCGTCATCGGTGGGTTCAACGACATCGGCTGGGAGGTCTTGTTGACCATGCGCAAGGCGCAGTTTGGGGAATCTCTGATGGCGGGTTTGGTCATTGTGGTCTTTGCCGTGGTGATAGACAGAATGAGCGGCACCTTGGCGACCGAGCGCAAACGTTATGACGGTCGCGTTGTCTGGGCAATTCTGGGGTTTGCTGTGCTTTTCACTGCCGCCTTCTCGGCATGGCTGCCGAACCCATCCGAACTGACCTTGCTGGACCCGATGGCCGAGGCCGTGGACAGTGGCCTGACTGCGTTCACTCAAGCCAATGGCCCGTGGTTGGATGCGCTCAAGAACAATTCGCTGTTCTATGTGCTGCTGCCTTTGCGGATCGGTCTGGATCAGGCCGTTCTGCCCTTTACCTGGGGCTTCCAGTGGACGCCGGGCATGAGCTTTGGTCTGTTCGCCGCAGGTGCGGGGATCGCGCTGTTGATGGCTTGGCGTGGTCGGCTGACAGGAGGTCTGATCGTCCTGATCCTGATCGGGATGTTGGAAACCGGTATTGCCAACCTGCCGTGGCCCTTTGTCCTGACCGGTGCCGCTGCTCTGGGCTGGGTGGCGGGGGGCTGGCGCCTGGCGGCGCTGTGTGTGGGGCTGCTTTGCACCATCCTCGTTTCGGGCCTGTGGGAGAGAGCGCTGCTATCGCTCTACCTCAGCGGTGCGGCAGTGTTTTCCTGTGCGGTCGCCGGCGGACTGATCGGTCTTGCCAGCGCGGTCTGGGAGCCGGTCTGGAAAGTGGTTCGTCCGATCTGCGACATGTTGCAGACAATCCCGCTGTTCGTGTTCCTGATCCCGGTTCTTATGGTGTTCCAGATCGGTGAGTTCTCGGCCTTTCTGGCGATCTGTGCCTATGCGATCGTCCCGATGATCCGCTACACGCGGCACGGGCTGGTCAACACGCCGGACGAGATGATGGAGGCCGCGATTTCAAGCGGTGCGACCGAGTGGCAGATCATGCGCGACGTCCGTGCGCCCTATGCCGCGCCGACCATCCTGCTGGGACTGAACCAGACCATCCTCTATGCCTTTGCGATGCTGGTGATCGCCGCACTGATCGGCACCACGGGTCTGGGCCAGTCGATCTATCTGGCGCTGGGTCAGGCAGATGTGGGGCTTGGCATTTCGGCCGGGGCCGCGATGGCGATTCTGGCGCTGATTGCCGACCGGATCGTGCAGGGGTTTGCCGAAGAACGCCGTGCGGCGCTTGGGTTGTAACACAGCACGGGGGCGGTGAACCCGCCCCTATGCCTGACTTGATTTCGGACAAGGATACCACCGCCATCCTGATCTAGACCGACCCCAATAACGCGGAGATCTCCATGACCGGTTGGGCCCTATTCCTTGCAGCGCTCATTACATTTCTTCTCAGCCACGCGATTCCCGTTCGGCCCGCCGTGCGTGGATGGCTGATCGATACACTCGGACGCCGGGGGTATTTCACAGCCTATTCGGTTCTGTCGTTGGCCGTCCTGGCGTGGTTGATCATGGCCGCTGCAAACGCCCCTTATGTCGAGGTCATCCCGCCATTCGCGCTGCTGCGTTGGGCGCCGGTTCTGATCATGCCTATGGTCTGCTGGCTAGCTGTTGCAGGGCTGATTATTCAGAACCCGTTCTCTTTCGGAGGGCTGGGCAATCGGCCCTTCGATCCAGAGCAGCCCGGTATCCTGCGCACCACCCGACACCCGATCCTTGCCGCGCTGATGCTGTGGGCGGTGGCACATCTGCTGGCCAATGGCAGCCTGTCACATGTGATTCTGTTCGGTCTGTTTGCAGGTTTCGCGGTCATGGGCATGGCCCTTGTCGACCGGCGCAAGTCGCATGAGATGGGCTTTGAATGGGTCCGCTTGTCCCGCAACACGGCGCGGTTCTCACTGTGCGCACCACGTCCCTGGCCTCGTCCCGGGGTGTGGCTGGCCGCGTTTGCCGTCTATGCGGTTCTGCTTCACCTGCACGCTCCTGTGATTGGTCTGTCCCCGCTTCCGTAAACGAGGGAGTGGCCGGGCGGTGCCTTGCGTGCTATTTGAAACGTCACAAACGAATTACAAGAGGTCCAAGATGCATCTGGCCTATGTCACCACCACCGATCGCGGCGCGACGGACCGCCTTCTGAGCGCCGTAGCGGAACGTCTGCTGGCGTCCGGAGCAAAACTGGCCGGTGTTGTGCAAACAAACACGGAATGCGCCGACAGCAGCAAATGCGATATGGATGTGCGGGTGCTACCTGACGGTGAAACCATCCGCATTTCGCAGTCGCTGGGCACCCAGTCGCGCGGCTGCCGTCTGGACCCGGCAGCGCTGGAACGGGCGGTGGGATATGTGACCGCCTCTCTGGAGGGCGCGCCTCAACTACTGATCATCAACAAATTTGGCAAGCACGAATCCGACGGTCGAGGGTTCCGCCCCGTGATCGGCGAAGCGCTGGCAATGGATATCCCGGTGCTGGTCGGCGTGAACGGTTTGAACGAGGAGAAATTCCAGACCTTCGCGGATGGTTCCGCGCAAGCCCTCCCGGCGGATCTGGATGCAATCGAGGCGTGGTTCAACAAGGTCTCAGAACTGCGCCCGGCGGCGGAATAGAACCTTCCAAGCTGTTGGTTTAGATACCTAAAACGGCGCTGAGCAACAGTCGGCGCCGCCTTTTTTTTGGTATTGGCCGCAACTAGGTTGTCTTAAGCCTGCGATACCCGAACAAGCCCAGAATGGCCCGGATCAAAAGCAGCCCGCTTGCGGGCAGGGGGACCGGTGCGGCAACAAGATTGTCCACATGAAACTCACCGCACCATTTGCTACACCAAGCGGTGTTTGGTGTGGTAGGGTAAATGCCCCAGGTCGGTGCCGGGCTGTTGAATGTGATCTGCAACGCATCAATTGCCGAGAACGCGCTGTTGAGTCCAACTGTTCTTAACGCCATAGGTGCGAAGGTTTGGCTTGCCACGACTGCACCATTCCTCAACCCGGAAAAAGTCAGTGTCAGAAAAGCGGCAGGGCCTCCTGCCAGCCATTGGTAATAAGCTGAAGTCCCAAAAGTAGGCGCAAGGCCGGATCCAGTTGTGTATGCTAGGGACCACCCAACCAAGTCTACGGTATGCGCCGCGAACCGTTTTCCATCAACTAGCGTGATTGTTGTGGAAAGAATCCCGTTGTCATCGTGAAGGTTTATGAAGTTTCCGAAGTTGTAGACCGTCGCGTAGTTGAATGTGTAACCTTGGCTTGTCCCTTGATTTAAATTGGGGCCAACAGTTTGGTCATTCGCTAAATCAATATCAAATGTAACGGTCAGCGCATTCGATGCGCCCGCGATACAAACGGCAAGCGCCGCCAAAAGCAGTCTCATAACAAGTCCCACGCAAAAACGTGTTCAGACTAGCGGGCCACGCCCGGTTTCGCGACTTTTACGAGTCCTGAAGGTCGCATGTGCGCGTGCACCTGTAAACGGAAACGTGCTGACAGGGCGTTGTGACTATCTTTGAAACCTGCTGGAAAGATGGTGGGCGACCCTGGAATCGAACCAGGCGTGCGTCTCCGCGAGGGAGTTACAGTCCCCTGCCACACCTTGCGGCCTGTCGCCCACTGTCAGGCGTTGCACCTGACGTGGAGGCGTGATTACTAGCGCACCAAAGAAGCGTCAACAGGAAAAATTCGCTTTGACGCAGGAAACCGAACTCTTGGCCCGGAGGCCTGAAAAATGAAGAAACCCAAATGGGTCGTTGAAAAGGAACAGGCGCGTAAAGCTGCGGCTGCTGAAACCGTCTGGCTGTTCGGTCTGCATGCGGTTCGCGATGCTTTGATGAACCCAAATCGGCAGAAATTGCGCCTGATCGTAACGCGCAACGCGCGGGATAAACTGGCGGAAGCGATTGAATTCTCTGGTATAGAACCCGAGATGGTTGATCCGCGCAAGTTTACGGCGCCCATTGATGCAGGTTCGGTGCATCAGGGGGCCGCGCTGGAGGTGAAGCCACTGGACTGGGGCGGTTTGGCTGAAAACTGCATCGGTCGGGAAAACCCGCGCGTTATTCTTCTGGACCGTGTCACAGACCCGCACAATGTCGGCGCGATTCTGCGCTCGGCCGAAGTTCTGGGTGCCAGTGCCGTGATTGGCACGCGCCACCATTCCGCGCCCGAGACCGGGGCACTGGCAAAAACCGCCAGCGGCGCGCTGGAGCGTCAACCCTATCTGCGGATGCGCAACCTCGCCGACACAATTGTTGAACTACAGAATATGGGCTTTCTGGTCCTTGGGCTGGACGGTGAAGCAGATGTAACGATCGAAGGCGCGCTAAGCGACGGTCGGGACCGCCCCGTCGCACTTGTTCTGGGAGCGGAAGGCCCGGGATTGCGCCAAAAGACGAAGGAAACCGTGGATCAATTGGTGAAAATTGACGCAGCTGGGGGGTTCGGATCGCTGAATGTCTCAAATGCGGCGGCAATCGCCTTATATGCATCCCGGCCCTGACAAAAAAGGAGAGCGCTATTTCCGGTCCATCAAAAATCGCGACCTGCTGCTATTGTGGGACCCGGGCTGCGTTGGTCCTGAGAGGCAAAGAGCGGCACGAGCTGAGCTGTTCCAATTGTGGCGCTCCTTTGCACGATCTGAAGATGCTGCCAAAGCGGAAGGCTGCGCCTTCCAAATCGGTGCGATCTGCCGTTTCTCACTCCCCTCTGCGGAAGACCAAGCGAAAAAAGAAGAAAAAGAGCATGTTCTCGCGCGTTTTCGATGAAGCCTGGGATGTGATCGAAGATATCTTTGATTGAACGTATTTGGGTGAAGATCGTTCACATCCACGTCAACAGGGGTTCCGCATGCAGCAAAAAATTGCATCTTGATACCCCAGTGAATTCAGATTCTGACATGACAATGCTGACCCGACGTTCCACACTTGGCGCGCTGTGCGCCTTTTTTCTGGCTCCTGCCACCTACGCGCAGGATATGCCGGTCTATTACACCACCGAAGGGGTGGCGTTGGCCGGGTATGATGCCGTGTCCTATTTCGACAGTTCTACGCCCATAATAGGCATGCCCGAGAATTCAGTAATGTGGAAAGGGGCGCGTTGGCATTTCACCTCGCAGGAGAACCGCGAACTTTTTGAAAGCAATCCCCGTGCTTTCGCACCGCAGTTCGGCGGTTATTGTTCTTATGCGATGGCGATGGGGGTTCTGAAGAGTACAGACCCCAAGGCCTGGAAAGTTGTGGATGGTCGTCTTTACCTGACGCACTCGATGGAGATCGAGGAGGTTTGGCAGCGGGATCAGGCGGAATACATTGAGATGGCTGAACAAAACTGGCCGGCGGTCCTCTATCGGGAATGAGCGGGAATCAGATAATTGTGAAGAGTCATCACAAAAAAGCGCACCCCCCCTTTTTTTTAACAAAGATATGCCTAAATGTCACAGTGACCGCGGAACGGAACTGCCGCGGGTCATTTCACTGTCCCTCGTTCCAACAACTGGCGCCCAAGGCATCTTGGGCGCTTTTTTCTTTTTGGAACCCTGCTAAGGATAGGGCATGCCCAACTATTCCGATCAGCACCTGAGAACCATTCTGCAACGCACCAAGACCGTTGCCGTTGTTGGGGTGTCCATGAACCCGGTGCGACCCAGCTATTACGTCGCCCGCTACCTGTCGTTGAAAGGGTTCAACGTGATCCCGGTCAATCCGGGCCATGTCGGGAAAGACCTGTTTGGCCAGACGGTACGCGGCAGCCTTTCGGAGATATCCGAACCCGTGGACATGGTAGACATTTTCCGTCGATCCGAGGCCGTGCCTCCCATAGTGGATGAAGCGCTGGACGCTTTCCCGTCGCTAGGCACAATCTGGATGCAGATCGGGGTTGAACACCCCGAAGCAGCAGCCAAGGCCGAGGCCCGCGGTGTAGATGTCGTGATGAACCGCTGCCCTAAGATCGAATATCAGCGCCTGTTTGGCGAGCTGCGCATGGGCGGGTTTTCGACCGGGATCATCTCGTCCAAGCTTTAAGGCGTTTCAGGCTTGTATGGCTTCAGCCGGGCCACCTGTTCCTGTCGTCGTTTTTCCAGCACGACGTCACGTGGCACCCACTCATAGCGGGTATCCTCGACCAGCGGAGACCAGAACAGCACCCCGCCATAGCGCCAGGGGTCCAGCACGACGCCCTCATACAGCGACTCTCCCTTGCGACTGATAATCGCCGTGCTGTGGTCGATCCTCAGCGGATTGTCGGCGTTGGCGATGGCGCGGTGCAACTCCAGCGTCTGGAAGTTTTCCTGTTTCAGGCGACGTTCAATATCCTCGGCCCAATGCCAGCACAGACCACGCGGGCGCAAGCCCTTGTTGACCTTTGCATTGTGGATCAGCGGCGGATCGGTGATCTGGTATTCGCCCACCAGCTGCGCGGTATAGGAATAGGCGACTTGCGCTGCCCGGCGGGCCTCTTCAGGATCGATATCTGGGCCAAGCAGCTGAATCTCGGCTGTCAGGCGTTGCACCTCATCCCCGGTCGAGGCGGGAGGTGCAGAGCAAGCTGCACCAAGAGCAAGTGTTGCCACAAGCATCAGTACTCGGATCATGTCGCGCCCTCGGCCTGTCAGTCTGACGCCCGAGTATAGCGGCCATTGTAACGGCGCGGAACCCGGCCCTTACCCTTTGGGTCGGGCGGCTTTTTCGGCAATGCCGCTGACGCCCTGACGGCGCGCAAGCTCAGCCAGGACATCCTCCAGCGCTACGTCTCGCGCGGCCAGCATGACCAGCAGGTGGTACAGAACGTCTGCCGCCTCAGCGGTCAACTTGGCCTTATCGCCCCTCGTGGCTTCAATAATGGCTTCGATGGCTTCTTCACCAAATTTCTCGGCGCATTTCTCGGGACCCTTTGCAAGCAGCTTGGCAGTCCAGCTTGAATCCGGATCCGCCCCTTTGCGCGCCTCAATCGTGGCAGAAAGGTCGTGTAGAATACTCATGTCAGCCTCATCGGAATGCCAGCGGCGGCCATATGTTCTTTGGCTTCGCGGATCGTGTATTCGCCGAAATGGAAGATCGAGGCAGCAAGCACCGCACTCGCGCCGCCTTCGGTGACGCCTTCGACAAGATGGTCCAGATTGCCGACACCGCCGCTTGCGATTACCGGCACGTCGACTGCATCGGAAATCGCGCGTGTCAGGGGCAGGTTGAAGCCAGCCTTGGTGCCATCGCGATCCATCGAGGTCAGCAGGATTTCTCCGGCGCCTTTGGCGACAACGGTTTTTGCGAACTCTACCGCGTCAATGCCCGTGGGCTTGCGTCCGCCATGGGTGAAAATCTCCCACTTGCCGGGACTGACAGTTTTCGCGTCGATGGCGCAGACGATGCACTGGCTGCCGAATTGATCTGCCGATTCCGCGATCACATCGGGATTGGCAACGGCAGCCGAGTTGAAGCTGACCTTGTCTGCCCCGGCCAGCAACAGGGCGCGTACATCATCCTTGGTACGAACGCCGCCGCCGACTGTCAGAGGTACAAAGCACTGCTCGGCTGTGCGCTGTACCACATCGAACATGGTGCCGCGGTTTTCGTGGGTGGCGTGGATGTCCAGAAAACAGATCTCGTCCGCGCCTGCGGCGTCATACGCCTTGGCCGATTCAACGGGATCGCCTGCATCGCGCAGACCAACGAAATTCACGCCTTTGACCACGCGGCCATCGGCAACATCAAGGCAGGGAATGATCCGGGTTTTCAGCATCTGATCGTCCTTTGTTGCCGGACCTTTACCGGCAAAGCGTCGCTGATGCCACAGACGTTTTGACGCCCACGGCCCGGATCGCACCGGCCATGGGCAGCGCAGGTGTCCTGCTTTAGTGATCCCGGTTCTTCAGCAGTTTCAGCGCCGAGAGCAAGTTTGCCTTGTCATCGGTCCACGGCTGCGCGCCGTCGGTTTCAACGACTTGCCAGTTTCCGTCCTGCACAAAACTCTCAATTCGGGATTTGTCCGGGCTCAGGATCACAACGCTGCTGGTGGCGGCTCCGGTTTCAACCTGCTCTTCACCCACGGCCAGCCGTTGATGCGCAGCTGTCAGGTTCAAACTGTCGGCAATTCGTGCCAAAGGCTGGACCAGATCGTAGAACCGGTTCGTGATGTGGAACACCAGAACCCCATCGTCGGTCAGGCGGCTCGTGTACATCTCTACCGCCTCCCGTGTGATCAGGTGAAGCGGAATCGCGTCCGAGCTGTAAGCATCCAAAACCAGGATATCGAAGGCAAATGGCCTTTGCTTCAGGACGATCCGGGCATCACCCAGATGGGTTTCTGAATCGGGCGTGCATTCAGACAGATAGGTGAACAGCGAAGGGTCGCGTGCGATCTGGTCTACAGTCGCGTCGATCTCGAAGAAGTCCCAGTTTTGCGAAGGCTGCCGGTAACAGGCCAGCGCCCCTGTTCCCAGACCAACTATTCCGATGCTGCTGGATTGTTTGCCGAAATCTGACGTGATGACCTGCGCCATTGGTCCTTCGGGGTGATAATAGGACAGCGGTGTGGGCCGAGTGCCATATTCGGATTCGCGTTGCCAGCCATGCACCGTGGTGCCGTTCTTGTAGACGCGGTAGCCCTCACTTGAATACACCGAATGCACACCAAAGAAGCTGCGGTCTTCGAACACCGGATTGTTCTTTACTGCAAATGCAGGCAGCAGAACGACGGCAAGAACCACCGGGATACGCAAGGCCTGAGTCCGGAACAGGTACAGTACTGCAAATATCAGCACGAACAGGGCGCCTGCGCGCGGAATGTCCGCGCTCATGGCCGCGACGCCCCGTGTCGCACCCGCGATGACGAGGATGAAAACACTTGCCGCAATGCCCATGATGACGTGGCGAAGGGCAAATCCCGGCGCGCGGACAAGGAATAATCCTCCGGCCAGGATCATGGTGATTGGCGCCTCCAACTCACGTGTGAAGACAATTGGCGCAACGATCGAGTTGAACAACCCGCCAATCGCTCCGCCCACGGAAAGGGCAATGTAGAACACGGTCAACTGCTCGGCTGACGGACGCATGTCGTAAAGCAGGCGATGTGCAAAAAGAGCGATGACGAACAACACCGGGACATAGAGCAGGATGACCACCGGCGCGTCATGTTCGCTGACCACTTTGGACACCAGTACGACACCCGCCGCCAGCGCCGCCAGCATAGGCAGGTTCAAAGCGTCAAGCGTCAGGTGTTTCCATTTGGCGAAGGCAATGATGAAGGACAGGATGTAGACCGCCAGCGGAACGACCCAGATCAGCGGGAGAGCACCAAGGTCCGTGCTGACCCGCGTTGTGAAGGACAGCATCAATGAGGAGGGAATGAATGCGACGAACACCCAGATAGCTATTTGCCGCAGGGTGGGGAAACTGGCTTTAAGTGCTGTTTGCACCGACGACTCTGTGTGACGTGACCCCCGCAGGGCGATCATGCCACTGCCAAGCAAGAGCGCCCCGAACAGCACAAAGCCGATCAGCCACACGCGGCTGATCTCAGCGGCCCCAAAAAATGGGTCTGCAACCAGGGGGAAAGCCAGCAACGCCAGCAATGATCCGACATTACTGGCGCTGTAAAGGAAATACGGATCATCCGCCGACGGCCCGCCCGACTTGGCGTACCATGACTGCAACAGGGGCGCATTTGCCGACAACACTGCAAAAGGTACACCTACACCTACGGCGAACAGGCCAAGCGTTTGCACTGCGGTCGAGGTCGTGGCGTTATAGCTCCAGCTTTCGCTGGTGGACAGCGGCAGGAAAGTCAGCGCTGCGACCCAGAGGGCAAAATGGGTAACGATCTGCCAGCGCAAGGGCAGAAATTTGGTCAAAAGATGTGCGTACACATATCCGAGAATCAGCACCACTTGGAAAAACAGCATGGCGGTGGTCCAAACTGCCGGCGCACCGCCAATCTTGGGAAGAACCAGCTTGGCAAAAAGCGGCTGGACAAAGAAAAGCAGACTCGCGCTTGTGAAAATCGCCGCGCAGAAGATCGCAATGGTTGCTGATCTGAATCTGGACGTGTTGGGAACGTCTAGGTTCGAAATACTCACGTTTGCCACCCGGGTTGTTGTGTTTGACGAGGGAATTAAGCGGGGATTCCGCCCGAATTATGGCTCAACGCAGTAAAATGTTTGGCTTTTGGTCGGATTGTTCGCAAAAGCAAGGGTAAAATGGGCATCTCCAATTCAGGCAAGGCTTTGCTGATGCCAGACTTGTGATTGTCAGATTTCCAAAACCTGTGAGAATTGGGGTGAATTTTATAGAAGGAAAACCGATATGCGTACATTGATACTGGCTTCAATTCTTTCGTTCGGAGGGGCTCTTGCCGCCATGGCTGACGACATCATCAAAGTTCAAACGAATAAATCCGTAGTCGAGGCGCTGGATGATCTGGAGGCAGCGGTAGGCAACGCAGGAGCCACGGTGTTCGCCCGCATCGACCACGCGGCGGGGGCGGAAAAGGTCGGAACGCCCATCCCGGCCAATCAAGTGCTGATTTTCGGCAATCCTGCGCTGGGTACGCCAGCCATGCAGATCGATCCGCGTGCGGGGTTGTTCCTGCCGCTCAAGGTGCAGGCATATGAGGACGGCAACGGTCAGGTCTGGCTGGCCTATGAAGATCCCAAAGAGACGATGGATGAACTGGATGACGTCGAAAAATCACCCGTCATCGAGAAAATGCGCGGCGCACTGGCCAAGCTGACCGCCGCCGCTGCGGGTTAAGACCTTTTTGGTTATGCGCTTGCGCTTTTCACACGCGCAAGCGCGTTTCGCGCGATCAGGATGTGAAACGGCAGGATCGCAGCAAGGTACAGTCGCCCACCCCAATTGTGACGATGTACCCAGGTGGCCAGCGAGATTCGGCCGTTTTCTGACAGGATTGAGACACGAAAATCCAGATGGCGGTCGTTGAATCCTGCAATCACTTCGGCCTCACCATCATATTCAACCGGAAAAATCCCCAGCTTGTCCGCAGCCTCAGGTCCTTTCGAGCTGAGGCCGAAAGGTGCGACCAACGCGCCACGTAATCGCACCAGCGCCATCGTCCATGCCGGAAACGCGGTAATGATTTCTGCGGCTCGACGAGGTGAGAGTTCCGATTCGACGCTGAAGCAGTCCAGAAAATCGCCGTCTTTATACCGTTTGTGCAGCAGGCTTTGCGCGGACAAATCAGAACGCTTTACAGGCGAATGGAACATTGAACTATTCTCTGAGAGTTGTCAGAGCCTCTTTCAGATCAATCGCCCCATCATAAAGCGCACGTCCGGAAATGGCACCGTTCAGGGCTGCGCCACAATCGCGCAGGGCGATCAGATCGGCGATCGATGACACGCCACCGGATGCGATAACAGGAATGCCTACCGTTCTGGCGAGGTCTGCCGTGGCCTCGATATTGGGGCCCTGCATGGCGCCGTCACGGTTGATATCTGTGTAGATGATCGCGGCCACGCCCGCGTCTTCGAAGCTGCGGGCCAGATCAGTCACCTGAACATTGGTTTCTTCGGCCCAGCCTTTTGTGGCCACCATGCCGTTGCGCGCGTCGATGCCCACGGCGATCTTGCCCGGGAACGCCTTGGCTGCTTCACGCACCAAGTCAGGGTTTTCGACGGCAACCGTGCCCAGAATAACCCGCGCCAGACCCTTTTCGACCCAGGTTTCGATGGTCGCCATGTCACGGATGCCGCCGCCCAATTGCGCAGGCACATTGCAGGTTTCCAGAATCGCCTCGACCGGGGCGGCGTTGACCGGTTCACCCGCGAAGGCACCGTTCAGATCGACCAGATGCAGCCACTCGCACCCGGCCTCGACAAAGGCGCGCGCTTGTGCCGCCGGGTCTTCGTTGAACACGGTGGCCTTGTCCATGTCACCGCGCAGAAGGCGCACGGCATTGCCGTCTTTGAGGTCGATGGCGGGGTAGAGGATCATGTCGGGCGGCCCTATATCACTGTTACACGCGCGGGATATCGCACAGGCAGGGCAGGGGATGCAACGCGACGCTGGGTCATTCTTGCCCGTCGCTGAATGCCGGGTCAGACTGCCCTCAAAACAGGGAGAAAACTATGAAGAGATTTACTTTTGCAGCGGGTTTGATGTTTCTCGCAACCGGCGCGATGGCTGCAGATCCCGTCGACGGTCTGTGGAAGACTGCACCCGGTGATACCGGCGGCTATCTGCACGTGACGATTTCCGAATGCGGTAGTGCGATCTGCGGAACCATCGACAGCGCGTTTGATGCGGATGGCAACGAGCAGCTGGAATATGAAAACCTCGGTAAGAAGATCATCTGGGACATGGTGCCCGAGGATGGCGGAAGCTATGACAGCGGCAAGATCTGGGCACCGGACCGGGACAAGACATACAATTCGAAAATGTCGCTGGACGGCCAGAACAAACTGACCGTCAAAGGGTGTGTGGCGGGCGGTCTGATCTGCCGCGGACAAACCTGGACGCGTGTTCAGTAGGCCTCAGGGTTTCCAGGTCAGGAAGTTGCCCAGCATGCGCAGGCCAACGTCCTGACTTTTCTCGGGGTGGAACTGCATTCCAACCATCGTGTCGCGGCCAATGACGGCCGTGACTTCCTGCCCGTAGTCCACATAGGCCAATCGCTGTGCCGGGTCGGATACGCGGAAGTGGTAAGAGTGGACGAAATAGGTGTGATCGCCGGATTTCACCCCGTTGAACACCGGGTGATCGCTGTCCAGAACAAGATCGTTCCAGCCCATATGCGGCACTTTCAGCGCTGTGTCTGACGGTTCGATCCTGACGACATCGCCGGAAATCCAGTCCAGACCATCCGTTTCGCTGTATTCATGGCCTTTGGTTGCCATCAACTGCATGCCCACACAGATGCCCAGAAACGGGCGGCCTTTCTGTTCGACCGCCTCGACCATCGCGTCATAAATACCCTTGTGACCACGCAGCTCGGCGGCGCATGCCGGAAACGCTCCGTCGCCGGGCAAGACCAAACGATCCGCGCGTGCCACAACATCCGCGTCCGAGGTGACGACAACCTCACCCGCGCCGACCTCTTGCGCCATGCGCTGAAACGCTTTTTCCGCCGAGTGCAGGTTGCCGCTTTCGTAGTCGATAATGGCGGTCAGCATTTACAACGCGCCTTTGGTCGACGGAATCGCGTCTGCCTTGCGCGGATCGGTTTCGACGGCGTCGCGCAGCGCGCGCGCAACGGCCTTGAATGCAGCCTCGGCGATGTGGTGGCTGTTGAAGCCGTGCAACTGGTCGATATGCAGCGTGATGCCGCCATGGGTGCTGAGAGCCTGAAAGAATTCACGCACAAGCTCTGTGTCAAACGCGCCGATTTTCTGTGTCGGCAGCTCCACATTCCAGATCAGGTAGGGGCGGCCCGACAGGTCCAGCGCACAGCGCACCTGAGCGTCATCCATCGGCAGGTGGCATTCGCCATACCGCCGAACACCTTTCTTGTCGCCCAGAGCTTTCGTCAGTGCCTGCCCCAGCGCGATGCCGGTATCTTCGACCGTGTGGTGGTCGTCGATGTGGTAATCGCCCTTGGCTCGGATCGTCATGTCGATCAGTGAATGACGTGCCAACTGGTCCAGCATGTGGTCAAAGAAGCCTACGCCGGTCTGGTTGTCATACTGGCCGGTGCCGTCCAGATTGACCTCGACCGAAATTTCGGTCTCGGCGGTCTGACGGCTGATCTTTGCGCTGCGCATGGGCGAATTCCTTTTGCTACAGGCGCGCTTATAGACGGGGTTGGTCCAGTTGATCCAGTGCCCGCGTCGCGATCGCTTCAAACTGTTGCAGGGGATTGCACCCAGGTCCGCGCCATGCCAGCCTGCCGGAAACTCGATTCAAAAGGCCCGGCTCATGTCCACCTGCGTTTTCATACAAATCCGTTGCAAACCCGGTACCACCTACAAGGTCGCCGAAGAGATTGCGTTACGCGAAATTCACTCGGAACTCTATTCCACCAGCGGTGAGTATGATCTGATGCTCAAGCTCTATATCCCCGAAACCGAGGATGTGGGCCATTTTATCAACGAGCACCTGCTGGTGATTCCAAACATTGAGCGGTCGCTGACCACGATGACGTTCAAGGCGTTCTAGCCCAACTCAAACGTCGTTACGCCAAAGATGCGAGTCAGGTCGATATCGGGTTCGTGATCGGAATACATTCGGGCCGTTTCGAACACCTTGTCCAGCCCAAGCTCGTCGGCCAGCGCAAAAGCAGCTGTGTTGGGCTGAGGCATATCGACGAAGACCTCATGTTCGCTGTGGTCTTCAGGAATTGCCTTCAAAAGTGCCCGCAGCAAAGCCTTCGCAATTTTGGACGTATCTGCGAACAGCGGGCCAACCTTATAGCCGGTTAGGCAGGGGCGCAGAGTCGCGTAGCCGCGGATTTTACCATTCTCAGTGTAGAGTTTCGAGACATGGCTAAAGGCACTCAACCAGCTTTCCAGAAACAGATCGCGCGGGGCAGGGAATAGCTTGCGGTCGTAAGCTTTCAGGTCATCAGATGCGCTGTTCAGATCGGTTATGTGGTCAATCGGCGCGGTGCCCAACTTCGCCAAAACCCGTGTCTTCGTCCCGGAAAAACGGTAGTTGTTGTAGGCGAAGGTGAAGCCGGATTTGCGATAGTTGTCCTGTTGTTCCACCACACCATCCAGACCCATATTCCGGCCGGTGCAATGCGCCAGCGCGTGTCCCGCAATCTCAAACCCGTGTCCGTGATGCCGGAAATCAGGTTTTACGATGTAGAAGCCAAGAAACGAAAACGCGTCGTTGTAATTAACTGCCGAAACCGAGGCGATCATCTCACCATCCAGGAACCCGCCCAGAAACCCTTCCGGGTCGGTCGGCCGAAAGCATTCGGCATCATGCACCCCCGGGTTCCATCCCTCACGCCCAGCCCAATCCACGGCGTGTTGGACTTCTACGAAGGTCAGAGGGCGGATGATGTAATCAGACATGGGTAATGATCCTATAGTGCGCAATGCAGCCAGAATGGCGCAACGCTCCACAAAGAACCAGCTTGTTTGGTGAGTTTGGTATCTGGAGCGGGCGAGGCGATTCGAACGCCCGACCCTAACCTTGGCAAGGTTATGCTCTACCCCTGAGCTACGCCCGCATCAGATACATATGTGGTCCAAAGACCTCTCAATGGAGCGGGCGAGGCGATTCGAACGCCCGACCCTAACCTTGGCAAGGTTATGCTCTACCCCTGAGCTACGCCCGCGCCGTTGAGTGAGGAGGGATGTATAAATTCCCACGCGGGGCTGCAAGCGGAAAAACACAAAAAAGAGGAAAAATCTTTCGACGGAACCCGGCTTCCGGTCCGTTCAATCTCAAACGCAGATCAAAAAAGGACATGGGTGGAAGGGCTTTCATGATATCCGTTGCAGACATGAAGATAATGGCGCTGGCCGCAATGATTTTGCTGGTCACCGCGATGCCAGAACCGGACAATCACGCACACAATCGGATCACGCCCGTTTTGTTGAAAGCGCCCTATGTGATGACGACGGATCTGACGGGATAGCATCCGCCAGCCAACCTATAGCGCCAGAATCAGGTTTGTGATGGCCGCAATCAGAATGGCCAGGAAAGTCAGGCTCATGCCAGCCTGCCGCAGGATGACGATCTGGGGCGTGCGCCCAAATCCGTATGCGTGCAAAAGACGCCCGGCCAGCAACATCAAGCCCAGTCCATGCAAAATCAACCCACCTGCGCCCTGCAACTCTACCATAGCAATCAGCAAAAGGGCGATTGGGGCGTATTCGGCGCAATTTGAATGTGTCCTTATCGCCTTGATCATCAATTTGCTGCCCCCATCCCCGACCGAGATTTTGTCGCTGCGGCGCTGCAGGATCACTTTGACGCTGAGTGCAACGTAAAGGATAGCAATCAGGGCCGCATAGATCGGGGTGATAGCAAGCATGGTGTTTCTCCGGTTCAGCATAGTAAAAGGGCCGCGTGGTTTCCCGCGCGGCCCTTTGAACTGTAACCGGTTCGTCAGCTTATTCCAGCTCGACCAGAAGGTCCTTTGCGTCAATCTGGCCGCCGGGCTGCACATGAACGGCCTTGACGGTCGCATCGCGCTCGGCGTGGATTCCCGTTTCCATCTTCATCGCCTCGATGGTCAGCAACATGTCGCCTTCCTTGATCTGTTGACCCGCAGTCACTGCGACGGTGGCCACAACACCCGGCATCGGCGCGCCGATATGATCCGGGTTGCCAACCTCGGCCTTGGGGCGCGCTTGCGTGCTTGACGTGACCATCCGGTTCGGAACCCGGATCACGCGCGGCTGGCCGTTGAGTTCAAAGAACACTTTGACCTCGCCCTTTTCATCCGTTTCGCCAATGGCCTGACAGCGGATTTCCAGCGTCTTGCCGGGGTCGATTTCCGCCGTGATCTCTTCACCGGGCTCCATGCCGTAGAAGAAAGTGCGCGTAGGCAGGGTACGGACCGGGCCGTAAATCCGGTGACGTCCCATGTAGTCCAGGAACA
Organism: Ruegeria sp. YTSC106; assembly: GCF_059609765.1. Lineage (NCBI taxonomy): Bacteria > Pseudomonadati > Pseudomonadota > Alphaproteobacteria > Rhodobacterales > Roseobacteraceae > Ruegeria > Ruegeria sp. YTSC106. The sequence goes on from NZ_JBXWMI010000008.1 coordinate 132,721, forward strand.
CCTTGGGATACATCAGGTATCCGTTCAGATCCTCGTCATCGACCTCTTTGCCTTCCAGTTGCTTGGACAGCTCTACGCGGGTGGCCTCAAGATCAACCGCAGTCACGTCCTTGCCGGGGCGCTCGGTGTTGGGGGCTTCGTCCTTAAGCACCTTCTTGATGATGGTGTCCGGAAAACCGCCCGGAGGCTGACCCAGATTGCCGCGCATCATGTCCACGACCGAGTCCGGGAAGGCCACGTCGGTATCGGGGTCCTCGACCTGTTCGCGGGTCATGTTCTGGCTGACCATCATCAGCGCCATGTCGCCAACGACCTTGGAAGACGGCGTTACCTTCACGATGTCACCGAACATCTGGTTCACGTCAGCATACATCTGCGCCACTTCGTGCCAGCGCTCTTCCAGACCCAGGCTGCGCGCCTGTGCCTTGAGGTTGGTGAACTGACCGCCGGGCATCTCGTGCAGATAAACTTCCGAGGCCGGAGCCTGCAGGCTCGACTCGAACGCCGCGTACTGGCCGCGGACGACCTCGAAGTAATCGCTGATTTCACGGATCGCCTTGATGTCCAGACCGGTGTCGCGGTCTGTGTGGCGCAGCGCTTCGACCACCGTACCCAGCGTCGCCTGGCTGGTGTTGCCCGAGAAGCTGTCCATCGCGCAGTCAACAGCATCCACGCCCGCCTCGGACGCGGCCAGAATGGTCGCGCTGGCAATACCGGCAGTGTCATGTGTGTGGAAGTGGATCGGCAGCCCGACCTCTTCTTTCAGCGCGCGGATCAGGATCTTGGCCGCGGCGGGTTTCAGCAGGCCGGCCATGTCTTTCAGGCCGAGGATATGCGCGCCGGCGTCGCGCAGCTCTTTCGCCATGCCGACATAGTATTTCAGGTCGTACTTGGCACGGTCCGGGTCAAGAATATCGCCAGTGTAACAGACGGTACCTTCACAAATCTTACCGGTTTCGACGACCGCATCCATCGCCACGCGCATGTTCTCGACCCAGTTCAGCGAGTCGAAGACACGGAACACGTCAATTCCTGTCGCCGCCTGACGCACGAACTCCTGCACCACGTTATCAGGATAGTTCGTATACCCCACTCCGTTTGCGCCGCGTAGCAGCATCTGGGTCATCAGGTTCGGCATCGCCTCGCGCAGGTCGCGCAGGCGCTGCCATGGACATTCCTGCAAGAAGCGGTAGGCGACGTCGAAGGTCGCACCGCCCCAACACTCGACCGAGAACAGCTGCGGCAGGTTCGCCGCATAGGTCGGGGCCACTTTGATCATGTCGATTGACCGCATCCGGGTCGCCAACAGAGACTGGTGCCCGTCGCGCATGGTGGTGTCGGTGATCAGCAGTTGGCGCTGGGCTTTCATCCAGTCTGCCACCGCCTGCGGGCCCTTCTGCTCCAGCAGGTTGCGCGTACCCATCTGCGGTTCGGCTTTCAGCGCGGGCGGCTTGGCCTCTTTCAGATCGGCGCGCGGTTCGGGGCGGTCCTTGGTCTCGGGATGTCCGTTCACCGTGATGTCGGCGATATAGGTCAAAACCTTGGTGCCCCGGTCGCGCCGCTTCTTGAAGGTGAACAGCTCAGGCGTGGTGTCGATGAACTTGGTGGTGTATTCGTTCGACAGGAAGGTCGGGTGCTTGAGCAGGTTGATGACGAAATCGATATTGGTGCTGACACCACGAATACGGAATTCTCGCAAGGCACGGTCCATCCGGCTGATCGCTTTTTCGGGCGTCGGGGCCCAAGCGGTAACCTTGGTCAGCAGCGAGTCATAATACCGGGTGATCACACCACCCGCATAGGCCGTCCCGCCATCCAGGCGAATACCCATACCGGTGGCCGAGCGATACGCGGTGATGCGGCCATAGTCGGGAATGAAGTTGTTCTGCGGATCTTCCGTCGTGATGCGGGTCTGCAGCGCGTGGCCGTTCAAATGCACGTCTGCCTGGCTTGCAGCGCCGGTCGCCTCTGCCAGAGGTTTGCCCTCGGCGATCAGGATCTGCGCCTGCACAATGTCAATGCCGGTGACTTCTTCGGTGACGGTGTGTTCCACCTGCACACGAGGGTTTACTTCGATGAAATAGAATTTGCCGGTTTCCATATCCATCAGGAACTCGACGGTTCCGGCACATTCGTAGTTCACATGAGCGCAGATCTTGCGGCCCAGTTCGCAGATTTCGGCGCGCTGTTCGTCGCTCAGATACGGGGCAGGGGCGCGTTCAACGACCTTTTGGTTCCGGCGCTGGACCGAGCAGTCGCGTTCATAGAGGTGATAGATTTCACCGTGTTTGTCACCCAGGATTTGCACCTCGACATGGCGCGCTCGGATGATCATTTTCTCCAGATAGCCTTCGCCATTGCCGAAGGCGGCCTCTGCCTCGCGACGGCCTTCCAGGACTTTCTCTTCCAGTTCTTCTTCCGACTGGATCGGGCGCATGCCGCGCCCGCCGCCGCCCCAGGACGCCTTGAGCATCAGCGGGTAACCGATCTCGGCGGCCTCCTTGCGGATCGCGTCCATGTCAACGCCCAGAACTTCGGTGGCAGGAATGACCGGAACACCTGCTTCGATGGCTACGCGTCGCGCGCTGGCCTTGTCGCCGAGCGCGCGCATGGTGTCCGCCTTTGGACCAATGAAGGTGATACCGTTCTTGACGCAGGCATCGACGAAATCCGGGTTCTCGGACAGCAGGCCATAGCCCGGGTGGATCGCGTCGGCACCACATTGCTTGGCAACACGGATAATCTCGTCGATCGAAAGATACGCGGCGACCGGCCCCATGCCTTCACCGATCTGATACGCCTCGTCCGCCTTGAACCGGTGCAGGCCCAGTTTGTCTTCTTCAGCGTAAACGGCGACGGTTCGTTTTCCCATTTCGTTTGCTGCGCGCATGACGCGGATGGCAATCTCGCCGCGGTTGGCGATCAGGATCTTGTTGAAGTCTGTCATGATAGGTCCCGGACTTTCGTGTATAGGCGTCTTATTGGGCGGAGAATACGCACACGTATATCCGTTCTTCTGGGTAGAACCGGCATGTTAACGCTCGCAAACGCCCTTTGGTCGCAGTGCCTTTATACTTATGCCGCGCCGCAGCATCAAATATTAAACGTTAACTCTCAATCTGACACAGGCTTGCCAATCCCATCTGACCCATATTAGCGTGCAGATCCTGTCTTAGGATATCGATGACATGTGCGGGCCCTTGTGCGCCAAGTGCGGCGAGTCCATACAAAAAAGCACGCCCGAGCATGACGAAATCCGCGCCAAGTGACATTGCCCTCAAGATATCCAGGCCGCCTTCGACGCCACTGTCGAAGATCAGGGGCAGGCGGGTCGCATCCCGGATAGAGGGAAGAATCTCAATGCTGGCCGGGGCCGCGTCAAATTGACGACCGCCATGATTCGACACCCACAAGGCGTCGACACCAACCTGTTCTAACCTGCTCGTATCCTCCGGGCGCAGGACGCCTTTCAGGACAAGCGGCCCGTCCCAATGGTCGCGCAGCCATTTGACATACTCCAGGTCTGGCGATGTTCGAAGCAGGTATCCGACATGTGCAGTCGGGGGCAGATCTCCGGGGTTTTCAATATACTTGTCCAGCGTTCGCATGTGCGGCACACCGTTGCGCAGCATGCCCATCGCCCAGGCGGGTCTCTGGGCGATCTGCGCCAGCACGCGCGGGGTCAGCTTTGGCGGTTGCCGCAAGCCCGATCGTGTCTGCCTTTCCCTGCGCGATGCGACGGGAACATCCGCTGTGAGAACCAGGGTTTTGAACCCGGCCTTGCGGACCCGGTTCAGCAGGTCCTTTCGAATATCCGGATCTCGGGGCGGATAAAGTTGGAACCAGGCATTGTCCCCAAGATGCGGTGCCATGTCTTCGGGGCTTTGGCTGGCTACTGTCGACAGAGTGTAGGGAATACCCGCCTTTGCGGCCGCGCTGGCAAGCAGCTGTTCCGCGCGAGGCCAGACCAGCCCGGACATTCCGATCGGTGCGATCCCGAATGGCAACGGATACGGAGCCTCAAGAAACGTCTTTGACGTATCAAAGTCCAGCTCACCGTGCAGGATCGAGGGGCAGAGGCGCACGTCATCCAGGGCTTGGCGGTTCCGGTGCAGTGTCGTTTCCATCCCGGTTCCACTGTCGATATACTCCCACACAAAATGCGGCAGGCGACGGCGCGCACGGTGTTTCAGATCCGGTATGCCGGGATAGGTGCTGTGCAAGTCCATGCAGATTGATCCGACCTGCCAAGCGATTCGGCAAGTTTTTTAAGCTGCATCCTTAGATGGTTGCTGGCTTTCAGGTGACGTACGTTGGGCCTGGTTCTTGGTGCCACTTGAGACATGCACTTGGTTGCGGCCCTTGTCCTTGGCGACATAAAGCGCATCATCGGCCGCGCGCAGCAGGTCCTGCGGCATGGTGCCGTGGGCCGGGTAATGTGCGACCCCAAGCGATATCGTAATGCGCGGCAATGCCTTCTCACCATACCGTACGGATACAGCCTCGACCGCCTGGCGCAGCTGTTCGGCGCGGGTCATGGCATCTTCGGGGCTGTTGTCAGGCAGGATCAGCATAAACTCCTCACCACCGATGCGGCAGGCGACTTCGTCCCGGTCGCACCCTTGCTCCAAGGCGGCGCCGACTGCGCGCAATACCATGTCGCCAGCATCATGCCCGTGAGTATCGTTGAACTTCTTGAAGTGATCCACGTCCACTGCGATCAGGCTTAGTGCAGCGCCCGTCTGCTGGCTGCGGCTGATGGACTTGCGCAGCATCTCGGTCATATGGCGGCGATTGAACAGCCCGGTCAGCGGGTCTCGTACCGATTGGTCATGAAGTTGATCCCGCATCCGGACATTGGCGATCGCCATACTGATCTGTTCGGCGCACAATTGGGCCAACTTGCGGCTCTTGTTGAAGCAGTCTTCGCGCCCCTCAAGTGCCCGCAGATGCAAGAGGCCAACGGTTTCGCCATGGGCCAGAATGGGAAAGCAGAAATAGGGCCGACCGTCATGCGGTTCGGCGTGTTCGCAGACAAAATCAATCTCGGATGCGCCGAACTCATAGGTCCGGCCGCGCCGCAAGCCCCAGCATCCTTCGGGATGAATGTGAGATTTATGAGTTCCACCGTTCCAGCTTGCGCAGCCATCCAGCACGTCGCGTGAGTTGGAGTAGACATACACACTGCCTTCGGCCTCTGGCAGGATATGGGTCATGAAGCGAGACACCATGTCGAACAGTTCATCCAGCGACCGGCTTGATTGCAGCCATTCGTTCAATTCACCCAGCAGGCGGACCTCGCGGGCAAGGCGCATCTGTTCGTCCATCAGTTCCCGCTCTTTTATGGCCCGTTTGCGTAGATCGCGAACCTGTCGACGATTGGTGCGATGAACAATCAGGATAACTGTCGTCAGCGCCAGCAGGGCTATCCCGCTGAGCAGCGCCAGGGACAGGCGAACGCGGGTGATGAACAGGTTCCGCAGGTCCGTAATGTCAGAATAGAACTCGATGGCGCCCAGGAACGTCGCATCCTTGATGATCGGCGTGTAGACCTCGGCCACATGGCGGCTGCTCAGTTCCGTATCCCGGGAATCGCCGACAACAAAGGAATCAACTTCGGCAATCGGCTTCTCTTCGTGTTTGTAATAAAGACCCCCGGCGGCAACGATCGACTGGAAATAGGGTTTCGTATTCACGAACCCGACGTCGCTTGCACGGGTCGACCAGAACACTTGCCCCGAAGCATCAAACAGCTTGAAGCGGTAAATGTCCGTGGTTTCGGGCAGTAGCTCCAAAAACTCCTGGTCATGCTCGGTCAATGCGTGAAAACGGAATGTCTGGCCAAGATCGTTCAGATGGCTTTCGATCTGGCGGCTCATCCGCATCGCGTTTTTTCGCAGGTCTGCTTCCAGCATGCGATCAACCACTGGCGCCGGGGCGGCATAGATCCCCCAGCCCGCTGCTGTTGTCAGCGCGAGCAACATCAGGGCCACGCCCATCATTTTAAGCCTCGAGGACTGACCTGTCAGTTCCGCCTGTTTCATATGTCCGCTCCCACAACACTCTGACAAGCATCTCAGTCAGGATTTGACAGAGAGTTAACAGGGGCGCAGGGCGGTGGCGTCTTTGTTTAGAATTGAATGTAAAAAGAAGTGTGAAAAGTCTGCGAACAAGCCGTGAACAAACCCTTTCCCTTCGCGCTTTTCCAGCGTAGTTTGGGGCCATGAGCAGTTTTGACGAAATGGGCGCCTTCGAGGGCGCATCGCTGTCGGCGCGGGCAATGGCTGCGCGCCCTTCGCCCTATCTGGATGAGCTGAACCCGGCACAGCGCGATGCGGTCGAGCGGCTGGACGGTCCGGTTCTGATGCTGGCCGGGGCTGGCACCGGCAAGACCAAGGCGCTGACGGCCCGGATCGCACATCTTCTCAACACTGCGCGCGCGCGTCCGAATGAGATTCTGTCGGTCACATTCACCAACAAGGCCGCGCGCGAGATGAAAGAACGGGTTGGCCGCCTGCTGGGACAGCCCGCCGAGGGGATGCCATGGCTGGGTACGTTTCATTCGATCTGCGTCAAACTGCTGCGCCGCCATGCGGAACTGGTCGATCTTAAATCGAACTTCACCATTCTGGATAAGGACGACCAGATTCGCCTGCTCAAGCAATTGGTGCAGGCCGCCAATATCGACGACAAGCGCTGGCCCGCGCGGATGCTGGCCGGCATCATCGACGACTGGAAGAACCGCGCTCTGACACCTGACAAGGTGCCCACTGCCGATGCCGGGGCCTACAATAACAAGGGCGTCGAGCTTTACGCTCAATACCAGACCCGCTTGCGCGAACTGAATGCGGTGGATTTCGGCGATCTGCTTCTGCACATGGTTACGATCTTCCAGACCCATCAGGATGTTCTGGAGCAATACCAACGCTGGTTCCGTTATATCCTCGTGGATGAGTATCAGGACACCAACGTCGCCCAATATCTGTGGCTGCGCCTGCTGGCCGGGGGGCACAAGAACATCTGTTGCGTCGGCGATGACGATCAGTCGATCTATGGCTGGCGCGGGGCCGAGGTGGGCAACATCCTGCGCTTCGAAAAGGACTTTCCCGGCGCGTATGTAGTGCGACTGGAACAGAACTATCGCTCGACCCCGCATATTCTGGCGGCTGCGTCGAACGTCATTCGGGGCAATGAAAGCCGCTTGGGCAAGGAGCTTTGGACAGCTGCTGAAAACGGTGAAAAGGTCTGCCTTATCGGTCATTGGGACGGTGAGGAAGAGGCCCGCTGGATTGGAGAGCAGATCGAAGACCTTGTTAATGGAAATTCTCCCATCGCTAAACGCAGGCAAAACTCTCGATCCGATCAGATGATGAGTGAAGTAGAGCGTCTCGACGAACTGGGTGCCCTAAAGGGGCTCAATAGTAGAGAGCAAGTACTGGAAAAGCTGAAGAAGCACGAAAGTTTTTTGGCGGAAGCAGGCAGGGAAAGTCTCATTTGGGAATTAACAATGAGGCAACAAGAAGGGCGTTCTTTGGAAGCGGCCTTCCCAAGATTTTATCTCGATGAAATCGCCATCCTTGTCCGCGCCAGCCACCAGATGCGCGCCTTCGAAGACAGGTTTCTGACCATTGGTTTGCCCTACAAGGTGATCGGAGGCCCGCGATTCTACGAGCGGATGGAGATCCGCGATGCCATGGCCTATTTCCGGCTGGTGGTCAGCCCCGAGGATGATCTGGCCTTCGAGCGGATCGTGAACACCCCCAAGCGCGGCCTTGGCGACAAGGCGCAGCAAACCATCCAGATGACCGCGCGCGAAAATGGGGTGTCACTGGTCGACGGGGCTCGGATTGCCGTCGATAACGGGTTGATCAAGGGCAAGGGCGGCAAGGCGCTGCGCGAACTGATCGACGGTCTGGCGCGTTGGAATGCGATGACGCGTGGACCACGGATTGAAGTGGACGACGAGTCCGTGATCGATGACGGTTCACCCATGCGGTTCGGTGCGCCCGAACACACGCATATCGAGCTGGCGCAGATCATCCTCGACGAATCCGGTTATACGGCCCATTGGCAGAACGACAAGACGCCCGAAGCGCCGGGGCGCCTTGAAAACCTAAAGGAACTGGTCAATCAGCTGGACAATTTCGAGAACCTGCAAGGGTTTCTGGAGCATGTCAGTCTGGTGATGGACAACGAGCAGGACAGCGACGGGGCCAAGGTCTCGATCATGACCCTTCACGCGGCCAAGGGGCTGGAGTTTCCCGCCGTTTTCCTGCCGGGATGGGAGGACGGGTTGTTCCCCTCGCAACGGTCAATGGACGAATCCGGCCTCAAGGGGCTCGAGGAGGAACGTCGCCTGGCCTATGTTGGCATCACCCGTGCCGAGGAGGTGTGCACGATTTCTTTTGCCGCCAACCGGCGGGTGTTCGGGCAGTGGCAGAACTCCATGCCATCCCGGTTCATCGACGAATTGCCGGAAGATCACGTTGAGGTGCTGACTCCTCCGGGTCTTTATGGTGGCGGTCAGCACACTGCGGGCATTGAAACGCGTGCGGTCGAAGCCAATGTCTACAACTCGCCGGGCTGGAGGCGGTTGCAGGCGCGGCAGGGGCAGCATGGCATGTCGCAACCCAAAGAAAGCCGGAACACGGTCATCGACGCCACCGCAGTGGCCAGTTTCACACTGGGCGAACGGGTGTTCCACCAGAAATTCGGCTATGGTGCGGTGATCGGGATCGAGGGTGACAAGGTCGAGGTCGACTTCGACAAGGCCGGCACCAAGAAAGTGGTCTCGCGTTTTCTGAGCAACAAGGATGACGTCCCGTTCTGAGGCGTCATATCCCTTCGACCAGAATCAGATTGGTTGCGGCGGTGGCCTGCCGGATCTTCGCCAGTTCGATGTACTCCGGGTCGTCTTTCCAGGCTTTCGCCGCCGCAAGGTCCGGAAACTCCATCAATACAATCCCGCCGTCGGGCCAAACGCCTTCGATCCGTTCGACCGGTTTGGATGAGATTGTCAGCAAGCGGCCTCTGTGGTGGTCGAAAATCGGCATGAAGCCAGCCAGATAATCCTGATGCCCGTCCGGGTCGTGGATGTCGATCTGCGTGATGAAATAGGCTGCCATAACGTCCTCCGGATCAGAAATCAGGACGCTGTTTTACACCCCTGCTCGAAAAATAAAAAAACGGCGGTTCCCAGGGAGGAGGAGGGGAACCGCCGTCTTGTCAACATCAGAGCAGGGAGGAGGAGAGCCCCGATGTATTCGAGCCCGGGTTTGAGCCCGGTATGAGGAAGACGCGGCGACGTCAGGGAGGAGGAAGACGTCGCCGCGCGCTTTCAACATCGAGGCAGGGAGGAGGAGAGCCCCGATGTATCAGGATCCGGCGGGTTGGGGCCGGTATAGGGTGCGGCAACGTCAGGGAGGAGGAAAGACGTTGCCGCTGATTACAGACCCTAAGGGAGGAGTAAGGGCCTGATCTCAGTATTCGTGGCGCGCTTATTGCGCGATGTGATCGTTGGCGGCCTGCATGGCCACCCGGCGGATCATGGACCGATGCAGGCCCAGATCGGCCAGTTCACGATCCGACAGCCCTGCCAGTTCATTGACGGTCTGGCGATACATACGATAGCGGGCAAAGCGCGTCTTAGCGTTCTCCACCAGGGCTGCGATTCCGAACGCCGGTGCGCTCTTGGGTGCTGTATGTGTGCTTGCGACTGCCATGCTCATCATCCGTGTCTATTTGCTTTGCCGATAACGTTCGGCCCTTGCTTGAGATTGAAAATAGGCAAATGCTGCAATTGCACAATAGGTCACGTCGTCAATGCTGCTATGCAGCAAGCGCATAGATTGGTTCAGTTTTTTGCTTCGACTGGAAATGCGCCTTGAAAAATTGGGCATTACCCTGGGTCACTGGTGATGGCGCAAACATGGCCTTCTGGCGGCTTGCCCTCTAATTGAGCGGTGTTGGCTGGAATTTGGGCGAATAAACAACTCGGGTAGCTCCCGTGAGAGAAGCGGCAAGGCGAAGCGTGGCGCTTCACCAGCCCCTGAAGCTCAGTTTGCCGGTTTCAGGTTGCGGCGCGTGCAGCCGGAGATCCGCGGGAATTCATGGGCAGGTGTGGTTTCCGAGGGCACATGTCGCCGAAAACGCTCACGAACTTCGAACGATTCTGTGAGGCCGCAGCACAAAGACACGCAGTATTTCCACCCTTCAAGGCGGATTCCAAATTATTTCGGGAAATCATGGGAAAAAATTTCACGCCTCAAATTATCTATATATAGAGGTCAGGTTGTCGTATTCTTCCACAAATGGTGTCATTACGTTCCGATTTCAGAGTGATACTGTGTCTTGATCGTGTTTCATGGGGTGCGGTTCGCAAAATTCCTGTTGATTTCCATGAATTCCCATGGCATCCCTTATGCATCCGATGAGGACGAGGCAGCAGGGGCACCAAACGACCCCGACCAAAAATAATCAGGTTTCATACAGGCATCTCGCTTTCATCAATCAAGAGATCCGGCGCGCGGGCGAGCAGACATCCCCCCAGGTGGCGCGTGCAGCTGGACATCCCGCGAAGCGGGTCAATGCGGCGGGTTGATCAGTGGCAGCAGATCAACCCGCCGTTTTTCATCCGGGGGAACGTGAATTTCAAGTGGGGCGCAAGCGAAAGGGACAGTCGTCTTGGCGCGCAGGTTTAGAGGTGAAAGCCACCATAAGGTGGACACGAAGGGCAGGGTCTCGATCCCGGCCTCGTTTCGCCGTGTGCTTGAAGCGTCCGATCCCAACTGGCAGCCCGGAGACAATCCAGAGCTTGTGATCGTCTACGGCGATCATCGCCGCAAATTCCTTGAATGCTATACCATGCAGGCCATTGACGAGGTTGATGCCAAGATTGATGCCTTGCCGCGCGGGTCAATGCAGCGCCGAATGTTGCAGCGCATGTTCCATGGTCAGTCCTTTCCGACAAATGTGGATGAAACCGGGCGTCTGGTGTTGCCTGCCAAGCTGCGCAACAAGATCGGCCTTGAAGGTGAGGCGTTCTTTATCGCCGCCGGTGATACATTTCAGATCTGGAAGCCCGAGACCTACGAAGTCGAGGAGCTGGCCAAAACCGAAGAATGGATTAACGATCTGCCAGAGGACTTCGATCCTATGCAGTTCCTTGATGGCACCGAGGATGCGTAACGGCATGGCCGGCGCTGAGATCTCCTCCGACAAACCTCACGTTCCCGTTCTGTTGCGCCCCCTGCTGGCCGCGGTCGCACCTGTGTCCGGCGTCTGGCTGGACGGCACCTTCGGCGCAGGCGGGTACACCCGCGGATTGCTGGAGGCCGGGGCAGACAAGGTCATCGGTGTTGATCGTGATCCGCTGGCTTTTGATATGGCGTCAGAATGGGCGGGCGCCTATGGCGACCGGCTGGTGATGCAGCCCGGTGTGTTTTCTCGTTTGGACGAATATGCGCAGGATCTGGATGGCATTGTGCTGGACCTTGGCGTTTCCTCAATGCAATTGGATCAGGCCGACCGTGGATTTTCCTTCATGAAGGATGGCCCCTTGGACATGCGCATGAGCCAGGAGGGCGAAAGTGCCGCCGATCTGGTCAGCACCGCAACCGAGGCGCAGCTGGCCGACATTCTGTTCCATTATGGTGAAGAACGCGCCAGCCGCAGGATTGCCAAGGCGATTGTCAAAGCGCGCGCGGATGAACCGATCACCACGACCCTGCGTCTGGCCGAGATCATCGAATCCTGCCTGCCACGTCCGAAACCGGGGCAATCCCACCCGGCCACGCGCAGCTTTCAAGGGCTGCGGATCGCCGTGAATGCAGAATATGAAGAACTGTTTCAGGGGTTGATGGCCGCTGAGCGCGCATTGAAGCCTGGCGGGCAACTGGCTGTTGTCACATTCCATTCCATCGAAGACCGGATGGTGAAACGGTTCTTTCAGTCCCGCGCAGGCAAGACGGGGCGTGCGAACCGCTATGCGCCGGAAATTGAACAGGAACAGCCCCAATTCACGTTGAAAACCCGCAAGGCGGTGGGTCCTGACGAACAGGAATTGCGGGAAAACCCGCGTGCACGGTCAGCCAAACTGCGCGTGGCAATACGAACAGAGGCTCCGGCGGGGGAAATCGAATCGCGGGCCATCGGGATGCCGCAACTGGGGGGAAGGGCAAGATGAAGAGTGTTTTGTATGTGTTGACTGCTCTGTCCGTATTCGGCCTTGCCTTGTGGGCCTATCAGGAAAACTACCGAACCCAACAAGTGGTAAAGGAAACGCAGTCTTTGCAGCGCGAGATCGGAATGGCACAGGTGCGGCTGGCCGTTCTGGACGCGGAATGGGCCTATCTGAACCGCCCGGACAGGCTGCGCGAACTGGCCGACCTGAACTTTGAGCGCCTTGGCCTGCTGCCGTTGCGGGCCGAACAGTTCGGACGTGCGGATCAGATCGCCTATGCCGAAGACCCGGACCTGCCTGTGGTTGATCCGATTGAATTGCAGGCCATCACCGATATTCAGGCTTTGGGCGAGGTGCAGATTCCATGACACGCACCCCTCTGCGCCCCCTGGCCCGAATCCTTGATGCCCGCGCCCGGGGCGAAAACCCCAAGGCAATCGAACGTGAGAACATCCGCAAGCGTCACGAAGAGATGAAAGATCGCGCCCGCGCCCGCGCCGAAGGGCGTTTGCTGGTGCTTGGTCTATTCTTCTTCTGCGCTTTTTCAGTCGTTGGTGTCCGCATGGGCATGTTGGCAACCTCAGAAGCACAAGAGCCTCTGGCCAGCGCGCCGGGGGCGGCGATTGCCATGCAGCGCGCCAACATCGTCGATCGCGAAGGGCGCATACTGGCCACCAATCTGGACACTTATTCCGTCTACGCGCAGCCCCCTCTGATGATCGACCCCGGGGCGGCCGCGGACCAGCTGGTCGCGATCTTTCCTGATCTGGACAAAGAGCGGCTGATCAAGGACTTCACCAGCAATCGCAAATTCCTGTGGATCAAGAAACGCATTTCGCCCGAGCAGAAGCAGGCCGTGCATGACATCGGCGATCCGGGCATCCTGTTCGGCCCGCGAGAAATGCGGCTTTACCCCAACGGGCGGCTGGCCGCTCATATTCTGGGCGGGTCCGGTTTTGGGCGTGAAGGCGTCAGCGCCGCCGAAGTGATCGGCGTGGCCGGTGTGGAAAAGCAGTTCGACGACTATCTGCGCGATCCGGCCAATGGCAACAAGCCTCTGCAACTGTCGCTGGACCTGACCATTCAGGCCGCAGTTGAACAGGTTCTCTTTGGCGGCATGAAGATCATGAATGCCAAGGGGGCCTCGGCCGTTCTGATGAACGCGCATACGGGCGAGGTCATTTCAGCTGCTTCGCTACCTTCTTTTGATCCGAATGACCGGCCGCGCCCGCCGACCTCGGGCTTTGACCCCTCGGACAGCCCGCTGTTCAACCGTTATGTGCAAGGCGTGTACGAACTGGGGTCTGTTTTCAAGATTTTCACCGCCGCGCAGGCCGTTGAACTTGGATTGGTGAATTCGAACACCATCATCGATACGTCCGGGCCGATGAAGATCGGCCGCTTTCCCATCGGCGAATTCAACGGCAAGAACTACGGCAAGATCAGCGTGGCGGATGTGATCGTCCACAGCTCGAACCGTGGCACGGGGCGTTTGGCTTTGCAAATCGGGGCCAAACGGCAGCAGGAATTTCTGGACGCGCTTGGCATGTTCGATCCGACCCCTTTCGAGATTGTCGAGGCCAAGGGCGGCGTGCCGCTGAAGCCGAAGAAATGGGGCGAGCTCAGCACCGTGACAATTTCCTATGGCCATGGCCTTTCGACCAGTCCGATGCATCTGGCCGCCGGATATGCGGCGATTGCTAATGGCGGGCATTACGTAAGTCCGACCATCCTGCGCCAGAACGGCTCGCAATACGGGCCTCGTGTCATGTCACAGGACACCGCGCGTCAGGCGCAGAAAATGCTGCGCAAGGTGGTAACGGACGGCACCGCCAGTTTCGCCGAGGTCAAGGGCTATGACGTGGCGGGCAAAACCGGTACGGCCGACAAGCCCAAACCGCGCGGCGGGTATTACGACGACAAGGTCATTGCCACCTTTGCGACGATCTTCCCGGCCTACGACCCGCAATACGTTCTGATCGTCACGTTGGACGAGCCTTCGATCGTGGCCTACGGTGAAAAGCGTCGCACGGCCGGTTGGACTGCGGTGCCTGTTGCCGCCGAACTCATCGGTCGCGTCGCACCGTTGTTGGGGCTACGTCCCCGGCTTGAGCCTGAGGCGGGCGCTGCTATAACGCTGACCTCAAACTAGGCTGTCCGGCAAGAGGTGGGTCATGGGCACAAGGACGAAGAAACTCAGCCAGCTGGCCCTGACCGCAAGAGAGGGCGCGAACCCATATATCACTGGTCTGGCCGTTGACAGCCGCGAGGTGAAAGACGGTTTTCTGTTTGCCGCGCTGTCCGGTTCCCGCGTTCATGGCGGAGAGTTCATCCAGTTTGCCCTGCGCATGGGGGCCGCTGCGATCCTGACCGATGCCAGAGGGGCAGAGATCGCCGAGGCCGAGCTGGCAGCCTCAGACGCAGCGCTGGTCGTGGTGGAAGACCCGCGTCAGGCGCTGGCCGGTGCCGCGGCGCTGTGGTTCGGGGCGCAGCCGCAAACCATCGTGGCCGTCACGGGGACGAACGGCAAAACGTCTGTTTCCACCTTTGTCCAGCAGATCTGGACCGAGCTTGGCCATGCCGCCATCAACCTCGGCACCACCGGGGTCGAGGGCGCCTGGACAGCGCCGCTGGCCCATACCACGCCCGAACCGATCACCTTGCACCGCTGTCTGGCCGAGGCGGCTGAGAACGGCGTGACCCATGCCGCAATGGAGGCGTCGTCCCACGGCCTTGAACAGCGCCGTCTTGATGGCGTTCACCTGACCGCCGCCGGTTTCTCGAACTTCACGCAGGATCATCTGGATTACCACGAAACCTTCGAGGCTTATTTCAACGCAAAGGCCGGTCTGTTCGACCGGGTTTTGCCGCAGGATGGAACAGCTGTCGTCAACCTGAGCGACCCTAAAGGGGCTCAGATCAGGCGGATTGCCGAGGCGCGTGGTCAGTCGGTGCTCACGGTCGGGCTGGGCGATGCCGATCTGTGCCTGATCAACCAACGGTTCGACGCGACGGGGCAAGACCTGCGCTTTGCGTGGCAGGGTCGTGCGTTCCAGACCCGCCTGAATCTGATCGGAGGATTTCAGGCCGAAAACATTCTGCTGGCCTGTGGGCTGGTCATCGCAGCCGGGGACGGCCCCGAACGCGTTTTTGAAACTCTGCCCCACCTGACAACGGTTCGCGGGCGGATGCAACTAGCCGCCACGCGTGACAATGGCGCGACGGTGTTCGTGGACTATGCCCACACGCCTGACGCTGTCGCCACAGCACTCAAGGCGCTGCGCCCGCATGTGATGGGCCGTCTGATTGCCATTGTTGGCGCGGGCGGGGATCGCGACGCCACCAAGCGCCCGTTGATGGGCAAGGCGGCAGCCAACCACGCAGATGTGGTCTTTGTCACTGACGACAACCCGCGCAGCGAAGATCCGGCTGTGATCCGTGCGGCCGTGATGGCAGGCGCTTCAGAGGCCGCCGGCGAAGTCAGCGTGACCGAAGTCGGCGACCGTGCCGAGGCCATATTGCGTGGAATTGATGCGCTGCAACCGGGCGACGCTCTGCTGATTGCCGGAAAGGGCCATGAATCCGGACAGATCGTGGGGGATCAGGTTCTGCCCTTCGACGATGTGGAACAGGCCAGCATTTCCGTGGCAGCACTGGACGGAAGGGTCGCATGACGCTCTGGACAGCATCCGATGCGGTTGAAGCGACCGGTGGGAAGGCCACGACCGACTGGGCGGCAAATGGTGTTTCCATCGACACCCGCACCCTTCAGCCCGGCGATCTGTTCGTGGCGCTGAAAGCGACGCGGGACGGGCATGATTTCGTAGCTCAGGCGTTGGAAAAAGGGGCAGGCGCCGCGCTGGTTTCCCGTGTTCCGGACGATGTACCCGTAGGTGCCCCCCTGCTGATCGTCCAAGACGTGCAGGCAGGTCTTGAAGCGTTGGGGCAGGCGGCACGGGCACGAACTGGTGCGCGCGTGGTGGGCGTGACGGGCAGTGTGGGTAAAACGTCGACCAAGGAAATGCTGGCGACAATCCTGGAAACGCAAGGGAAAACCCACGCCAGCGTCGCCAGTTACAACAACCACTGGGGCGTGCCACTGACCCTTGCGCGGATGCCGCACGACACCGAGTTTGCGGTGATCGAGATCGGCATGAATCATCCGGGTGAAATTGCCCCTCTCGCCAAACAGGCCCGCCCGCATGTGGCGCTGGTTACGACCGTGGCGGCGGTGCATCTGGAAGCCTTCGAGTCGGTGGCCGACATTGCGCATGAAAAAGCGGCGATCTTCGAAGGGCTTGAACCCGGCGGGGCTGCAATCGTCAACGCAGATATCGACCACGCGGACATCTTGCGCCAAACAGCGGTAGAGCAGGGGGCAGGGGTTGTCGATTTTGGCCGGAACGCAGCGGACTACCGGCTAACCGATGCTCGGGCAGAAGCCGACGCAGTGAATGCCGAAGCAAAGGTTAGTGATCAGGTGATCCGGTTTGAGGTGAACTCTGCCGGTACGCATTTCGCCATGAACGCTCTTGGCGCACTGGCGGCCTGCGTCGAATTGGGAGTCGATCTGGATCAGGCCATCGCAGGCCTGAATGCGTGGTCGCCCGTCAAGGGGCGCGGGGTACGCGAAAGCTTGCCATTGTCAGGAGGTGGGCGGATCGAACTTTTGGATGACAGCTATAACGCAAACCCGACCTCGATGGAGGCTGCTCTGGATGTATTGGCCGCCTCTGGCGGTATCCGCCGCATTGCGTTTCTGGGTGACATGAAGGAACTGGGCGCCCAGGAAGAGGCCATGCATGCCGCCATGGCAGATATCAAGGCGATGGAGCAGGTGGACCAGGTCCATTGCATAGGGCCGTTGATGCAGGCGATGTACCACGCGCTGCCAGAAAAGAAACGTGGACTCTGGTTCGCAACAAGCGCCGAAATGGCCGAACATCTGCCTGGGTTGATCCGGGATGGCGACACGGTGCTCGCCAAGGGTTCACTCAGCATGGCATTGGCCGTGATTGTTGACGGTCTGCGCAAAATGGGGCAAGGGGGCGCGCTTGATGGGTGAACATGCCCGCGCGCCTCGTGTGAGAAAGGTATTGTCATGCTGTACTGGTTGACCGCTCTGTCGGACGGAGGGGATTTCTGGAACCTCTTCCGGTATATCACCTTCCGCGCAGGCGGTGCCTTCATGACCGCGCTGATCTTTGGGTTCATCTTCGGAAAACCCCTGATCAACGTGCTGCGCAAGAAACAGGGCAAGGGCCAGCCAATCCGTGACGACGGCCCCGAAGGGCATTTTTCCAAGGCAGGCACACCGACGATGGGCGGGTTGCTGATTGTCGGCGCTCTGGTCACGTCAACCCTTGTCTGGGCGCGGTTGGACAACCCTTATGTCTGGATGGTTCTTTTTGTGACCTTGTCATATGCGGCAATCGGTTTCGCGGATGACTACGCCAAGGTTTCAAAACAGAACACCCAAGGGGTTTCGGGCCGGATGCGTCTGGCTTTGGGCGTGATCATCGCCGTGCTGGCTTCGCTTTGGGCCACGTTGCACCATCCCGAAGCCTTGCAGAACCAGCTTGCGGTTCCAGTGCTCAAGGATACGCTGCTCAATCTGGGAATTTTTTACATCCCGTTTTCGATTGTCGTGATCGTGGGGGCTGCCAACGCGGTGAACCTGACCGATGGTCTGGACGGGCTGGCCATCATGCCGGCGATGATTGCGGCCTCGACTCTGGGCGTGATCGCCTATGCGGTGGGTCGGGTCGACTTTACCGAATATCTCGATGTGCATTACGTCCCGGGCACCGGTGAGATCTTCATCTTCACCTCTGCACTATTCGGCGCGGGGCTTGGGTTCCTGTGGTACAACGCCCCCCCGGCGGCTGTGTTCATGGGCGACACCGGGTCGCTGGCCCTGGGCGGCGCATTGGGCGCCATTGCCGTGGCCACCAAGCACGAGCTGGTTCTGGCCGTGGTCGGTGGTCTGTTCGTGGTCGAAGCGCTGAGCGTGATCATTCAAGTCCTCTACTTCAAACGCACTGGCAAACGGGTCTTCCTGATGGCCCCGATCCATCACCACTACGAGAAAAAAGGCTGGGCCGAGCCGACCATCGTCATCCGCTTCTGGATCATCTCGCTGATCCTGGCGATGATCGGTCTGGCGACGCTGAAGGTGCGGTGAAGTGATCAATTTTCTTGAATACCTACGACCACACATTGAATGGGCTGCCAATTCAATTCAATCACTTGTTGCCGCATTGGTTCTGGCGTGGGGTGTTTGGTACGTGGCTGAGTTGTTTGCAACGGAGAGTAACGCGAAGAGGTGGTTAGCCTTTTTCTCGGCAATAGCGGTGATTTTACCGTTCATTTTTTGTTTGTTGTGCAATGCACTCCTGATTTCGCTTCGAGGGCTGAAATATATTTCACAGGATCAAGGCTTCAAAGCTGTTGAGAAGTTGGGTTGGGGTCTGCAGTTGCGGATAATAGCCATAGCCTTAGGAATCGCATTGATCTTGTTGCCCTTTACGGTTGTAACACTCTTTGACGGATACAGGGCCGCGTTGTCGATTTCTTGGGGTATCCTGATTGTCTACACGATCGTTGCTGCTCTGTTAGTATTGTTGTGGAGCAAAAAAGGAACGAAGGTTTGATCCCGGTCAAAGGCTTTTCAGGACAGAAAGTGGCCGTTTTGGGGCTGGGGCGGTCCGGTCTGGCAACCGCGCGCGCGTTGCGTGCGGGCGGGGCGGAACCGGTGTGCTGGGATGACAACCCGGCCACCCGTGAAACCGCCGAAGAAGAAGGCTTCACCTGCACCGACCTGCGCAAGCATGGAGCGTTTGACGACATCGCCTCGCTGATCGTTTCACCGGGCATTCCGCATCTCTATCCCGAACCGAACCCTGTGGTGGCCGCAGCCCTGGAAGCCGGTGTGCCCGTCGACAATGATATCGGTCTGTTCTTCCGCTCTTTCGCAGGGCCGGAATGGCATAACTATGACACCCCGCCTCGGGTGATTGCGGTGACGGGCTCGAACGGCAAATCGACGACTGCCGCTTTGATCCATCATATCCTGACCGAGGCCGGTCGCGAGGGGCAGTTGGCGGGCAACATAGGTCGCGGTGTTCTGGATATCGATCCGGGCGGTGATGGTTCGGTCGTGGTGCTGGAGCTTTCTAGCTATCAGACCGAGCTGGCCCGCGCTCTGACCCCCGATGTGGCGGTATTCACCAATCTGTCGCCCGATCATCTGGACCGACATGGTGGTATGGGTGGCTATTTCGCGGCCAAGCGGCGTCTCTTTGCCGAAGGCGGCCCCGACCGCGTGATCATCAGTGTCGACGAAACCGAAGGCGCGTTTCTGGCGGGGCAACTGGCCGAAGGCCCTGCGGATGACCGGGTGATCCGTGTCTCGGTCGCGCGGAAACTGACCGGGCCGGGCTGGCAGGTTTTTGCGCGCAAAGGGTTCCTGTCGGAATACCGCAAGGGGCGGCAGGCGGGGTCTATCGACCTCCGCGCGATCAAGGGTTTGCCTGGTGCGCATAATCACCAGAATGCTTGCGCGGCCTACGCGGCCTGCCGGTCGCTGGGCCTTGCTCCCCGCGTGATCGAAGACGCGCTGCATTCCTATCCGGGTCTGCCGCATCGCAGCCAGATCATCGCCGAGGCGGATGGGGTCACCTATGTCAACGACTCCAAGGCGACCAATGTCGACAGCGCCCTGAAAGCGCTTATGGCGTTCAAAAAGATCCGATGGATTTGCGGCGGTCTTGAGAAAGAGGGCGGCATATCAGCCCTGAACACGGCGACGGGCGAGGTCATCAAGGCGTATGTGATCGGACGCGAAGCGGCTGGTTTTGCGATGCAGCTCGAGACGGATACGCAGGTCTGTACGACGATGTCTGAAGCCGTTGAGCAGGCCATGGCGGATGCCCGACCTGGCGAGACAGTCCTACTGGCACCGGCTGCTGCCAGTTTCGACCAGTATGACAACTTCGAACAGCGCGGAGAGGATTTTGCAACGCAGGTCAGGCTCAGGCTGACAGAATAGCCATTTGCAATAGACCGCCGGCTGGGCCAAGCTTGGATGCTATCAGCTTGACGCGGCACCACTATTGGTTTTGCTTGCCTACAGACTCAACACGAGGTTATGACTATGCCATTTCGTAGACTTTCTCTGATCCTGCCTGCCATTCTTGTTGCGGGGGCCTGCACCAATACGGGTGCCAACTATCAGCCTATCGTGGACGGCCCGGTCGGTCCGAACTACAACGTGGACCTGCAGCAATGCCAACAACTGGCGGCATCGCAGGGCAGCGTTGATGGCTCTACCGCAGGGAACGCAGCAATTGGCGCAGTGGGTGCCGCGGCCGTTACTGGGATCGTTCAGGACAGCAGCGACAATCTTGGTCGCGCGGCTGTGGCAGGTGCCCTGGTTGGCGCTGGCGCAGATGTCATCAATAAAAACCAGAACAAAGAAGTCGTGGTGCGCAACTGCATGCGTGGGCGCGGGTATAACGTCGTAGGCTAATGCCCGGCGGCAATTGCAATACCTGCGGCATGGCCTGATGACCATGCCCACTGGAAATTGTAGCCGCCCAACCACCCGGTGACATCCACCGTTTCACCAATCGCATAGAGGCCGGGGACATCCCTGGCCTCCATCGTTTTCGAGGACAAGTCATCCGTGTTGATCCCGCCCAAGGTGACTTCGGCGGTGCGATACCCTTCGGTTCCCGACGGCACCAGTTGCCATGCAGACAAGGCCGAGGTCAGCTCGGCCAGTTTCGCGTCTGACTGATCCGCCAGCTTCCCGGACATCGGAATGATCCGGCACAGGTAGTCGACCAGCCGGGCCGGCAGATGCCGCGCCAATTCAGTGGTCAGCGCCTTGCGGCCTGCGCTTTGCCGCTGTGCGCGCAACAGATCAAGCAGGGGCAGATCGGGGATCAGGTTCACCTGGATGGCCTCACCTTCGCGCCAGTATGACGACAATTGCAAAACTGACGGTCCGCTGAGGCCGCGATGGGTGAACAGCAGCGCCTCGTCAAAGCTGGTTCGATCATTCGACAGTCGCACGGGCAGGGAAACGCCGGACAGGTCCCTGAACCGCCCATCCGAGAAGGTAAATGGCACCAATGCAGCGCGTGTTTCGGTCATACGCAGACCGAATTGCCCGGCAATGTCATAGGCCAGCCCGGTCGCGCCCATCTTGGGGATCGATTTTCCGCCCGTTGCCAGCACCAGATTGGTGCAGGTCAGGTGCTGCCGCTGTCCTTCACGTTCAACCTCCAGTGCAAAGCCGCTTTCGGTCTTGCGCAGATCACGCAGAGAGGTTTGAACCCACAGCTCTGCTCCTGCACCGCTCAATTCATCCAGCAACATCCGGATGATCTGTTTCGAAGAGCCATCGCAGAATAGCTGGCCCAGGGTTTTTTCATGCCAGGCGATGTTGTGACGTCCGACCAGATCGATTAATTCCCACTGCGTGTATTTTGCAAGGGCGGATTTGCAGAAATGCGGGTTCTGCGACAGAAAATTGCCCGGCCCCGCATAGATGTTGGTGAAATTGCAGCGCCCACCGCCCGAGATGCGGATTTTCTCGCCGGGTGCCTTGGCGTGATCAATAACCAGCACGCGCCCACCGCAATGGGCCGCACACATCATGCCGGCAGCCCCGGCTCCAAGGATGATCGTGTCGTAGGTCATGTGCTGCGCATGGCGTGGATTAATCGGGATGGCAAGGCCTCATGCCGAAGTAGTGCATGAGACGCACTACCCGCGCATTCCCAGATTTGAGGTCGACCGACATGGCGATTGCCAGATGTTCAGCGCGCTGTCATGCTGCGGCTTTAACGCAAACAGGCTTTGACAAAACAAGCTGGCAAAAGGAATTTCCAATGCAGTTTCCCGAATTTATTTCGTCATTTCCAAAACTGGATGTGCCTTTTCCTGAAGACGTGGTGCAAACGGCCGTCATTCGATCAGATGCAGGGCTGGTCGCTTTCTTCACTTTCCTCAAGGACATGGAGCTTCCCCTGCATTCGCATGGTGCCCAATGGGGGACAGTAGTCGAGGGGGAAATTGAACTCACTATCGGTGGCCAGACCCGCACGTACCGCCCCGGCGACAGCTACTCGATCCCAAGCGGTGTGGAGCACGGAGGGATCATCAAGGCGGGGTCTCGTGTCATCGATGTGTTTGAAGAGCCCGACCGATATCCGATCAAAGGTTAGCGCAATGAGCAACGCCTTGTAGGTTTAATCACACGCCGCTCCACCAAGTGGCGCGGCTAACACTGCAATTTCCTAGGTCAGCCAGATGCAGAAGGGGGACACCTTGGGCATGGCAGGTTGATTTCTGCCTTATTGCTTCATTCTGCTAGCCCAAAAACAAAAATCCCTGTAATGTCACAAGCAGACCCCGAAAACGGGGCGTTGACGAGGCAGAGAGTGGCGGTATCTCATGACTGAGATGGTGTATGGCGCGGTCCAGGACCAGCGCGGCGAACCGATTCTACCGAAATGGTGGCGTACAATCGATCGCTGGACGATGTCCTGCGTTCTGATCCTGTTTGCCATCGGTCTGTTGCTGGGGCTGGCTTCTTCGCCACCGCTGGCCGGGCGAAACGGGTTCGATCCGTTCCATTATGTCGAACGTCAGGCCATCTTCGGCGGATTGGCGCTGATTGCGATGCTGCTGACCTCGATGATGTCGCCGACGCTGGTGCGGCGGCTGGCAGTGCTGGGCTTCCTGGGGGCATTCGTGGCGCTGGTTTTCCTACCCGTGTTCGGAACTGATTTTGGCAAGGGCGCGGTGCGCTGGTACTCGCTGGGGTTTGCCTCGCTTCAGCCGTCCGAGTTTCTTAAACCCGGCTTCATCGTCGTCGCTGCATGGCTGCTGGCTGCCTCACAAGAGATAAACGGCCCGCCGGGGCGGATCTGGTCGTTTGCCCTTTGCATGGCGATAGTCGGCATGCTGGTGATGCAGCCTGATTTCGGCCAGGCCTGCCTGATCCTGTTCGGCTGGGGGGTGATGTACTTTGTCGCCGGGGCGCCGATGCTGCTGCTGGTCGGAATGGCCGGGTTTGTTGTCCTGGGTGGTATGTTTGCCTATTCTAATTCTGAACATTTTGCCCGTCGTATCGATGGCTTCCTGAATCAAGAGGTCGATCCGACCACGCAGTTGGGCTATGCCACCAACGCCATTCGTGAAGGTGGTTTGTTCGGTGTCGGGGTGGGTGAGGGGCAGGTGAAATGGTCTCTGCCGGACGCGCATACCGATTTCATCATTGCCGTCGCGGCCGAGGAATACGGCCTGATCCTGGTACTCATCATCATCGCGCTTTATTCGTTGATCGTGGTACGCTCGCTGCTGCGCCTGATGCGGGAACGCGACATGTTCATCCGTCTGGCGGGCACCGGTCTGGCGTGCATGTTCGGCGTGCAGGCGATGATCAACATGGGTGTTGCGGTACGTCTGCTGCCCGCGAAGGGTATGACGCTGCCTTTTGTCAGCTATGGCGGCTCATCGCTGATTGCAGGCGGTATTGCGGTCGGCATGCTGCTGGCCTTTACCCGAAACCGCCCACAGGGCGAACTTGGCGATATTCTACGCGGACGAGGATAATGGGGACTCCATACCTGTTGATTGCGGCTGGTGGGACCGGGGGGCACATGTTCCCCGCTCAGGCGCTGGCCGAGGCGATGCTGAACAAGGGCTGGCGAGTGCGCCTGTCTACCGACCCGCGCGGCGCCCGCTATACCGGAGGTTTCCCGCATTCGACCGAGATTGTCGAGGCGTCCTCATCCACTTTCGCGCGTGGCGGCCTGGTGGCCAAGGCTATGGCCGGTCCCAAGATCGCGGGCGGCGTCGCCAGCACGATGTTCCAGATGATGCGGGACAAGCCCGATGTTGTTGTGGGCTTCGGCGGGTATCCTTCGATCCCGGCGCTGAGCGCAGCGACCATGCTTAAAATCCCCCGCATGATCCACGAACAGAACGGAGTGTTGGGGCGTGTGAACCAGTTGTTCGCCACCCGCGTCGCGCAGGTGGCCTGCGGTGTCTGGCCCACGGACCTGCCCGAAGGCGCACATGGCATCCACACTGGCAACCCGGTCCGGGCTGCCGTTCTGGACCGCGCCGCAGCCGGTTACATTCCGCCCGGTGATTACCCGATGTCGGTCCTTGTCATGGGCGGGTCGCAAGGCGCCCGCATCCTCAGCGATGTTGTGCCCGGAGCCATCGCCGAACTGCCCGAAGACATCCGCAATCACATCCGCGTCTCGCATCAGGCGCGGGACGAGGACGGCGAGCGCGTCACAGCCTTCTACAACGACCACGGCATTCGCGCCGATGTGCAGCCCTTCTTCGATGATGTCCCCCGTCGCATGTCGGATGCCCAGCTGGTGATCTCACGTTCGGGCGCGTCCAGCGTTGCCGATATCTCGGTCATCGGGCGCCCGTCGATCCTGATCCCCTTTGCCGCAGCCGCCGGAGATCATCAGACGGCCAACGCACGTGGGTTGGTACAGGCGGGCGGGGCCATCATGATCCCGGAAAAGGCACTTGACGTTCCTGCGTTGACACAGCAAATCACCACGGTTCTCACGAACCCTGAAGCCGCACAGAAAATGGCCAACGCCGCCTTGTCTGTCGGGGCACCCGACGCCACCGAGCGTCTGGCTGCCCTCGTCGAGCAATTGGCGCAGAAGGAGACCACATGAACCCAGCAACCAAACTTCCGCAGGACGTGGGGCCGATTCACTTTGTGGGGATCGGCGGGATCGGGATGTCAGGTATCGCCGAGGTGCTGCTCAATCTGGGTTACCGGGTGCAGGGCTCGGACCTCAAGGCATCGAAAATCACCGACCGGCTGGCAAGTCTGGGGGCCGAGATCTTTGTCGGTCAACGTGCTGAGAACCTTGAAAATGCTGCGGTTGTAGTTGTTTCGACCGCGATCAAACCGGGCAATCCGGAACTGGACGAAGCCCGGGCGCAGGGCCTGCCTGTTGTCCGCAGGGCTGACATGTTGGCCGAACTGATGCGCTTGCGCTCGAATATTGCCATCGCGGGGACTCATGGCAAGACGACCACGACCACCATGATGGCAGAACTGATGGTGGCGGGGGATTTCGACCCGACTGTGATCAATGGCGGCATCATCCATGCCTATGGCTCGAATGCCCGTATGGGACAGGGCGAATGGATGGTCGTCGAAGCGGATGAATCCGACGGCTCGTTCAACCGCCTGCCCGCGACCATCGCCATCGTCACCAATATCGACCCCGAGCATATGGAGCATTGGGGCGATTTCGACAAATTGCGCGACGGCTTCCATGAATTCGTATCGAACCTGCCTTTCTATGGCCTGGCCGTCTGTTGCACGGATCACGCCGAGGTTCAGACGCTTGTCGGGCGTATCACCGACCGTCGAGTGCGCACTTATGGCTTCAACGCGCAGGCCGACGTGCGGGCCGAGAACCTGACCTACAAAGTCGGCGTTGCGCATTTTGATATCCATCTGCAATACGAAGACAAGGTGATCGAAGGCTGCACCCTGCCGATGCCCGGAGACCATAATGTCTCGAACGCGCTGTCCGCCGTGGCCGTTGCCCGCCATCTGGGCATGAAAGCCTCGGAAATCCGCGAAGCGCTGGCCAATTTTGGTGGCGTCAACCGCCGCTTCACCAAGGTCGGAGAAGTCGACGGCGTCACCATCATCGACGACTACGGCCACCACCCGGTCGAAATTGCGGCTGTTCTGAAAGCCGCGCGTCAGGCGACCGAAGGCCGCGTGATCGCTGTGCACCAACCGCATCGCTATTCGCGCCTGTCCAACCTGTTCGACGATTTCTGCACCTGTTTCAACGACGCCGATGTCGTGGCCATTGCCGACATTTTTGCCGCCGGCGAAGACCCGATCGAAGGCGCATCGCGTGATGATCTGGTACAGGGCCTGATCCGTCACGGTCACCGTCACGCCCGCGCGCTGCTGGACGAAAACGATCTTGAACGACTTGTGCTGGAACAGGCCCGTCCTGGCGATATGGTGGTCTGTCTCGGGGCCGGCACGATCAGCGCCTGGGCCAATGCTCTGCCCGAGAGATTGCAACGAAAACAAGCTGTTTGACGTCCCTTCTGTTTGGCGCACAACCTGAAAGTGTGGTAACCTGCCCGCAACTGTCGCATATCCTCGGAGGGGACAAGTGGACTATTCGATGATCCTTGCCGCCCTCTGGGTGATCTGTGCCACGATCGTGGCGTTCTTACCGATGCGCCTGCAGTTCCCGCCGGGTGTGACCCTGCTGATCTGTGCTCCGGTTCTGATCGTCTGGCTGGGTTATGACCACGGTTGGTTCTGGTCCGTTTTTGCCTTTGGCGGTTTCGTTTCGATGTTCCGCAACCCCATCCGGTTCTATTGGCGGAAATGGGTGCGAGGGGAGGTTATGGAGTGAACTGGTCCATCGCCCTTGCCGGTCTGTGGGGCGTTTCCGCGAATCTGCTGGCAATGATCCCCAGCAAAGACAACCACTGGACGCGCGCCTATATCCTGATCGCCGTGGGCATTCCGATTCTGGGGTATGTCACCTATCAAAACGGACCGTGGATCGGCTTGCTGGTGCTGGCCATGGGGATGTCCGTGCTGCGCTGGCCTGTCATTTATCTGACCCGTTGGACAAAGACGAAGATGCAGGGCATGAAGGCGGCTGACGAATAACCGGCCAGTTTCAGGAGGTCCGCCATGGCGTCGGTCGCTACATTTGCCTATCTGCCAATTCTGTCTTTTCTGCTTGGTGCCGCGGCCGGTTTCACCGCGGGCCGCTGGCTGGGCCTGCGCGGCTTGTTATGGCTGATCGGTCTGGCCTCGGCCGTCGGCTTGGCGTTGATCGTCGTGCTGGCCGGAATTGGCACTGGTGAAGAAGAACAGGCGTTCGGCCCGCTGGTCTGGCTGACCGCCGGCGTTCTTCCCTTTCTGTTCGCCACGATCATGGGGGGTGTGGGCGGACGCAGCCTGGCGGTGCGCGTAGACATATGACAACGCTTCCCGCTCCCAAAGGCCGCCTGTCTCGGGCGCGTCCTCTCTCTGACCTCACGTGGCTTCGTGTTGGCGGTCCGGCTGATTACCTGTTCCAGCCTGCCGATGTCGAAGACCTGCAAGCGTTCCTGCGGGAACTGCCCGCAGAAACCCCGATCTTTCCGATCGGTGTCGGTTCGAACCTGATTGTTCGGGATGGGGGTCTACGGGCCGTTGTGGTCCGGTTGGGGCGCGGATTCAATACGATCTCGGTTGACGGCAATACGGTTACGGCAGGGGCTGCGGCGCTGGATGCGCATGTGGCACGCAAGGCGGCGGACGCCGGTGTCGACCTGACCTTTCTGCGCACCATTCCGGGATCCGTCGGCGGTGCGGTGCGCATGAATGCAGGGTGTTATGGCAGTTACACGGCGGATGTGTTGCGTAAGGCCATCATTGTCACCCGGCAAGGGGACCTTGTGGACCTGACACCCGAAGACTTGAATTTTCGCTATCGCCAGACGGACCTGCCGGAAGGTGCAGTGCTGATTTCGGCTGTGTTCGAGGCCCCTTCAGGCAATCCCGAAGATCTCCATACCCGTATGGAGGCGCAGTTGAAAAAACGCGACGAAACCCAGCCCACCAAGGATCGCAGCGCGGGGTCGACCTTTCGCAATCCGGCCGGGTTTTCCTCGACCGGGCAGGCGGATGATGTGCATGATCTCAAGGCGTGGAAGGTGATCGATGACGCGGGCATGCGCGGCGCGACGCTTGGCGGTGCGCAGATGAGCCCGAAACACTCGAATTTCCTGATCAACACCGGCTCGGCCACCGCTGCCGACCTCGAAGGCCTTGGCGAAGAGGTGCGAAAAAAGGTTTACGAAACAAGCGGCATCACGCTAGAGTGGGAAATCATGCGGGTCGGAGATCCGCTGAAAGAATAAAGCCCGGACCGTCAGACCAAAACAGGCAAATTCAGGCGACGGATCAAAGGCATAAACGCAGTACGGACCACCATATAAGGTCCGGGGACATTGAGGCGCACGTTGGGTATGTCGAGCAGGACAAACCCCAAAGTGGCGGTATTGATGGGTGGCCCCTCGGCGGAACGCGAGGTGTCTCTCAGCTCTGGGCGCGAATGCGCAGCCGCCCTTGTGGGAGAAGACTTTGAGGTGGTCGAACTGGACGCAGGTCCCGACCTCTGCGCGCGCCTTGCGAACATCAAGCCAGATGTGGTTTTCAATGCCCTGCACGGCCGCTGGGGTGAAGATGGCTGTGTGCAGGGCCTGCTGGAATGGATGCGCATTCCCTACACACATTCCGGCGTGTTGGCCTCGGCCCTGGCAATGGACAAGCAACGCAGCAAGGTCGTCTATCAGGCCGAAGGTCTGCCTGTCGTTCCAAGTGTGATCGTTCCAAGGCTTGAGGTGATCGAAGCCCACGTGATGGAGCCGCCCTATGTGGCCAAGCCAAACAACGAAGGCTCCAGCGTTGGGATTTACATCGTCCACGAAAATGCCAATGGCCCGCCGCAGCTGTCCGAAGACATGCCCGATCAGATCATGGTCGAGAAATATGTTGCGGGGCGTGAACTGACCGTAACGGTGATGGGCGACCGCGCCCTGACCGTGACCGAGATCATGACCGATGGTGGTTGGTATGACTATGATGCCAAGTACAAACCGGGCGGATCATGGCACGTTCTGCCTGCCGATGTGCCACCGGACATCTTTGATCGCTGCATGGATTACGCCCTGCGCGCGCATGTTGCCTTGGGGTGCAGGGGCGTCAGCCGCACCGATTTCCGCTGGGATGACGGCATGGGCGCCGATGGGCTGTTCCTGCTTGAGACCAACACCCAGCCCGGCATGACGCCGACATCTCTGGCCCCGGAACAGGCCGCCCATCTGGACATGACATTCGGCCAGCTTTGCGCCTGGATGGTGGAGGACGCCTCATGCGACCGCTGACCGCCAGACGCGCGTTGGAAATCCATCGAACCAAACCCGTTGCAGGCCCGGATGCGGATTTTGCATCGGCAGACACTGAACAGCGCGATGGTCAACCGCTTCTGCGTCTGCGTGGCGCGCGGGTGTTTTTCCGCGCGGCCCGTCGCAGCGACCCGGCGCCGTCGCGCCTCAGCTACCGGCTCCAGCGCTGGATGCTGACACCTGGCATTCGCCTTGGTGTCAAGGTCGGCCTGCCGATCTGCGCCATTGCTGCAACTGTCGGCATCTTCTTTGCCTCGCAGGACCGTCGCGACGCACTTGCCGCTTATATCGCCGATGTGCGCACTTCGATTCAGGAGCGCCCCGAATTCATGGTCAACCTGATGGCCATCGATGGGGCGGGAACCGGCCTGTCCGAGGACATCCGCGCAATTGTGCCGCTGGATTTCCCGATCAGTTCCTGGGATCTGGATGTGGAACAGATCCGCGACACGATCACCGGGCTGGACCCGGTAAAATCCGCAACCGTCAGAATCCGCCCCGGAGGCATCCTGCAAGTCAATGTCGTCGAGCGTCAGCCAGTAATTGTCTGGCGAACGCATGGCGGGCTCGAGCTTCTCGATGAGACAGGCGCGCATGTCAAGGAAGCCACTTCTCGCAAGGACCACGCTGATCTGCCGCTGATCGCGGGGGCGGGCGCCAGCGATCATGTGGGTGAAGCGCTGGAGCTTCTTCAGACCTCGCGCAGCCTGGGCAATCGCGTGCGCGGTCTGGTGCGCGTGGGAGAGCGGCGCTGGGATCTGGTGCTGGACCGTGGTCAGCGCATCATGCTGCCGACCGAACGTCCTGTGCGCGCGCTGGAACGCGTGCTTGCCGTGAACGAGGTGCAGGACCTTCTGGAACGTGACGTGGCCGTGGTCGACATGCGCCTCGGGCAGCGTCCAACCATCCGAATGACCAAAGCCGCCAGCGACGACTGGTGGAACACAAAAGTGACAGTGAGTAACGGGCAGTAACGACCATGATGACCGATCTTTATCAGTCCCAACGCGCCATGCGTCAGATGCGGCGGCAGGCTTTGCAACGCGGTGTGATTGCGATTCTGGATGTGGGCAGTTCGAAAATCGCCTGCCTAGTGCTGCGCTTTGACGGAACTGGTCGGCTGAGCGAGGACAACACCATCGGCTCCATGGCGGGTCAGACGGGCTTTCGTGTCATCGGCGCCGCGACCACCCGGTCGCGGGGTGTCCAGTTCGGCGAAGTTACCGCCATGCAGGAAACCGAACGTGCCATCCGAACCGCGCTTCAGGCCGCACAGAAGATGGCCGATATCCGCGTCGACCATGTGATCGCATGTTTCTCGGGCGCGAACCCGCGCTCTTACGGGTTGGATGCACAAGTCGACCTAGACGGTCAGATCGTGACCGAGGCCGAAGTGGGTCGCGTTCTGAACGCCTGCGACGTGCCGGATTATGGCGACGGGCGCGAAGTGCTGCACGCTCAACCGGTGAATTTCGCGCTCGACAACCGCTCGGGCCTGATCGACCCGCGCGGGCAGATGGGCCAGAGCCTTGCAGTCGACATGCATATGCTGACCGTGGATTCGACAGCGATCCAGAATATCGTGCGCTGTATCAAGCGCTGCGATCTTGAACTCGCAGGTATTGCCAACTCGGCCTATGTTTCGGGCATCTCGGCGCTGGTTGAAGACGAGCAGGAACTGGGCGCGGCCTGTATCGACATGGGTGGCGGCACCACGAGCGTATCGATCTTCATGAAGAAGCACATGATTTATGCCGATTGCGTGCGCATGGGTGGCGATCACGTGACCGCCGATATCTCGATGGGTCTGGGTGTGCCTGCCGCCGTGGCGGAACGGATAAAGACATTCAATGGTGGCGTTCATGCCACCGGGGCCGACGACAGGGATATGATTGATATCGGTGGTGACACCGGTGACTGGGAACACGACCGCCGCACCGTCAGCCGTGCCGAGCTGATCGGTATCATGCGCCCGCGTGTCGAGGAAATTCTTGAAGAGGTTCGCGTGCGGCTGGACGCCGCCGGGTTTGAACACATGCCAAGCCAGCAGATCGTGCTGACCGGCGGTGGCAGCCAGATCATGGGGCTGGACGGGCTTGCCACCCGCATTCTGGGCCAGCGCGTGCGCCTGGGCCGCCCCTTGCGCGTGCATGGCCTGCCGCAGTCAGCCACCGGGCCCGGGTTCTCGTCCGCTGTCGGCCTCAGTCTGTTTGCGGCCCATCCTCAGGACGAATGGTGGGATTTTGAAATCCCGGTCGACACCTACGCCGCGCGCCCGTTCAAGCGCGCCGTGCGGTGGTTCCGTGACAATTGGTAAGCACCTGCGCGGGTGTGCACTGGGCGCGGCCTTGCTGCCCGGCGCGGTCTCGGCCCAGACCATAATTACGCCCGAGGCGTTTCTAGATGCGGCTGTCGGCAAAACCCTCACGTTCTACGAAATTCGCAGCGGCGGTCTGGTCGGAACAGAACAGTTCCTGAACCGAAGTGTCTCGGTCTGGCGCGAAGAGGGGCAGGGCTGTGTCTACGGGCAGATCACAACGCCTAACGGTCAGATATGCTTTCTTTACGACAATGACCCGGACGGCATTCCGGTCTGTTGGTGGCCATTTTTGCACGAAGGCCGGCTGATGGTGCGACTTGCCTCTTTCGCCGAGGGGGAAATACAGGAAGTGCGCACCATGACCGAGCGCGGCCTGAACTGCCCAGGTGCTCCGCTCAGCTAAAGAAACCGGTTGCAGCAATTCAATTTATCCCTCAAGATATCCTCAAGGCCCGGCAGAGGCCTCGCGGCAGGACCTGAGCAGTTTTCCGCAATGTAAATGACAATGGATCAGAGCGCGATGAACGAATGAGTCCTCGCGTTCATGTCGGTTGTCTTGTGATGGTCGCCGTTGTTTCCGCTATATCTGGCATGTCCTGCGAAATGCCGCCGGTTTCTGCCTTATTTCCTCCATATTTTGTGGGAAAACGCGATTTTTGACGTGACCTTTTGGCATCAGGCCGCTAGAATCGGACAAGGATAGGTAAGAAAAACACCGCTTTGGCGGGACATAAATACAGGCGGACAGAGCATGACATTGAATCTTTCGATGCCCGGGCACGACGAACTGAAGCCTCGGATTACAGTATTTGGCGTTGGCGGTGCAGGCGGGAACGCTGTCAATAACATGATTGAGAAACAGTTGGACGGCGTTGATTTTGTGGTCGCCAACACCGACGCGCAGGCGCTGCAACAAAGTCAGTCCTCGGCACGTGTGCAATTGGGTGTTAAAGTCACCGAAGGTCTGGGGGCAGGGGCCCGCCCGACCGTAGGTGCAGCCGCCGCCGAAGAAAGCATCGAACAGATCGTTGACCACCTTGCCGGCGCGCATATGTGCTTCATCACCGCTGGTATGGGCGGCGGTACCGGCACGGGCGCTGCTCCGATCATTGCGCAGGCCGCTCGTGAGCTGGGTGTTCTGACCGTCGGTGTTGTCACCAAGCCCTTCCAGTTCGAAGGCGCCAAGCGGATGCGTCAGGCCGAAGACGGCGTAGAGGCATTGCAGCAGGTTGTCGACACGCTGATCATCATCCCGAACCAGAACCTGTTCCGTCTGGCCAATGAAAAGACCACCTTCACCGAGGCGTTTTCGATGGCCGATGACGTTCTGTATCAGGGCGTCAAGGGTGTGACCGACCTGATGGTGCGCCCTGGCCTGATCAACCTCGACTTTGCGGACGTTCGTGCGGTGATGGACGAGATGGGCAAGGCAATGATGGGCACCGGCGAAGCAACCGGCGAAGACCGCGCCGTCCAGGCGGCGGAAAAGGCCATTGCAAACCCGCTGCTGGACGAAATCAGCCTCAAGGGTGCCAAGGGCGTGCTGATCAACATCACCGGTTCACACGACCTGACCCTGTTCGAGCTCGACGAAGCCGCCAACCGCATCCGCGAGGAAGTGGACCCAGAGGCCAATATCATCGTCGGCTCGACGCTGGATACGGCCATGGAGGGCGGAATGCGTGTATCGGTTGTTGCAACCGGTATCGACGCCAGCGAAAAAACGACGGAAGTCCCTGTGGCTCGCCGCTCGATGTCAGAACCACTGACCCGCACGGTTTCGGCCGAAGATCATTTTCAGGAAGAAGCACCGGTTGCTGCAGAGGTGGCAGAGCCTGCCCCGCAGCGGGAAGAAAACCGCGAGCCTTCGCTGTTCGAAACCGCTGAAGAACCGGCGCAACCGCAATTCCAGCCGCGCGACGAGCGTGAAGATGACAGCCTGCCGCCGCCGGCCTACCAGCCGCGTGTTGCCGAATTCGAGCCGCAACCCGAGCATATTGAGCCAGCGCCCGAGGCATTTGTGGCACCGCGCGGACATGCCGCCGGCACCCCGTCGCCCGAAGCACTGCAGCGTTTGCAGGCTGCTGTTCAGAAGGTTCCGTCAGCGCCGCAGCGCCCGGCGGCGCCCCGACAATCCGATCCGGTTTCGCAGTCGGAACCCGAGGAGCGCTCGCGTTTTGGCTTCAATCGTCTGATCGATCGGATGACTGGCCATGCGTCTGATACGCCGGCACAATCGCCCCGGCAGCAACCCGTTTTGCGGCAGTCCGAGGCTACGGCGCCAATTCAGGAAGAGGTTGATCCGGATCAGGAGCGTATCGAAATTCCGGCCTTCCTGCGCCGTCAAGCCAACTGATCGCGGTAACAAAATCCACTCAAGGGGCTGCCATTTGGCGGCCCTTAATCATTTATTAACAGCATCTTGCAGGCATGTAAGCAGGGTTTTGCCGATCTGTCACATACATGTTTCAATCGGTTGCAAAGAGTGAGTTGAGCCTTGACGCGGGCTTCCTTAACTGAGTGTCCAACACAGTCCAAGCAGGCTGGACACCACTCACCGAGGCCCATTTTGCAACATACTCTCAAATCTCCGGTCACGTTTACAGGCGTCGGGCTGCACAGTGGCAAGCCGGCGACCATGGTTCTGAAACCGGCGGCAGCTGGTCACGGGATCTGGTTCAAGCGGACGGATATTCAACTGGGCGATGCGATGATCCCGGCGCTCTACCATGTGGTCGAACGGACCCCGCTTTGTACGCGACTGGTGAATGATGCGGGTGTTTCGGTTTCCACGGTCGAACATATCATGGCTGCTCTGGCTGGTTGTGGCGTGCACAACGCGCTTATCGAGATCGACGGTCCCGAAGTTCCGATCATGGACGGCTCCTCGATTGAATTTGTGCGTGGCATCATGGCCAGGGGCGTGCGCCGTCAGGCCAGCCCGGTATTGGCCTATGAGGTATTGAAGACTGTCACGGCATCACGCGAAGGTGCCAGCGCCAGCATTGCACCCGCTGACGGGCTGATCATCGACTTCCACATCGATTTCGAAGACAGTGCCATCGGCAACCAGAGCAAGACGCTGGACATGCGCAACGGTTCGTTCGCGCGCGAACTCAGCGATTGTCGCACGTTCTGCCGTCGCACAGATGTCGAGGCGATGCGCGAAAACGGGTTGGCTTTGGGTGGCACGCTTGAAAACGCCGTGGTCGTTCAGGGCGTCGAAGTTCTGACACCGGGCGGTTTCCGCCGCGTGGACGAGGCTGTGCGCCACAAGATGCTGGATGCGCTGGGTGATCTCTATCTGGCTGGTGGGCCGATTTTGGGTCACTTCACCGGAAACAAGTCGGGTCATTCGCTGACCAACACATTGCTGCGCAATCTGTTTGAAACGCCGGGTGCGGTGCGCCCGGTACTGTGTACGCCGGAACAGGCCGCGCGCCTGCCGGGGCAGGGGTTGGTCGTGCACGAAATTCCCGAAGTGGCCTGATCAGATCAACTCTGACGACATTTGCGCCAGAAGTCGCATAAGGCGTTTTGCACCGGAATTTTATGTGCTAGACCATGGCTCAAATCGGGGCAAACCCCATTAAGCAAGACGACAAGGATGGGCGGTATGGTTGGCAGCAAAGCGGCAGTCAGATTCGCGGGTGCGATTCTTCTGGCAGCAGTTTTGACGGCATGCGGCAACGGCGGCGGCCTATTTAGTCGCAAGGGCGCGGACCGTGATCAGAACCTGGAAGGGTTTACGCCGGAACAGATATATACCCGTGGTGAATACGAACTGTCGCAGAATCGGTCGGACGATGCGGCGTGGTATTTTTCGGAAGTCGAACGTCTGTATCCGTATTCCGACTGGGCCAAGCGTGCGCTGATCATGCAGGCGTTTTCGTTCCATTCGGACCAGAATTACGAAGAAAGCCGCGCGGCGGCTCAACGCTAT
This sequence comes from Ruegeria sp. YTSC106, assembly GCF_059609765.1. Lineage (NCBI taxonomy): Bacteria > Pseudomonadati > Pseudomonadota > Alphaproteobacteria > Rhodobacterales > Roseobacteraceae > Ruegeria > Ruegeria sp. YTSC106. Next base: position 168,172 of record NZ_JBXWMI010000008.1, read on the forward strand.
ATCGACTTCTATCCGACGGATGAAGATGCGGCTTATGCGCAGTATCTGCTGGCACTCAGCTATTATGACCAGATTGACGAAGTCGGGCGGGATCAGGGCCTGACCTTCCAGGCGCTACAATCTTTGCGGACCGTGATCGAGGTTTATCCAGACAGCGAATACGCCACATCTGCGGTTCTGAAATTCGATCTGGCTTTCGACCATCTGGCGGGCAAGGAAATGGAGATCGGGCGCTATTACCTGCGTCAGGATCACTATATCGCAGCCATCAACCGGTTCCGTGTTGTGGTCGAAGACTTTCAGACCACCTCCCATACCGCCGAAGCGTTGTATCGTCTGGTCGAGGCCTATTTGTCGCTTGGCCTGCTGGACGAAGCGCAGACTGCCGGCGCCATTCTTGGCTACAACTACCAATCCACGGAATGGTATGACGATGCGTACAAGCTGTTGACATCTCGCGGGCTTGATCTCAAGAGCCGTGGCAACAATTGGCTTAGCACGGTCTATCGTCAGACCATCAAAGGTGAATGGTTGTAATCGCGATGGCCTCGGGTCCGGGACGCTGAAGACCTTATGCTGCGCGCCCTAGATATCCGCGACATGCTGATCATCGACCGGCTGGAACTCTGCTTTCAGCCGGGCCTGAACGCCTTGACCGGCGAAACCGGTGCGGGCAAATCGATTTTGTTGGATTCACTGGGTTTTGTGCTTGGCTGGCGTGGTCGGGCTGAACTGGTGCGGCAGGGTGCCGCGCAGGGCGAGGTCGTCGCCGAGTTCGAACTTTCTGCCGATCATCCCGCACATGCGGTATTGGCCGAAGCTGGCCTGCCGGGTGGCGAAGAACTGATCCTGCGCCGGGTAAATACTGCCGAGGGGCGCAAGACCGCCTGGGTCAATGATCGCCGGTGCTCGGGTGAGGTGCTGCGGGCGCTGTCCGAGACCCTGATCGAACTGCATGGTCAGCATGATGATCGTGGTTTGTTGAACCCACGTGGTCATCGGGCGATGCTGGACGAATTTGCCCAGGTCTCGGAGCCGCTGTCAAACGTGCGAACGGCCTGGGCCGCGATGTCCCGTACCCGAAGAATGCTGGCCGAGACCGAGGCCGCTCTGGCTGCCGTCCGCAGCGAGGAAGAATTCCTGCGCCACGCGGTCGCCGAGCTTGACCAGCTTGATCCACAACCCGGTGAGGATGCCGAACTGGATTCCCGTCGCCGCATGATGCAAGGGGCCGAGCGGATTCGCGACGATGTTGCGCGTGCTTTTGCCCTGTTGTCCGGGGACGGGGCGGAAGGGGCCATGTCCGACGCCATCCGCTGGCTGGAAGGCGTCTCGGACAACGCGGCCGGCCAGCTGGAAGAACCGATTGCAGCGCTCGGGCGCGCAATGATCGAGTTGGGCGAGGCGCAGGACGGTGTGAATGCCTGCCTTCAGGCGCTGGACTTCAATCCGGCAGAATTGGAACAGGCCGAAGAACGCCTGTTTGCCATCCGTGCGCAGGCCCGAAAGCATGACGTGGCCCCGGATGATCTGGGTTCGTTTGCCGACACACTGCGTGACAGGTTGAACCGGTTGGAGGCAGGAGATGCCGACCTGGCCGACAGACGTGCGGCCGTGGACGCGGCGCAACAGGCCTATGATGCTGCCGCAGCCGAACTAAGCGCCGCGCGCAAGGCCGCCGCCGGGCAGCTTGACGCGGCTGTCATGGCGGAACTGGCCCCGCTCAAGATGGAACGTGCTGTGTTCCAGACCGAAATCACCCCGGCTGAACCCGGCCCCGAGGGCACCGACGCGGTGGCTTTCACCGTGGCCACCAACCCCGGTGCACCGGCGGGGCCGTTGAACAAGATCGCTTCGGGGGGTGAGCTCAGCCGCTTCCTGCTGGCCCTCAAGGTCTGCCTGTCTGGCGACGACAGCGCCCGGACGATGATCTTTGACGAGATTGATCGCGGTGTCGGTGGGGCAACCGCCGACGCGGTCGGACGCAGGCTGGCGTCATTGGCGCAGGGCGGGCAGGTTCTGGTTGTCACACACTCTCCGCAAGTTGCCGCAAGGGCAGCGCATCACTGGCGGGTGCAGAAACAGGTCGCGAATGGGCAAACCCTGTCCACGGTTGTCCCCCTGGCCGAATCGGATCGGGTGGACGAAATCGCCCGCATGGTGGCGGGCGATACCATTACCGAAGAAGCTCGTGCCGCAGCACGGGCTCTGTTGCAGGCCTGATGGGGCGGTGGCGTGATTTGGTGCTCACACTGTCGCTATCTCACTTTTATATGGACGCCCCGTGGCTTACTAAGGGTTAAGTGATGATCCCCGAGGGCCAATGACCCAATCGACCCGCACCGTTCTGCGCAACCAGTTCAATCAGGCTCTGGCCGCGATCAAGGATGCGTGGCGGGTGATGCTGCGCCGGGGGCCAAGCCAGATCCAGTTCTGGTTCATCGCACTGGCCATCGGGATCGCAGCGGGTTTCATGGCGCTCGGCTTCCGCAAGGCCATCCGTGCGTTGCAGGCCTATCTTTACGACACCGATGACATACTGCTGCTGCACAGCCACGCCGAGAAACTGCCTTGGTTCATGGTTCTGATCATTCCCATCATCGGCGGTTTGATCGTCGGCGTGATCCTGAACCGGTTCACCAATGACGGGCGCGTGAGGTCGGTTGCCGATGTGATTGAAGGTTCGGCCATCACTGACGGGCGGGTCGAGGTCAAGGCCGGCATCGCGTCGTTTTTTGCCTCGCTGATCACTCTCAGTTCGGGCGGGTCAACGGGGCGCGAGGGCCCGGTGGTGCATATGGCCGGGGTCATCTCCACATGGGTCAGCAACCGAATTCACGCGGATGGGATCACGGGCCGTGACCTGCTGGGCTGCGCCGTTGCTGCGGCCGTGTCGGCCAGCTTCAACGCCCCCATCGCCGGGGCATTGTTCGCGCTCGAGGTCGTGCTGCGCCATTTCGCCGTTCACGCCTTTGCACCAATCGTCATCGCCTCGGTCGCGGGAACGGTGATCAACCGGCTGGAATATGGCGACGTGACCGAGTTCACTCTCGAGACGCCGGGATCGCTGCAATTTTATGTCGAGCTTCCGGCCTTCCTGATCCTGGGCCTGATCTGCGGATTTGTCGCGTTGCTGCTGATGCGGTCGATCTTCTTTGCCGAGGATATCGGCAGCCATATCCAGAACCGTCTGTCAATTCCGGGCTGGCTGCGCCCTGCGGTGTCCGGGGCGATGCTGGGGCTGATGGCAATCTGGTTTCCGCATATCATCGGCGTTGGGTATGAAACCACGATCCGCGCTTTGACCGGTGATCTGGTGCTGACAACGGCAATCCTGTTTGCGGTGACCAAAACGGTTGCGGTTGCCATCACGATGGGGGGGCGCATGGGTGGCGGTGTTTTCTCGCCTTCTCTGATGGTTGGCGCGCTGACCGGGCTGGCCTTCGGGCTGATCGCGACCGGGTTGTTGCCGGACGTTTCGGGCACGCACACGCTTTATGCCTTTGCCGGTATGGGGGCCGTGGCTGCGGCGGTGCTTGGGGCGCCTATCTCGACCACTCTGATCGTCTTTGAGCTGACCGGCGACTGGCAGATCGGCCTTGCGGTTATGGTCAGTGTGTCAATGTCCACGGCGCTGGCCTCACGCCTGGTGGACCGGTCTTTCTTCCTGACCCAGCTGGAACGACGTGATGTCCACCTGGCCGCGGGACCGCAGGCGTATCTGCTGGCAATGCTCCGTGCCGGGGCAGTGATGCGTCCGCTTGGGGATCAACGGTCGATCACGAAGGAAGAGGCACAGGGGCTGATCGAACAGGGCATGTGCATTCAGGCCAGCGCCACGCTGGAAGCCGCCATGCCTTACTTCGATCGTGACGACATCCCCTGCATTCCGGTTATCATTCTGGAAAAAGACGGATCCGAGACACCCGTTGGCGCGCTCTATTACGTCGACGCTCTCAAGGCATATAACAGGGCGCTTGCGGCAACGGCCGCTGAAGAGCATTCCTGAGTTTCACTCACCATACACGCTGGCTGCGTCACCCAGATAATTGTCCCACGCAAACCAGTACGAAATATGCCCGGCGACCCGAGGCAAACGCGCGCCCTCAGGCCCGATCAAAGCCTCTTCCGTGACGGTCCAACCGTTCCCTGCGCTATCCTGCAACCCGCTTTGCGTTGCCCGGAACTCATGAAATTTTCGTTCATAAGCACGCACACTACGCTCTTTGGGATCGCCAATCAGAACCAAAGGTGTCTGGCCGATCGCATCGTTGATCACCGGTTTGCCCTTGAACGCATCCAGAGGCCAGGCGCGGGCGGCGCCAAACTGGCGCACGGCAAAGATGTAATCCTTCTGCCGATGCCGGGACCGATCCACAACAGCCGGGAACATCAGCTCGCTCGAGGCGAAATAGTCGCGATAAACAACGCCCGATCCGTAGTTGCGCCGATGCCCGGTGTTCAGCGACAGAACACGGGTTTTGGGATGCGAGGTCTTCCAGCTGGCCCATGTCGTGATCACCACCGGGCGCTGTTTCAACGTGATGCCGCTGTTCACCAAAGGCCCCACAACAGGCTTGCCGGTATACTGGTTCCACAGCGAATGCGTTTCGCGGTCAAACATCAGCTTGTTCGATCGATAGAGGAAACCTGACGACCCGAAAACGAACGGCTTTCGCCGCCCCGCCACTTGGGTTTCGAACAGGATGCCCGACCCGCAGAGCGTGCAATAGGCCAGCGCCACGGGCACGCCTCCGATCACCTCGTTGAACATCTCGTGCCATCCCATGATCCGCAGAGGATAGGCGCGCTCATCGCCGTTGATGGCGACGCCAAACACCAGATCATCACCCTTCAGATACCCCGCATTAGAAGCAGAGATTAGGGTGGGATTGTCCAGGGACGGAATACCATCCTTGGACACGCCGCCCCAGGCGATCTCTTCCAGGCGGATCTTCATCCTGTCACGTTGCAGATACTCAGACCGCAGAAACAGATCGAAATTCGGGTCGATCCCCAACAGAACCTCGCGCTTGAACGGGATCAGTGAAGGATGAGGGACAATTTGTGGGTTTCGTTCCTGCCACAGCATCCACTCGAACCAGTCATTGCCATAGCGCTGCCCGGTCACAGCCTGCATCACCTCGACGATCTCGTCCCGCCGCCTGTCGGCATAGCGTATCGCGGTCAGCAACCCGGCCACAACATCCGGCTGGCCGCGATCTTTCAGGTACGCCATCTGTGCTTCAAACGCGGTCCGACGCCCGTTCAGCGTGCTGCGCAATGCCTCCAGAACCGGATCCTGCTGCGCCCAAAGCGCTCCGGGTGCAATTGCTCCAGCCCCGATCATCCCGGCTAAACCGCGTCTTGAAATCTGCATGGAAGCCTCCGGTGGATATCCGGAAGAAGTGTGCCGCAAATGCCGCTCACGTGCATGCCACAGCTGCGTGAGGTGGGCTTCGAAGCAAGATTTCTTGCGAAGCTGAAATAAGAACCGGCTGGATGAACAATGAGTCGTTTCCGGAAATACTCCGGCCGGCTTAGCTTTTCCGCGACCAAGGTTGCGCCATTTTTGCAAGCCAAACACCAGCCGGACTTTTCGCCCAACGCGTCATTCGCTGCTGTGCTGGATTGATTTTCGTTGACGCGAAGATTGCGAACAGGCGAGGTTTAAGGGTCAATTCGGATCATCTGAATGCGAGAATTCATGCGCCTACTCATCTTTGTTCTTCTTCCAATTCTGTTTGTCGGGATGATTGCGTTTCTGATTCTTGGATTGAAACCACCCAGCAGCATACGGCTAGCGACCGGGGTGAGCGGCGGGGGGTATTGGCAGATCGGCCAGCTTTACAAGGCAGAGCTGGCGCGAGACGGCATTCACATTGATTTGGTTGAAACCGCAGGTTCTGTAGAGAACATAAAGAAGCTTGTTTCCGGTGAAGTCGATGTAGCGATTGTTCAAGGTGGTCTGAATCTTCCTCGGGAAAGTGGATTGCAATCGTTGGGGGCCATTTTTCTTGAACCAATGGTGGTGTTTCGAGGAAAGCTCAGCCCAATTGGTGGCAATGCGGGGGAATGGGAGGGCATCCGACTTGCCGCTGGGGCAGAAGGGTCCGGAAGCCGTGCGGCTGCCATCGCCCTGATAGAAGCGGCGGGGCATAGGGATACCGGCATTACGCTTGTGGATGCAGGAGGACCTGATGCTATCGATGCGCTCTATTCCGGCAAAGCCGATGCTGCGTTGTTTGTTGCACCACTGGATGCGCCATATCTCATGGATGCGATTTTTGACCCTAACATAGAATTCGTCCCCATGGCGTTGGTCGACGCGCTTGCATTGAAACTCCGGGGGGCAAGTTCGGTTACCGTGCCCGCTGGGTCAATCACTCTCGACCCTCCAAGACCGCCCGAGGACGTAAAGATCTTAGCTTTGAGGGCATCAATGATTGCCGGGCCTGATCTGCACCCGGCAGTCGCAGATCGGTTGGTTACCGCAGCGAAGATCATTCATGGTCAGCCCGGCATATTGCAGAGTTCAAGGGAATACCCGAAAACGGAGTCTCCGCCCGCTCCACTAAACGAAGTTGCTGAAGAGCTGATAAACACCGGGCCAAATTTTCTACATGCCGTTTTGCCCTATTGGATTGCTGCTCAGTTTGGCCGGGTTCTTTTATTGCTGTTGCCTTTACTTTTTCTCGCTCCGCTTTTGCGGCTCGTTCCATCCGGGTATGTGTGGTTCCAGAAACGCCGTGTCTGGCGTTTCTATCAGAAAATCGCAGCGCTGGAGGAAGAATTGGGGCAGGCTCGGACGCTGGGCGACGTAGACGCAGTGGCGGACAGCATTGAGGAACTGGATACCAGCGTTGCTAACCTCAACCTACCGCTTGCCTACCGTCAGGTCGCGTATGACGCGCGATTGCATATCGATTTGATTCGACAAGAGATTGCGCGCCGCAGAGCTGCCAATGGGTCACCGGCGGTCGACAGGATGTCAAATGAGGGCTTTAAATCTGCTCCACCTTCACCGACTCGACGGGATAAAATGCCAGATGGTCCTTGATCTCGGCCACTGCCTGGGCCGGGTTTTCATAGCTCCAGACCGCATTGGCGGTCACGGATGACTTGTTGACGATGGAAAAATGCGTCGCGTCGCCCTTGCCAGAGCAGTGCGTTACCTTGTCGGTCCGGTCCAGAAATGCCATCGCAATATCACCGCGCGGGAAATAGATCACCGGATCCTTGTCGTCTTCATGCAGTTCCAGCGCGTTGTTCGTTTCGCCCAGAATCGCACCGCCCGAGCGGACACACCATTTGCCCGGCGCTTTCCGGATCGTGATCTCAGCCATTCCATTTCCTTCCGTCGTCGTATTTGGGCCTCTCCTCTGCCCGTTCTGTGTAACAGACCGGTGTCAGATTGGGGCAGTTGCGGCATCCAACCACAGTTGCGCGTCTTGTCCCAGCCTTGGGCGGACTTTTTCCGCAACGTCGCGGTGATAGGCATTCAGCCAGTCGCGTTCGTCCGCCGCCAACATTTCGACCATGATCAGCCTGCGGTCAATCGGCACAAAGGTCAGAGTACGCCAGTTCAGCATTGCGCGTTCGGCGTCGCTGGAGGGCAGGGCAGGCGCCTCTTCGACCACCACAAGGTTCTCGATTCGAATGCCAAAGGCATCCTCGCGGTAATATCCGGGTTCGTTTGACAGGATCATGCCGGGTTGCAGCGGTACATGGCTGACTTTCGACAAGCGCTGCGGCCCTTCGTGCACGCTCAGATAGGCTCCGACCCCATGCCCGACCCCATGATTGAAATCCTGCCCCGCCGACCACAGCGGCGCGCGGGCCACGCATTCGATATCCCGCCCTGCAAGGCCCGCAGGCCAGCGCAGCATCGACATGCCAATCATGCCCTTCAGAACACGGGTAAAGCAGGTTTTCTCCTCTGTTCCGACGTCACCAATGGCAATGGTTCGGGTGATGTCGGTGGTGCCGTCCAGATATTGCCCGCCACTGTCCAGCACCAGAATATGACCGTTTTCCAACTGGCTGTCGGTCTCTTCGGTCACACGATAATGCATGATCGCGCCGTTCGGACCCGTGCCTGCAATGGTATCGAACGAGATGTCCTGAAGCGCATTGTCCTTACGCCGGTTTTCTTCCAGCCGGGTGACAACCTGTGTTTCGGTCACGCTGCCCGGGGCCTTTTCGTCCAGCCAGCGCAACGTTTCGATGACCGCCACTGCATCGCGCAAATGCGCCTCGGCGCTGCCCGCGATTTCAGGTGCATTCTTGCAGGCTTTGGGCAGGGCACAGGGGTCGCCGCCATCCGTCATCGCATCGCCTAACGCATCCGCCACGATCTGAGGCACCGAAGCGTTATCCACTTGCACCGGCCCGGCCAGAGCCGCAACCGCATTCAGAAAATCTTCCGGCGCGCGCAAGGTCACCAGTGTGTCCAGATGATCCCTTACCCCGGCCAGTTTCGCGGCCGCCATGAACAGATCGACCTGACCTCCTGCATGCAGTATGGCAAAACCGTGGGCCACCGGATTGTAGGCAATATCCGACCCACGGATATTCAACAGCCACATGATCGAATCCGGCAAGGTGATCACCGCTGCCGTGTGTCCGGCCCGCCGTAGGTCGCCGGCCAGACGGGCGATCTTGCTGTCCGCACCTTCCCCGGCAAACTCAATCGGATGCGCCTTGACCGGGTTCATCGGTGGGGCCGGCTGATCTGCCCAGACCCGGTCCACAAGGTTCTCGCATCTCACCAGATCGATGCCCGATCCTTCCAGATCGCTTACTGTGCCTGAAATTTGCCCCGCCGCATGCAACCACGGATCAAAGCCGATCCTTCCCCCGTTTGGCAACCGCTCTTTCAGCCAGGCGCTCAGGCTCACCTCTGGCCAGGGGACCGGAGTGAAATCCTCTGCAACCTGTGCCTTGACCTGGGTGCGATACCGCCCGTCGACAAAAACTCCGGCCACGTCGCGCAGGGCGGCGCAGAACCCGGCCGAGCCCGTGAACCCGGTCAGCCAGGCCAGACGCTCATCGTGTGCCGCGACATATTCGCCCTGATGCGCATCCGCACGGGGGATCAGAAATCCGTCCAGCCCTTCTTGCACCATCTGTTCGCGCAAGGCGGCCAGCCGCGGGGGCCCCTGTTCAGGGCGGGCGGTCACTTTGAAGGATTGGAACATGGGCGGCCTCATTCACAGCTTTTGGGCGTGACCCTGAGGCGCATTTCAAAAAAAGTCCAGACGGGATCACCCCGCTTGAAAAGGCCGATGTTCAGCAAAGCCAAACACCCCATCATTGGGAAAATACCCCCGCTGGACGCAAAGTCAGATTCAGCTGACCTTTCTCATCCCCATTACCCGCGCCCGCGCCCGCGGGTCACTGTCGAAAAGGGCTGCCAGTTGTTCGGTCATTGCACCGGCCAGTTGTTCAACATCGGTAATCGTAACGGCCCGGTCGTAATACCGGGTCACGTCGTGGCCGATCCCGATAGCCAATAATTCGACCATCTTGCGCTTCTCAACCATAGCGATCACGTCGCGCAGGTGTTTTTCCAGAGAGTTGGCCGGGTTCACGCTCAGCGTAGAGTCATCGACTGGTGCGCCGTCTGAGATCACCATCAGGATCTTGCGTTGCTCGCGCCGTGCAAGCATCCGCCGGTGCGCCCATTCCAGCGCCTCGCCGTCGATGTTTTCCTTCAGCAGGCCTTCTTTCATCATCAGCCCCAGATTGGGCCGCGCGCGACGCCAGGGGGCATCGGCCCCTTTATAGATGATGTGACGCAGATCGTTCAGACGCCCGGGTTGTTGCGGGCGGCCATCATTCAGCCACGCCTCACGTGCCTGACCGCCTTTCCACGCCCGCGTGGTAAAGCCCAGAATCTCGACCTTCACATTGCACCGCTCCAGCGTCCGCGCCAGTACATCGGCACAGATGGCGGCGATCGAAATCGGCCGTCCCCGCATAGACCCCGAATTATCCAGCAAAAGCGTGACAACCGTGTCGCGGAACTCTGTGTCTTTTTCGACCTTGAAGCTCAGCGGTGTGGTTGGGTTCGCCACAACGCGTGCCAATCGGCCCGCGTCCAGAATACCTTCCTCGCGGTCGAATTCCCAGCTGCGGTTCTGCTGCGCTTGCAGGCGGCGTTGCAGTTTGTTGGCCAGACGCGATACCGCCCCCTTCAACGGTTCCAACTGCTGATCCAGATAGGCCCGCAGGCGTTCCAGCTCGGCAGGTTCCGCCAGGTCTTCAGCGGCGATCTCTTCGTCATGGGTGTCCAGATAGACCTTGTAATCCGGGTCTGCCTCGGATGCAGGCGGCGGGGCAGGTGGCTCCAGCGGCGCTTCGCCATCCGGCATCTCAGCCTCGTCGCCCATCTCGTCCTCGGCCATTTCATCCATCGAGACCTGGGCCTGAGACTGATCCTGCTGCTCCTCCTGAGTTTGCTCAGGGGTCGCATCCGCGTCCTGATCGTCCTGATCGTCCTGGCCGGTACTGTCGGGATCGGGCTGGTCCTCGGCGTCTTCCTCGGCCTGGTCTTCCTGCTCGTCGTCCAGCTCATCTGGGTCATCCCCAAGCTGGTCGCCATATCCCAGATCCTTGATCACCTGACGGGCGAATTTGGCGAATTCCGCCTGATCCGAGAGGATTTCGTCCAGATTTTCCAGCGTTCCACCAGCTTGCTCTTCGATGAACCCACGCCACAGGTTCATGATATTTTCAGCGGCAGGGGGTAGATCACGACCGGTGGCCAGATGCCGGATCAGGTACCCTGCCGCAACCGACAGAGGAGCATCGGCGGGTTGTTTGCACTGATCATACCCCCGCCGGATCGCTTCGTGCCCGATCTTCACATCAATGTTGCTGGCGGTGCCCGGCATATCCCGCGCGCCCATCGCTTCGCAGCGGGCGGTCTCCATCGCCTCGTACAGATCCCGCGCCATATCGCCCGGGGGCGCATAGCGCGCATGGGTCGCGTCGTCATGATACTTGCGCTGCAACGCCAAGGCATCCGCCGTGCCGCGCGCCAACAGCACTTCTTCACGCGTCATCCGGCGCGAGACCTGTGGCAGCCGCATCGACTCGCCCGACATGCCCGAAGGGTCGACGGTATAAGTCACCGACAGCTCGGGATCATCGGCCATGACCTTGGTGGCTTCGGCCAGGGCCTTCTTGAACGGATCAGCAGGGTTGTCGTTCTTCTGTGCCATGTCCTTAAGACCTCATCAAAATGACCTGCCCGGCGTTGAAAACTGTAACGGATCCGACTTCATCTGGCCCAAAATATCCCCGCCGGAGGCATTGCGCCCGGAACGGGCGCAATTTGGGTGCTTACCCCAAGCTTGCACTCGCGGCACTCTCAGGCAACTCCTCATCGAAGCAGCGCTGATAGAACTCGGCCACGGTCTGACGCTCCAACTCATCGCACTTGTTTAGGAAGGACAGGCGGAACGCATAGCCCACATTGCGGAAGATCTCGGCGTTTTGGGCCCAGTTGATGACGGTCCGCGGGCTCATGACGGTGGACAGATCGCCATTCATGAAGGCGGTTCGGGTCAGGTCGGCGACGGTGACCATCTGGCTGACGGTCTTGCGGCCCTCTGCGGTGTTGTAATGCGGCGCCTTCGACAGAACGATCATCGTCTCTGCATCATGGCTCAGGTAGTTCAGGGTCGACACCAGCGACCAGCGGTCCATCTGCGCCTGGTTGATCTGCTGCGTGCCGTGATACAGACCCGTCGTGTCGCCCAGACCGACCGTGTTGGCAGTGGCAAACAGGCGGAAATTCGGGTTCGGCGTGATGATCTCGTTCTGGTCCAGCAGGGTCAGCTTGCCGTCATGCTCCAGCACGCGCTGAATCACGAACATCACGTCGGCGCGGCCCGCATCATATTCGTCGAACACGATGGCGACCGGGTTGCGCAGCGCCCAGGGCAGGATGCCTTCGTGGAACTCAGTCACCTGCATGCCGTCGCGCAGTTTGATCGCATCCTTGCCGATCAGGTCGATCCGGCTGATATGGCTGTCCAGATTCACACGTACGGCAGGCCAGTTCAGACGGGCGGCCACCTGTTCAATGTGGGTCGATTTGCCGGTGCCGTGATACCCTTGGATCATGACACGACGGTTATGGGAAAAGCCCGCCAGAATCGCCAGCGTGGTTTCCGGATCGAACTTGTAGGTATGGTCGATGGCCGGCACTCGGTCGCTGCGCTCGGCAAAACCTTTGACCGCCATGTCGCTGTCAATGCCGAACACGTCACGGACCGAGATATCCTCGGTAGGTTTTGCGTTGATATCGATCGATCCGTCAGCCATGCGCCTTGTCCTTATCCTTTGCCCCGCCTTGCCGGGTTTGAACCCGTGTGTGGTGCAACATATTGCGGGCAAGGGCAAGGGAAAGAGGCGCGTGTGCGAACTTAGGCGGGTGTTTCTTTGAAACTGGCCTTATTGACACCGGGCTACCTTACGCTCCGATATTCGCGGCTCGCTACGCAGATCTCAGATGGTGCAATTTCCAACGTGAGGCGTAGGTCATCCAATTTCTGAATTGCTCAAATTGCAATTTGAGAATTCATCGAGTTAAACTATTTCATTGTCTGCGCATAAGTAGCTTTCGGCTTGGTGTTAAACGGTAGAGGTTCGAATGTCGCTAACAATTCAGGGTCCCTCTTCGATTGCCATCCCAAGTGGATCGTCTTCCGTTATGCAGCAATACACGGCCACCAAAGCAGGCGCTTCGTGGAATGTGATTGTTTCAGGGACAGGAGGACTGGCCCCAAGTGATTATTCCGTTTCGATTTCACCGAACGGCGTTTTGACTGTCGATCTGACCTCTGGTGTTGTTATTCCTCCAAACACGCAACTGACCGTCGAGGTATTCGCGTCGACAGGTCCCGGTAACGGTAACAATGACTCTCTCATCGTGACCGTCGCTCTTCCGGCCGGAACAGTACCGTGTTTCGTGAAGGGTACGCTGATCGAAACTGAAAAGGGCTATCGCGCTGTTGAGGAACTATCAGTTGGGGATAAAGTGCGTGCTTCCAGTGGGGAAATTCTTCCAGTTAAGTGGATCGGAAAAAGGACTCTGAAGGCGGAAGATTTGAAACGTAACCCGCAATTGAGGCCCGTTTGCATCGAAAAAGGAGCGATAGGAAAAAACTTGCCTAGCCGTGATTTGTACGTTTCCCCGCAACACAGAATTGTTCTGGAAGGGTGGCGCGCAGAATTGTTGTTTGGAGAGGCAAAAATCTTCACCGCAGCAGTTCATCTGATCAACGACAAAACCATTCATCGGGTTCGATCCAATGAGTGCGTCACTTACTACCATATTGCCTGCAGTCGCCACGCCATACTGATGTCGAACGGATTGCCAACCGAAAGCTTGTTTCTGGGTGATATGGCGCTGAAGTCTTTTCGCCGTGAGGACGTTGAAGAACTGCTCGCACTGTTCCCCGAATTGCGTGACGGCACTGCAGAGTCGCAACAGACTCGCTTAAGTTGTTTGAAGCGCCGGGAAGCAATCGCATTGCGAAGCTCATACCCGGACAAAAATCCGAATAGTTGAAATTCGAACTGACTCTGGTCTGATCCTTTGTCTCAGCAAGTTCCTTCAAATGTGTTTTCTCGGATCGATTGCCATGGGCTACTTCAGGACGCAGCGCCATTTTCATGGCCTTGCGCGTTTCTGCCTTGCATCGACCGTCGCTTGCCTACAGCGAAAACCAAAGCTGGTCTTTGCGAAAGCCGCCTTTCACGAGGCGATCCGCGTTCAACACATCCGGAAACTCGTCTACCCAATCCCGAAACCTGTCATTTGTGACGATGCGTGCCTTGCTGTCCCGCGCCGCCTGCAAAATCAGCGGGTCCGCTGGCGTGCCTTTGGGGGCGACCATGACCTGCTTGGCGCGCAAGCCCAGGGCGCGGCTCAGCGTCCGGTCGTTCATATAGTGACCTTCGACCTTGTACCCGACATTCGCATCGAACATGACGCCCGGTTTGAACCCGGCTTGCTTCAAAGTCTCAAGGACCTTCTTCAACGTGCCCAGATCCGGGGTGCCTTCTTTCCAGTGCATGACGTTCGACCCGTCCACGATGATCCATGTATTGGCCCTGCGCCACCTGAACCAGGCCCTTACGAAAAGGATTGCGCTGGCCATCACGCAAATCAACGCCAAAAGGAACAGCCAATCGGCATCAGTCGGAATGAAACTGGCAGCGATGAGCCCGCATAGCGAGACGAGCAACAGGAAAATGGTCGTGCGCAATGTAGCTGATCCCTGAAAATACCTGCCCGAATCCTCCACCACTTTCACGGGGATTGAAACAGATTTCCGCACCGAAATAGCGCAGTTGTTTCAGGTTGTGTCATCCGCGGCACCCAACCATTCAGGTTGAGCGTGCCGCGGAGTAAAGCAGGGAAAGCTGTGACCGTTACTTGAAGTTCCGGCTGTCCTTGATCTGATCCCAGGCCCAGACGACCTCTTGCAATTGTTCTTCCTGCGAGCGGTCGCCACCGTTCATGTCCGGGTGCAGCACTTTGATCAGTTTCTTGTATGCCTTGCGGACTTCAGCCTTGGTCCAGCCGTCATTTGCCTCGAGAATCTCGATCGCACGGCGTTCGGTCGGCGGCAGGCGGCGTCCGCCACCCGTGTTGCGGCCCTTGTTCTGCGTGCTGTTGGCGCCGAGCACCTGATGCGGATCCTCGATCCCCAAACGGGCCCAAGCGCGCGCTTCGGGGTCGCCCATCGGCTTGGTCTCGCGCTCCCACACTTTGTCTTTTGATCGCTGCGCGTTCAATTCGGCCTCGGTGGTGCCGTCAAAGAAGTTCCATTTTTGGTTATACTCCCGCACGTGCTGTTGACAGAACCAAAAGAAATCATCCAGGACATCAGGTGCCTTCGGCGCGCGGAACTTACCCGGCTCTTCACATCCCTCGTGATCACAAACCCGGACAGAGGTTTCGGACGCACCTGACATGCCTCGACGACCCCGCGGGTTCTTCTTCTTGGCGCTGGAAACGGACATATCGAATCCGAAGGGGTCTGATTTCGCCATGCTCTAATCCTCAAGAACGCGTCTTTTCGACTCGGAGGCAGCAGTTTAATCTAAGCAGCCGAAAGTAGAAGAGGGGTGCGGCAATATTTTTGCCGCTGAGCGAAAAAATGAGTGTGACAGACGAAATCCGAACCCGCCTGCAAGCCGCCTTTGATCCGCGCGAGCTTGAAGTGATCGACGACAGCGAAAGCCACAGGGGCCATGCGGGCTATCAGGAAGGCGGCGAAAGTCACTTCAACGTCCGCATCCGTGCCAGCGCATTTGAAGGTAAATCCCGCGTCGCCCGCCACCGTGCCGTACACAAGGCGCTCGGCGACATCGTGCCGCGCATCCACGCGCTGGCTCTGGATATTGGTGACTGATGATCTTTGCGTGTCAGTCCGCCTTCATCTGTGCGGACGGCGTCGATGCCGAGATGGAATATTCTTCCTCCGTCATGCCCTCTTCGATTCCCTCGAATAGCGGGGTCGACAAGTAACGCTCGCCGGTGTCCGGCAGCATGACCAGCATAACGGACCCTTCCGGCGCGGATTCCGCCAACTTCATGGCCACCGCAAAGGTTGACCCGCCTGAAACCCCTGTGAAAATCCCTTCCTCCGAGGCAAGCCGGCGAGACCATTCTATCCCTTCTGGCCCGGGAATGGGGATCAGCTCATCATAGTAGGAATTGTCGATGGCTTCCTGCAGGACCCACGGGATGAAATCCGGTGTCCAGCCTTGAATCGGATGGGGTTCGAAACTTGGATGGCTTTCGGTCGGCTGGTGATCATCGTTTCGGGTGTTGACGTAACCCGATGACACGATGGCTGCGTTGGCCGGTTCGGTCAGTATGATTTTTGTTTCGGGACGCTCTTTCCGCAATATACGTGAAACACCCGAAACGGTGCCGCCGGTCCCATAGCCCGTCACCCAATAATCCAGTCGTTGCCCTTCGAAATCGGCAAGAATTTCCCGCGCCGTCGTGTTTTCGTGAATATCGGCATTGGCAGAAGTTTCAAACTGGCTGGCAAGGAACCATCCGTTTTCCTCGGCCAGTTCCTTGGCTTTGGTATACATGCCGAACCCTTTTTGCGCCTTTGGCGTCAGAACAACCTTCGCGCCCAGGAACCGCATCAGCTTTCGCCGCTCGACCGAGAAGCTCTCGGCCATCGTCACGACCAGAGGGTATCCCTTGGCCGCGCATACCATGGCCAGCCCGATCCCGGTGTTGCCAGAGGTCGCTTCGACAACGGTTTGTCCGGGTTTCAGCCGCCCGTCCCGTTCTGCTGCCTCGATGATATTCAACGCCAGCCTGTCCTTGACCGAGCCTGCCGGGTTGAAGGCCTCGAACTTTACATAGACGGTCACATGCTCTGGCGCGATCCGGTTGACCCGAATGCACGGCGTGTCACCGACCGTGTCGAGAATGCTGTCATACAGGCGTGCCCGCCCTTGTGTCTGCCGAATAGCCATTTCGATGTCCCTCCAGAATATCCGGCTAACATGCCACAGATTCCCTGAGGGTATAGCCCTTATTGCTTGCCAATATGGTTATGAAGACACGGGCCGTACCCGGATCGACTTGACGAACGTCAGGGCAAAAACGGACGTTCTGCACAAGGCCACAGGCCGATTGCATTCGGTCCGGCGGCCGTACCAGTCACCAAGACTATGTTTTCGACGTGCCGCTTGCATCAGGTGCGTCATCAGTCCGCTTCAACGACAAAGGAGGCTCGTCCGCCTCTGCTGCAATTGGTTTCGGTGCCTGCACCTCGTCGGGGCCCGGGATCGGCTGGGCCAGTGGGGTGTCATCCATCTCAGGTGCTGCACCGACCCACGAGGCATCGACTTCTTCTTCCACCACGCGGCGAAACACCAGCACATTGCGCCAGTTCGTGGTCGATCCGGTCAGACCCGAGCGTTCCTCGCTGGGCAGCAGCTCGGCCCGCTGGTATTCCCAGCCATCCTGACCCATCTGATTCAGCAGTTGCTCGACCGAGACGGCAAAGCGGCCCTCAGCCGTTTTCACGCCTTTGGCTTTGACACCTTTTTGCGGGGCGGGGATGACCTTGTATTCGTAGCGCTTCATCTACTGTTCCTAAATGCGTTTCCGCGCCAACTTAACACGCTGCCCCCCGGGTGAAAGGGCCGTTGCCCATCTGGCGGAATTCAGCTCGGTCCATTCGCTTCAGCCTGTGTTGCCTTGGTCACAACCGACAGGCACAGTTCCGTCGCCAGCGCCATGTCCTGCACTGAAATCCACTCCAACGGGCCGTGGACGCATTGCATCCCGGTGAAGATGTTGGGGCAGGGGGTGCCGAATTCGGTCAGGCGCGATCCGTCCGTGCCGCCCCTGATCGGTATGGAAAGCGGTTCAATCCCCAACTCGCGACACGCATCCCGCGCCAGCTCGACCGGGGTCATGTTGTTTTCCAGCCAATAACGCATGTTGCGGTACTGGTGGCTGATGTCGCAGGTGATGGATGCGCGCGATTCCGTGGCCTGCACGGCGGCGCAGACCTGACGCACGATGTCCCGTTGCACCTCCAGCCCGTCCATCTCGAAATCACGCAGGATCAGCTTGATCTCCATCTCGGATGATCCGCCGTTCATGTCCGTGACATGGATGAAGCCTTCGCGCCCGTCTGTGGTTTCGGGCGTCATGGTGGCCTGAGGCAATGTCTGCACGATCTTCGCCGCCAGATGCGTGGCATTCACCATCTTTTCCTTGGCCAGCCCGGGATGGATCGAAACGCCCTCGATCCTGATCACGGCGCGGTCGGCCGAGAAACTTTCGTACTCGATCTCACCCGCTTGCTGCCCGTCCAGCGTATAGGCAAAATCCACTCCCAGATCCTTGGGCAATTGCTCCGTGACACCCCGGCCGATCTCTTCATCCGGAGTAAACGCGATGCGGATCGGGCCATGTGGGATGTCCTGATTTTCGATCAAGTGCCGTGCCATGGTCATCAGAATCGACACACCGGCCTTGTCATCCGCACCCAGCAGAGTCGTGCCCGATGCGGTGATCAGGTCATGGCCGATCTTTTCGGCCAGATAGGGGTTTTCGTCCGGGGAAAGAACCAGTTCCGGGTTGTCGGGGAAGGTGATATCGCCACCGTTATACCCCTTGATCACCCGCGGCTTGACGCCGGTCGCGTTAAACTGAGGAGCCGTATCGACATGAGCCAAAAAACCCACGGTCGGACCCGGTGCTGTTCCGGGAATGGTCGCGACAACCACACTGTCGCCTGTCATCTTCACATCCTGCGCGCCGATCCCGGTCAGTTCATCGCGCAACAGGTTCAGCATGTTGAACTGGATCTCAGTGCTCGGTGTCGATGGGGATGTCTCGTCACTTTGACTGTCGATGGCGGCATAACGCACCAGCCGGTCTTCAAGTTCCTGATCAAATCTGTCTTGCATAATGGCGCACCTCTCTGGAACGGAAGAAAGAGCGCAAACAGGGGGAAGTCAAGCCGAAGGCTTGACCTCAAAACACAAGAAATCGCGATGTTTTCCATTGCACAAACCCGCCAAAGATTGCTGGCAGGCTTGTACAAAATGAAAGGTTTACGACCCCAGCTTCTTGCTGACCAGTTCGTTGACGGCTTTCGGGTTGGCCTTGCCGCCGGTCGCTTTCATGACCTGGCCCACGAACCAGCCCGCAAGCTTCGGGTTCACCTTGGCCTTCTCGACCTGTGCCGGGTTGGCGGCGATAATCTCGTCCAAAGTGGCTTCGATGGCACCGGTGTCGGTCACCTGTTTCATGCCACGATCTTCAACGATCTGCGCCGGATCACCGCCTTCTGTGTAAACGATTTCGAACAGATCCTTGGCAATCTTGCCCGAGATCGCATCCGACGAGATCAGGTCGATAATCCCCCCCAATTGTGCTGGTGACACGGGTGAATCGGTGATGTCGTGGTCTTCTTTCTTCAGCCGACCGAACAGTTCGTTGATGACCCAGTTCGCAGCCAGTTTGCCATTGCGGCCCTTTGCGACCTCTTCAAAATAGGCGGCGGATTCCACCTCGGCGGTCAGAACCGAAGCATCGTAATCGGTCAGGCCATATTCGCTGATGAAGCGCGCCTTTTTGTCGTCGGGCAATTCCGGCAGTTTGGCGGCGATATCATCAACCCAAGTCTGTTCGATCTCCAGCGGCAGCAAGTCAGGGTCGGGGAAGTAACGGTAATCATGCGCTTCTTCCTTTGACCGCATGGAACGGGTTTCGCCCTTGTCCGGGTCATACAGACGCGTTTCCTGCTCGACGGTGCCTCCTCCTTCGACGATGGCGATCTGTCGGCGGGCTTCGACCTCGATCGCCTGCTGGATAAAGCGCATCGAATTCATGTTCTTGATCTCGCAACGTGTGCCGAGATGCGAAAAGTCCTGTGTTTCCTGATACTTCTCATACGCACCGGGCAAACAGATCGAGACGTTCACGTCGGCGCGCAGGTTGCCGTTTTGCATGTTCCCGTCGCAGGTGCCCAGATACCGCATGATCTGGCGCAGCTTGGCGATATAGGCAGCGGCTTCTTCGGGGCCGCGAATATCGGGACGCGAAACGATCTCCATCAGGCAAACGCCCGTCCGGTTCAGGTCGACGAAAGACATATGCGGGTCCATGTCGTGTATCGATTTGCCCGCATCCTGTTCCATGTGGATACGCTCGATCCGCACCATTCGTGCGGTGCCGTCCCCCATCTCGACCAGCACTTCGCCTTCACCCACAATCGGATGATAAAGCTGGGAGATCTGATATCCTTGCGGCAGGTCGGGGTAGAAGTAGTTCTTGCGGTCAAAGGCTGATTTCAGGTTGATATTCGCCTTCAGGCCCAGCCCGGTGCGCACCGCCTGTTCCACGCAGTATTCGTTGATCACCGGCAGCATCCCCGGCATCGCCGCGTCCACAAAGGCCACGTTTGAATTCGGTTCGGCCCCGAATTGGGTGGATGCACCCGAAAACAGTTTGGCATTGGATGAGACCTGAGCATGCACCTCCATCCCGATTACCAGTTCCCAATCGTGCTTGGCCCCGGCAATGGTTTTGGGTTTGGGCATTTCGTATGTCAGATCGAGCATGGCGCGCCTCATTTCCGCAGAAGTCTAAGCCTGCGTATTAGGCCCGGCAGGGCCAAGGGGCAAGGGGGAATCCTGTCGTGTTCAGTTCTGGGAAAACTGCAGACCCGATGGTGTAAATGTCACATCCATACCGCTGCGCAGTTCTTCCCGAAACAGATCCGAGATCGCGCGCAAGGCATCGCGCTGACCGCGCGCAGCAAATCGTTCGGGTGAGTTGATGCGGACAGAGTTGTTGAACCCGTTGGCCGCGTGCGCCCAGATCAAGGGGTGCAATTCTGTCAGATGATCTCGGATTAGCCAATTTGCCGTGTCGCGCATCTGAGACCGGACAAGGTCAGCCTGATCGTTCAGACCCTGGCCGTTCTGGACGGTGATCGCACAGTAAGATGATAGCATGTTAATCATCTGCTGATCGGGCCGCAGGCGCACGATATCGCGCAGACCTTCAAGAAAATACTCTATATCAACGCGGGCACAGGCCTCGTCGTCCAGTGCGAGGGCGTCAAACTGAACCCATGTGTATCCGCCCGCGCCCCAGATATCCTGTGTTCTGGCGGCCGTGCGCAAGGCTTGCAGCTCCAGCTCTTCGTAACTGCCGAACCAGCGGGGCAGAAGGTGGCTGCCCATGGCTCGCATGTGGCGCTGATTGTGTGGATCCAGAGTGATCAGGCGTTCATATTCGTCAGACACCCGCGCGTTGGATTTGCGTTGACCAGCCAGTAATGCACACCGGGCCGCTGCAATCAGGGGGCTGTCGGGGGCGTTTTTCCTGCACTTAGGCAGGATCGCTGCGGCGCGGTCAAAATGAGCGGCGCAGCGTGACCGGTGCAAGGGTGGCAGCGTCGTGTCCGAGGCCGTGCCGCGCCAAGCCCATGCCAGATCGATATGGGCAAGGGCTACGACGGTGGCGATCATTGGATCATCGGGGTTGTCCGCCATCTCGCCTTCAAGTTCCGAGATGCCGCCCAACAGGTCGTAATCCGAGATGGCGTTGCCATCCGAAAGCGCATGTTCAGCAGCCAGGACCACGTCAGATCTGGCGCCGAACGCCAACAGATCGGCAACCGGCATACCATCTGAAACAGCGGCGCGATCCTGATCAGCCACGCGCATCTTTTCCGACAATTCCGTCCAGCGGTCCTGCCGGGTCAGGTAACGGCCATGTTCGATTGTGGAATGTCCGATCAGATCGTCGCTGCCGGTTTTTGCGACAGGAATATTGAGCTGGCCCTGCTCGGGCAAGGCTGCCGCCAGCGCGGATTTTGTCGCGCACAGGTCTGCTGAAGTATTTGTAGGACTGGCTGTGGATGGGGCGAACAGTGCCCTTAGCGACCGAAACATGGCGAAACTCAAAACTGAAAAAACTGATAACTGACACCGAAGTCTGGCGGGATATCGGGTTCAAATCAAGTATATTGCCGAATAGTTTTCCTTTTTAGTGTCCAATTCACCCTTCAAAGGTCCAGTGTTTCAGAAAACGGTGAAATGATGCCGTTCTACGCGAATTCCGGCTTGGTTTAGAAGGGTTTCCAAATCCCGATGCGCCGGACGCGACTCATCCGGCAGACGGATTCGTTTACCGGAATGCAGAACAATCGACACACGAACGGAGAAATCCCAACGGGTGTCAAAGCGGAAATGGTCGATGTCGCGCAATGCGATCTCTCCCTGTCGATTTCCCGTGAACCAGCTTATTGCATCCTGATCCACGTGCATGCCCGCGCCGGTGTTCTGAACCAAGTCCCAAAGTGCGGGCAAGGTGGCCAACGAAAGCAGCCCGGCGATCCACCAGGCCGTGTCAAACAGGACAACCAATGCCAGCAACGCCACGTAAACACTGGCCAGGATGGCCAGCGTTTTTAAGTTCCGGTTGCTACGGGCGAAGCTGTAAGGCGTCATGCGCCGAGGATGCGGGACACCATTTCGGTTGTGTCCCGCGACAGGTTCGGTGTTTCCGCAATGCGGGAAAGCTGCGCACGCATCAGGGCCTGACGATCTTCATCATACCGTTTCCAGGTCTGGAACGCAGAGCACATTCGAGCAGTGGTCTGTGGGTTCACCGGGTCCAGACGGATCAGCCAATCTGCCAGCAGGGCATACCCGGCACCATCCGGCTGGTGGAACCCTGCGTGGTTCATCGCCAGGGCGCCCATGACGGCGCGGAACCTGTTCGGGTTTTTCCAGTTGAAATCTGAATTCCTGGTCAGAGTCGCGGCTGTTGTGGCTGCCGCCTCTGGTGCCGCCATTGCGATCTGCAAGCCAAACCACTTGTCCATCACCAGTCGGTCGTGCCGCCACTGGTCGTGGAAGGCAGCCAACTGAGCCTCACCTTTGCGGGCGCGAAGAAGGCAAGACAATGCAGTCAGTTGCAATGTCATGTTGTCTGCCTTGTCATACGCCTCAGCCGCCATCGCCCCGCCGTCCAGACGAGAGGTCAGTGCCAGCGCGGCGCTGCCAAGTGCCCGTTTGCCGGACTGTTCGGCGTCTGGGCTGTAGGGACCGTCCACCAAAGCCTCACTATCCAGGCGGGGCAGCAAATCCTGTACGTTCTGGGCAGTTGCCTGTCGCAGCGTTTCCACCGCGGCCCAGATCGCCATAGGGTCGGGCGTTTGACCGCGGTCATGCAGGGCTGCTGCCAATTCCGACTGTGTCGGCAATCCCAGCATCAACGCACGATAGGCCGGGTCAAGTTCGTCATTGCGCAGCACGGCCAACACTCCGTCAAGGTAATCGGTATCCGGTGCCGCATCCTCCAGGATCATCCGCATCAGGGTGTCCTGTGCCAGATCTCGTCCAGCCTGCCATCGGTTGAACGGGTCCGTGTCATGCGCCAGAAGAAACGCGCGCTCCGCGTTCGATTGGTCATGCTCCAGGATAACAGGTGCCGAGAAATCGCGCAGGATCGAGGGCGTGGGTTTCGCCGTTAGGCCGGTGAACTCAAAGCTCTGTTCGGCCTGTGCAAGTTCCAGCACTTCGGTCGCGTGAACCTCATCGCCGTTGGGTCCAAGCAAGCCAATTGCGACGGGGATGACCTGCGGCAGTTTCTCATCCTGTCCCGGCGTGGGGTCGGTTCGCTGTTTCAGCGTGAGAGTATACGTGCCGTCGGCCCAGTCTTCCTCGACCCTGACGCGCGGAGTGCCCGACTGGCTGTACCAACGTTTGAATTGTGTCAGATCACGCCCGGTGGTGTCTTCGAAAACCTTCAGCCAATCCTCGATCGTGCAGGCCTGACCGTCATGGCGTTCAAAATAGAGGTCTAGCGCCTTGGCATAGGCCGCATCCCCGACCAACCGTTTCAGCATGCCGATGACCTCGGCACCCTTCTCATAGACGGTAGCGGTGTAGAAGTTGTTGATCTCCTGAAAGCTTTCTGGGCGCACAGGATGCGACAACGGACCGTTGTCCTCGGGGAACTGCCGGGCACGCAGGTCTATGGCATCGTGGATGCGTTTCACCGGGGCCGAGCGCATGTCGGAGGTAAATTGCGCATCCCGGAATACTGTCAGACCTTCCTTGAGGCACAGCTGGAACCAGTCGCGGCAGGTGATGCGGTTGCCGGTCCAGTTGTGGAAATACTCATGCGCGATGATCGCCTCGATTCGTTCGAAATTGGCGTCGGTCGAAGTTTCGGGACTGGCGAGAACGGCGGACGAGTTGAAGATGTTCAGCCCCTTGTTCTCCATCGCGCCCATGTTGAAGTCATCGACGGCGACGATGTTGAACACGTCCAGATCGTATTCGCGGCCATAGACGTCTTCGTCCCATTTCATCGATCTTTTCAGAGCCTCCATGCCAAAGGCGCACTTGCCCTCGTCACCCGGGCGAACCCAGAGGTTCAGCTCAACGTTTCGGCCCGAATTGGTGGTGAACTGACCGGGATGTGCGATCAGGTCACCGGCGACCAGCGCGAACAGATAGGCAGGTTTGGGCCATGGATCGACCCATTCGGCCCAGCCTTCATCCTTGCCCGACGGGTTGCCGTTCGACAGCAAAACCGGCAAGTCACCATTAATGCGCACGGTGAACGTGGACATCACGTCCGGCCGGTCAGGATAAAAAGTTATCTTCCGGAAACCTTCCGCCTCACACTGTGTGCAGTACATCCCGTTCGACATGTACAGACCCTCCAGCGCGGTGTTGTTGCCGGGGTCGATTTCCACCTCGGATTCCCACAGGAACGGCGCGTCGGGGACATCCGCGGTTAGTCCTTTGTCGGTCACGTCTGGCTCGACGTCGGCACCGTCAATGGCGGCGTGGATCAAGTTCAGTTCTTCCCCGTGCAGAAAGAATGTGCGGTCAGTGGCGTCGGGATTGGGCCGGAACGCAATGCGCGAGGTGACGCGCGTGGCGTGCGCGGCCAGATCAAAGGTCAGGTGCACGCTGTCCACCAGGTAGCCAAACGGTGTGTAGTCTTTCAGGTAGATCGTGGTGGGGGCAGCGTCGCGCATCTTGGGCCTCGTATCTGTTCGGGACTTGCGCGACGTTAGGGGCTTCGTTCGGGCGCTGCAACCGGCCCCCGCCATTGCCTTGTGGTTTTTGAAACAGCTTCAAGCTGAAGCGAATGCCCCAAATGACGGGATGAAAGTTGCCTATCGGAAACTTTCCGCCTAAGTCACGATGCATACAACGGCGCACAATCGCAGGAGAGCAGGAAAATGACGGACAGACAGACCCTGAGCGGACTGCAAATCGATCCGGTTTTGGCTGAGTTCATCGAGACGCAGGCGCTGCCGGGCACGGGCGTCTCTTCGCAGAAGTTCTGGGCTGGCATGGCGCGGATGGTGAGCGAACTGGGACCGAAAAACCGTGAGTTGCTGGCCAAACGGGCCGAGATCCAAAGCCGCATCGATGGGTGGCATATGTCCCGAAAGGGGCAGAACACCAATGCCGCTGAATATGCGGCTTTCCTGAAAGAGATCGGGTATCTGGTTGAAGAAGGCGACGAGTTCCAGATTGAAACGGCCAATGTCGACCCCGAGATCGCCCTGACCCCAGGTCCGCAACTGGTTGTGCCGATTACCAACGCACGCTTTGCCCTGAACGCGGCCAACGCGCGCTGGGGCAGCCTGTATGATGCGCTTTACGGAACGGATGCAATGGGTGATCTGCCGGCAAGCGGTGGCTACGATGCGGCGCGCGGCGCGCGGGTGGTCGCATGGGCCAAGGCGTTTCTGGATGATGCTGTGCCTCTGGCGTCGGGATCATGGGCGGATGTCACCGAATTGGGTATCACCGACGTTGCGTTGACCCCTGCGCTGCGCGATCCTGCTCAATTTGCCGGGTTTGGCGGCGCGGCGGACAAGCCCGACTTTGTGCTTCTGAAAAACAAAGGTCTGCACATCCAGATCATGATCGACCCCACAAGCAACATAGGCGCGACCGATCCCGCAGGCATTGCAGATGTCCGGTTGGAATCCGCGCTTTCCACTATCATGGATTGTGAAGACTCGGTCGCCTGCGTCGATGCTGCCGACAAGGTTGTGGCCTATGGCAACTGGCTGGGCCTCATGAATGGCGACCTGACCGAAGAGGTCACCAAGGGCGGCACCACGTTCACTCGGAAGCTGGCAGAGGACCTGAGCTTTACCACTCCGTCGGGTGATCAGGCCAGGCTGAAAGGCCGGTCCTTGATGCTTGTGCGCAACGTTGGTCACCTGATGACCAACCCGGCCGTGCTTGACGCAGAAGGGCGCGAGATCGGCGAAGGTTTGATGGATGCACTGTGTACCACCCTGATCGCCATGCACGACCTGAAGCAAGACGGGGGCAATTCTGTCGAAGGTTCTGTCTATGTGGTGAAGCCCAAGATGCACGGGCCCGAGGAAGTCGCGCTCTCGGTCGAGATATTCGACATGGTCGAAGACATTCTGGGCCTGCCGCGCAATACCGTGAAACTGGGCATCATGGATGAGGAACGCCGCACCTCGGTCAACCTCAAAGAGTGCATTCGCGCTGCAAAATCACGGGTTGCCTTTATCAACACGGGTTTTCTGGACCGGACCGGCGATGAAATACATACCTCGATGGAGGCGGGTCCGATGCTGCCCAAGGGCGACATCAAGAATACGCCATGGATTGCGGCCTACGAAGATCGCAATGTCGATATTGGTCTGGCCTGTGGTTTGAAGGGCAGGGCGCAGATCGGCAAGGGTATGTGGGCCATGCCGGATCGCATGGGCGATATGCTTGAGGCCAAGATCGGCCACCCGATGGCCGGAGCGACATGTGCCTGGGTGCCGTCGCCCACGGCCGCGATCCTGCATGCAACGCATTACCACAAGGTCGATGTGCTGGCCCGTCAGGACGAGCTGGCGGCAGGGGGTGCGCGTGGCACGTTGAAGGATCTCTTGACCATCCCTTTGCTGGCTGGACGCAACCTGAGTGACGAAGAAATCACGCGTGAACTTGAAAACAATGCGCAGGGTATTCTGGGCTATGTCGTGCGTTGGGTCGATCAGGGCGTGGGCTGTTCCAAGGTCCCTGACATCAACGATGTCGGCCTGATGGAAGACCGCGCGACCTGCCGGATTTCGTCGCAGGCGCTGGCCAACTGGCTGCATCACAGCATCGTGGATGAAGCCCAGGTAATGGCTGCTCTGCAGAAGATGGCCGCCGTTGTGGATCGCCAGAACGAAAACGATCCGGGTTACACCCCGATGGCTCCGGGATTTGACGGCATCGCCTTTCAGGCGGCATGCGATCTGGTGTTCAAGGGTCGGGTTCAGCCCTCGGGCTATACCGAGCCGGTCCTGCATGCGCGCCGGCTGGAGTTGAAAGCCAGCCAAAGATAATCCCAATCAAGGCTCTCAGGCGGGTCGTTTGAGGGCTTTTTCGAACTCCAATCCGACAAGAGGACCATCAGATGTCAATTTCCCTACGCAAAGCCCGCACCATTATCCGCAAAACTCTGGAAAAGGGCCACGAGATGGAGTTGAAGCCGCTCTCTGTTGTAGTGCTGGATGCCGGTGGGCACGTTATTGCGTTTGAGCGCGAGGATGGTGCTGCACCGGGCCGTTTCGGGATTGCGCAGGGCAAGGCCTATGGGTCGGTCATGCTGGGAATGGCGGGCACCGCGCAGATGCAGCGCGCCGAAGCACAGGCCTATTTCATGGCCTCTGTGAATGGCGTCTATGGTGGTCAGGTCGTGCCGGTTCCGGGCGGAGTTCTGCTGCGTGATCGCAAGGGGGCCGTGATCGGCGCCGTGGGGGTTACCGGCGACACATCTGACAATGATGCGCTGGCCGCAATGGTGGGAATTGAGGCAGCTGGCCTGATCGGCGAGATTTAACAAGAGCGTTGTATTTATGCGTCTTTCCAGTTGAAGTGTGGATATATTCCTTCTTTTTGCTTATTTTCGGGAAATAATTCCGATTAATCAGGAAAGATCAGGACATACAGTGCGTGTTCGAACACGTCCCTGCGCTTTCATGCAGGGCGTGTATTCTTGCACGTTAAAACTGCTGCCGCTAGCTTCCTTGACAGTCATAACAACAGCAGGGAAAGCGGAATGTCTCGGCCTGTCGTCGGTATCATCGGCAACTCGTATCTCATGAACGACCAATACCCCACACATGCTGGGGGAACGATGAACTCGGATGCCGTGGCCAACGTGTCAGGATGTCTGCCGCTGCTGATACCGGCAGATCCGCGTTACGTGTCGGTCGATGAGTTGCTGGAGGTCTGCGACGGCTTTCTGCTGACTGGCGGTCGCCCGAACGTGCATCCGGAAGAATACGGTGAACCTGCAACCGATGCACACGGCGAATTCGACCGGGCACGAGACGCCATAACTCTGCCGCTGGTTCGCGCTTGCGTTGAAAGGGGTACGCCGTTTTTGGGCATCTGCCGGGGGTTTCAGGAAGTCAACGTTGCCATGGGCGGAACGCTTTATCCCGAGATACGCGATCTGCCGGGGCGGATGAACCACCGGATGCCGCCCGATGGAACCCTGGAGGAAAAGTTTGCTCTGCGTCATGTTGTGACACTGGAAAACGGAGGCGTTTTTCACAAACTGTTCGGCGCAGCCGAGGTCATGACCAACACCTTGCACGGTCAGGGCATCAAAACGATTGGGCAGCGCGTGGTCATTGATGGCCATGCACCGGACGGGACGCCCGAGGCGATTTACATCAAGGATGCGCCCGGCTTTACCTTGTCGGTTCAATGGCACCCGGAATGGGACGCGATCAATGATCCGGTCTCGCGCCCCCTGTTCGAAGCCTTCGGCGATGCGGTTAGAAACTGGAATTGTAGCAATCGTTCTGCAAGGCTAAGGCAATCTGCTTGACCGGCGCCTGCGGGCTGCCCTCGATTCCCCGTCTCTGAATCGCAACATTCGAATATTTGTTTATGAGACGAACCCAATACCCTTGTTTATCCGCCAGCAGGTCTGAATGCTTGCCCCCAATGCCACGAAACGGTGCGAGATTGAGATATGCAAAGGTCAACCCAAAGGCGACTGCGTTCAGTTAGGTTTCTGGCAGCGACATTTTTCGCAACTTCCAGTTTCGCAGCTGAAGTGATGGCGCAGCAGTGCGGTTCTTTAGGTGAGTTGCTTTACATCGGACGCACGCGTGATTCAGCATCCTCCGTTTGGTTGTCTGCGACTGAGCAAGGCGGTTTTCGTTTGGAAGCCGCGCAAGGCAACACAACGGTGGACACTTGGAACAAGTCTCGCAGAGGCGTTCATCTAAGCTTTTCACCCTTTGTCTCAAACGGAAATGGTGGAGTGCACCGATTGTTCGAAATCGGTGGAGCACCAAATGGCAAGGATTGCCTGATCGATACGCAAAACCAACAGAGAAACTGGAGCTTGCCCGGTGGAGGTGGCGGCGGAGGCGGCTCCGGTGGCGGTTCAGGTGGCTCTGGCGGCGGCTTTGGCGGTGGAGGCGGTTCAGGTGGCTCTGGCGGCGGCTTTGGCGGTGGAGGCGGCTCAGGTGGCTCTGGCGGCGGCTTTGGCGGTGGAGGCGGCTCAGGTGGCTCTGGCGGCGGCTTTGGCGGTGGAGGCGG